>JBBQCO010000008.1:0-51795 GCA_038318785.1 Desulfobulbales bacterium | reverse complement strand
TCTGCCGTATACGGAGTTATATCTCGACCTGCAGAAAACAAGGACTGACTGCGTCTGAAGCCTTGAGATTACTCTTTCAAGGTAAGTGGCCCGCTTTCATGATGGAGTTGTCGAAAACCAATTTTACTGAATAGTTACAGTTTTTTAATCAATTTTTTTTGATCCCCTTTCTCGCCTGCCTTGATTGCTTTTCGGCGCACATAACAGCCGATCTTTGAAGACGATCAACATATCCAGAAGGGCTCTTTTATTCTCTCTACGCTTGTAGAACTCCAGAAGGAGACATATATGTCTACGCATCTTTTTACCTCCGAGTCGGTCTCCGAGGGACATCCGGATAAGGTTGCCGATCAAATTTCCGACGCCATCCTTGACGCCATTCTCACCCAGGATAAGCATGCGCGGGTCGCTTGCGAGAGCCTGGTCACCACCGGCTTGGCCATGATCGCCGGCGAGATCACCACCTCGGCCTGGGTCGACATGCCCAGCATTGTCCGTGAAACCATCCGGGAGATTGGCTACAATTCCTCCGACATGGGTTTTGACTGGCAGTCCTGCGCGGTTCTCACTTCGATTGACAAGCAGTCGGCAGACATTGCCCAAGGGGTCAACGAGGGCAGCGGGCTTGATCTTGACCAGGGGGCCGGCGACCAGGGGTTGATGTTTGGCTATGCCTGCGACGAAACCAGCGTGCTGATGCCCATGCCCATCACCTACGCCCATTACCTGACCAAACGGCAGGCCGATGTGCGCAAGGCCGGTATCTTGCCCTGGCTGCGTCCTGACGCCAAGAGCCAGGTGACTATCGAATACGTGGATAATGTGGCCAAACGGATCGAGGCCGTGGTTCTGTCCACCCAGCACAGCCCGGACGTCAGCTACGAAGACCTCAAGGAAGCGGTGATGGAAGAAATCATCAAGCCGGTGTTGCCGGCCCATATGATCGATGCAAACACCAAATTTTTCATAAATCCCACCGGCCGCTTTGTCATTGGCGGCCCGGTCGGCGATTGCGGCGTCACCGGTCGCAAGATCATTGTCGATTCGTACGGCGGGCGCGGCTCGCATGGCGGTGGCGCCTT
Source organism: Desulfobulbales bacterium (assembly GCA_038318785.1). Lineage (GTDB taxonomy): Bacteria > Desulfobacterota > Desulfobulbia > Desulfobulbales > Desulfobulbaceae > Desulfobulbus. Next base: position 50,713 of record JBBQCO010000008.1, on the reverse strand, counting down.
TTCCGGCAAGGATCCGTCCAAGGTGGATCGGTCTTCCTCGTACATGGGCCGCTACGTTGCCAAGAATATTGTAGCCGCCGGTCTGGCCACCGAGGTCGAGGTCCAGGTGGCCTATGCCATAGGTATCTCCAAGCCGGTTTCGATCAATGTCAAGACCTTTGGTACCGGCAAGATTTCGGAAGAACGGTTGGTCGAGATTGTGGGTCAAGTCTTTGATCTCCGGCCCAAGGCGATCATTCAGCAGTTGGATCTGCTGCGGCCCATCTACCATAAGACTGCGGCCTACGGCCATTTCGGGCGCGAACTGCCTGAATTTACCTGGGAGCGGATCGATAAGGTCGAAGCCCTGCGCAGTGCCGCCGGACTGTAATTATTTCTTAAAGAATGAACAGCTTCCGTAAGCGGGAAGCGTAGGAGCAGCACATGACTGATTATAAAGTAACGGATATGAGCCTGGCCGAATGGGGCCGCAAAGAAATCGCCATTGCCGAGACTGAAATGCCCGGCTTGATGGCCCTGCGCGAGGAATTCGGGGCGAGCAAACCCCTGACAGGCGCACGGATCGGCGGTTGCCTGCACATGACCATTCAGACGGCAGTCCTGATGGAGACCCTGGTCCATCTTGGCGCCGAGCTGCGGTGGTCTTCATGCAACATTTTCTCCACCCAGGATCATGCGGCCGCCGCCACTGCTGCTGCCGGAATCCCCACCTTCGCCTGGAAAGGCGAGACCGAGGAGGAGTTCTGGTGGTGCATCGAGCAGACCATTTTCGGGCCGGACAACTGGCGACCCAATATGATCCTCGATGACGGCGGTGACCTGACCGTGGTCATGCACGAGAAATATCCGGAGCTGATGCAGGATATCCGCGGCATTTCTGAAGAGACCACCACCGGTGTGCACCGGCTCTACGAGATGACCAAGCAGGGCAAACTGATGGCCCCGGCATTCAACGTCAACGATTCGGTGACCAAATCAAAATTCGACAACCTCTACGGTTGCCGGGAGTCATTGATTGACGGTATCAAACGGGCTACCGATGTGATGATCGCCGGTAAGATCGCGGTGATCGTTGGGTACGGTGATGTCGGTAAGGGCTGTGCCCAGGCTCTGCGCGGCATGGGCGCCACGGTCCTGGTGACCGAGATCGATCCCATCTGTGCCCTGCAGGCGGCGATGGAGGGCTACCGGGTGGTGACCATGGAAGAGGCCGCGGCCAAGGGTAATATCTTCGTCACTTGCACCGGTAACCTGCGGGTGATTACCAAGGCGCACATGGAAGCGATGCCCGATCAAGCCATTGTCTGTAACATCGGCCACTTCGACTCGGAGATCGATATTGCCGGTATCCGCAGTCTGCCTTGGGAAAACATCAAACCCCAGGTGGATCATGTGATTTTTCCCGATGGCAAACGGTTGATTGTCCTAGCCGAGGGGCGATTGGTCAACCTAGGTTGCGCCACCGGCCATCCGAGTTTTGTCATGAGCAACTCCTTCACTAATCAGGTGTTGGCCCAGATAGAGCTGTGGACAAACTCGGCAGCCTATGAAAACAAGGTCTATTTCCTGCCGAAAAAGCTCGATGAGAAGGTCGCCCGGTTGCATCTGGCCAAAATAGGCGTTCAGTTGACCGCATTGTCCAAGGAACAGGCTGATTATATTGGTGTGGACGTCAACGGCCCGTTCAAACCGGAGCATTATCGGTATTAATCTGCTTTTTTAATTTTGAGATTGCTGGGCAGGGTGAAACCATTCACCCTGCCTTTTTTTATGGGGAAGGGAAGATGATGACAAAGAGGGGACAGATAACGGTGATCGGTGGCGGTCTGGCCGGTTGCGAAGCTGCCTGGCAGGCGGCGCTCCAGGGGGTGCATGTTGATCTGTATGAGATGAAACCGCAGCGGTTCAGTCCGGCCCATGAATTGCCGCAGTTGGGAGAACTGGTCTGCTCCAATTCGCTTCGTTCCAATGCCGTTGATTCGGCGGCAGGCCTGCTCAAAGAAGAGATGCGCCTGCTGGGGTCAGTGGTAATGCGGGCCGCTGGCAGCACCGCTGTGCCGGCTGGGACCGCTCTGGCGGTGGATCGGCAGCAGTTTGCCGCCTATCTTACGGCTGTCATGGAATCTCATCCGTTGATCACCGTCCATCGTGAAGAGGTGAAATGCATCCCCGACGCAACGGCCGCACCGGTCATCCTGGCTGCCGGTCCCCTGCTCTCCGGCCCCCTCGCCGACCAGCTGCAAGTGTTAACCGGAGGAGAACATCTCGCCTTTTATGACGCCATTGCCCCGATCGTTGAGGCTGACAGTCTCGACCAGAAGATCATATACCGCAAATCCCGCTGGGACGACGAGGGGCCGGGTGATTATCTCAACTGTCCGATGGACCGAGAGCAGTACGAACAGTTCATCGCCTTGCTCGGCTCGGCTCAAACCGTTTCCTTGCACGCCTTTGAGGATCCGAAATATTTTGAGGGCTGTCTGCCTGTCGAGGTGATGTGTGAGCGAGGTGCGGAGACACTCCGTTTTGGCCCGATGAAGCCGATTGGCCTTGCCCATCCGGTTACCGGTAGAATCCCCCATGCGGTGGTCCAATTGCGGGCGGAAAATCGAGAAGGCACTGCTTACAATCTGGTGGGATTTCAAACCAAGCTGACCTACCCTGAGCAGCAGCGGGTCTTTCGCACCATTCCGGGGCTGGAGCGGGCGGTTTTTCTCCGTCTCGGATCCATCCACCGGAACACCTTTGTCTGTGCGCCGCAGGTGCTCGAAGCCACCCTGCAGATGCGCCAGGCGCCAGGCCTGTTTATCGCCGGACAGCTCTCAGGGGTCGAAGGCTACATCGAGTCCGCAGCCATGGGGCTGTTGGCTGGCATCAACGGGGGGCGCCTGGCACTTGGCAGGGCATTGTCAGTTCCACCTCCGGCCACTGCTCACGGGGCATTGATTGGGCACCTGACCGCTTCCAGCTCCACCCCTTTCCAGCCTTCCAACGTCAACTTCGGGCTATTTCCTCCCCTGAGCGGCAGGAAAATTCCCAAAAAGGAGCGGGCGCGCCTCCGGTCTGAACAGGGCCTTGCCCTCATTGCTGAGTGGCGGCAAACCCTCGCGGGCTGAAGGATCACTCTTCTTCCTTAAACCCCCAGTAGGGGTAGTCGAGCCGGTAGGAGGCAATTCTGCCCGGACTCTGCTCGCGACTGGCCACCAGCCACAGTTCATTATGACGGTTCTCCGGCGGTTTGTCGTCAAAGGGATCCCATTCGGGCAGAAGCACCATGGCGTTATCGGCCGAATAGCCGATGTCCCCGGAGCCTTTGAACGAGCCGAGGTGGGGTTGACGGTCGAATTGGCCATCCTTGCCCCGTTCGAGTTCAGAAATCACCAGGAAACCGACTGCCAGCTCGTCACGGATCGCCTCCAGGTGGCGCAACCAGCCGTCGATGCCGCTGCGCTGCTGGCTGATATCCTTAAGCGGCAGCTTATGGAGGCTGTCGATCACCACGACGGTATAGTCGGCATTGGTCTCATGGCGGAGAAAATCGATATGCCGCCGCATGGTTTCCGGCGAGAGTTTACGGTCGTTGACCACCCGCAGCCAGTGCAGCATGGTGTGCAAGGTGTGTTGCGCCTGCGCAAGGCATTGCCGTTCCGCGGCAGGCATCGAGTTCTCCCTGATCCGGTCGACGGCGACACGACTGAGGCGACTGAGAATACGAAGATAGATTTTTTGCCGGCCGTTTTCGAAGTCGTAATAGATGACCGGGATTTTACGGATCGCCATTTCCGAGGCTATCTGGATAAAAAAAGCTGATTTCCCGGCCTTGGGCGTACCTCCCATGATGTTGATCCCGTGGATACCGCCAAGAGCCTTGTCCATTTTGGCAAAGCCGCTGGTCAGATTGGCATAGGATGTGCCTGATTCCTGGGATAACCGTTCGTTAAAGGCATGATATTCGCCGGCCGGTGTCGCAAACGGGGAGAAGGCGCGCGCCTCCTTGAGCAGGGCGGAGACTTGTTGTTGAAAATGGGGCGCGGTCTCCGCTGCCAGTTGAAAAATAGAACTGTTGCGGGCGGCTTGTTCCGGCCAGTGGATTATCCGTACCTTGTATCCGGTCCTGGTGGCAAAACTTCTGGCCATGGCTTCGGATTCAGCATTGTGATTGACCCAGAGAAAGATGGTCCGGATCCAGGTCAACCTCAGGGGATCAAGATGGTCGAGATCTGCGGCCGCGGCAACAGCTATGCCGGGTAAGCCCAACTGTTTTAGCGGCAACAGATTTTTCTCACCTTCCACCAGGAAGAGGGCGCCGTTTTCGCAGTGCTCGATTTCCGGGGCATTGAATAGGCGGAATTGTTCAGTGGAAAATCGTTCGTCGCCGTACCAGAAAGAATCCTCAGGCCGTTCCGGATGAACGCAACGGGCCGAATAACAGTTACCGTCGGTCTGGATATAGGGATAGACAAGATAGCGGCCATTATAGCCAATTCGCAATTCGGCCGGGACCTCGGGAGTAATGGAGGCCGCCTGAAAAAAATCGAGCGACTCTCCAGCGAGTTTGTCGGTAAATCCAACAAGTTCGTGGTTGATGTTTTTAACTGGGTAGTCGACCTCTCGTCCGAAATATTCGCGGTCAGGATCAAAGCCCGGCGTCCCGGTCAGGCTGATGCCGCTGAGCCTGGCAAAATGCAAGGGAAATCCACCAGGTACGCAACGATTGAGGCAACGAAAATATCCGTGGAAAAAACTCTCCTGGTTCAGGTGGATTGTCAGGATGCTGTTTTCCTTACCTCCTTTCTGGAGGCAGAAAGGGCAGGGCGCTTGCAAGACAGCGTTCTTCTGTTTGGCAGCGGGCAACAGTTGGAGATAAAATTTGGTGACGGCGTCAGTCATGATGAATTTTTGACCTCTTTGAGAGTGCCTTTCGGTACGGCCGATGCTTGGCGAGGTGTTCGACGCGGTTCCGTGCCGTGGAGGACGAAAAGGCCTGCTGCCGGCATCGAGACGGTGAGCCGGTAGCCGCACCGGGAACGAGCGGCTGCCGGGCAAAGACGCATCCCCAGAATGAACAGCCGAATGTGAAAAAAATCAGCCGAGGATGGATTGCAGCCCTTGCTGTTCTAAAGGATGGTCGAATTTGAAATGGACGGAAAAGTCGTTTTCCTGGATATGAACAGGCTGAATGCCGATGACCAAACCTTTCAGGTGCAGGTGTTGCGTCGTGCCGCCAACCGGCAATACGACCTGCATTCGCCTGCCGAGTAAAAGACGGGCGTTTTCCTGGCGGGAAATGCGGATGAGGAAGGACAGGCCACCTTGAGAAATGTCAGCGGTCTCAGCACGAAATCCACGGCCGATAGGGGTGTCGAGATTGTTGATCGGTTGGACCTGGATCTTACGCGCGAGAGTGAATCGCTGCCCCTGACGCCGCTCCAGGCCTTTTTTCTCAAGCATGGAGTGGATGGTGTTGCCGGAAAGGTAGTATTCATAGAGCGTTGTCCGCAATTCAGGAAACTGTTTCTGCCAGTCGCTGAGGGCCGCTTGCGGGAGAACATGGATCCTGGAGGGGGTGAGCGAGGTCAGGGTCACCGTCCAGAAGGAGGGCGCAAAGAAATTTTCTCCGGCAATCTGTCCGCGGTTGAGGCTGGTGATGAAAAGCTCCCGAGGGCCGGCCCGATGTGAAACCTTGATGCTCCCCTGGGTAATGAAAAAGAGGGCGTCATTTTTATCGCCTTGGGTGACAATGGTTTCTTCCGGTTTGTACCGGTGTTCGCTGAATGCATGGTAGATGGTCTCGAACTCCTGCGAGCTGAGGCGATCGGTCAGATCCGACCAGATTTCAAAGTCTTCTTCCTTCATCGTGTCCTTTTTTTCCTGCTCAATAATTTCGCCTGAGCGGATAATGTCGCCTAGAGCCAAGCTGTCAATTTCGTAGATTCGTTCCCTGAGGCGTTCCGCATTTTTGAAATCTCCAGCATGGGCGGTGGCCGCAATCAGATCGACCAACTGCTGTTTGGCTTGATCACGGTTCCCTTGAGCAGCCAAACGAAAAATAGCCTCCTCCCTGGATTCGATCGAGTCTTGGGAACTACCCCCTGCTGATGGAGTTGTGCGTTCTCCTGATGCACCTGTACCGTAGCCTTCGTCCTCATCCTGGCCCTTTTGGCTTATTGAAGCTTCTCGTATCTGATCCAAGGCTATATCGGCGGCCCGCCGGACTTCTTCGCTGTATCCCGCGAGTCCGAGGACATTCTTGCTCTGCGCCACCCGGCTTAATGAGGCAGTGGCTCGTCTGGAACCGATGGCGCCCAGTGTTTTACAGAGGGCCAATTGCAGGTCGTTCTTGTTTTTGCCGAGAAAGGGTTTAGTGCCTTCGAGCAGATCGGTTAAGGGGCGGACAAAACGTTCGTCATAATTGACGGCAATATGATTGATCAGCCTAATCTTCAGGGAATCGTCAATAGTCTGCAGGGCCTGGAGCAGGAAATCCTTGAGATGCTCTCCACCGATTTTGGTGGAGGTGTTGATGACTTCTTGCTGGACTCGCAGGTCCGGGTGGTTAATAAAAGGCTTGATTGTGGTGAAAAGGTCTGGATTGCCGATTTCACCGAGCAGACGGATGATGTTGCGGACGACAAACCAGGGCGAGTCTTTGTCCAGTTGTTCCAAGAGAATGGAGAGCGCCGGGTTGCCGGTTTGTTTAATCAGTGCCAGGAGCCGTTTTCGTTCGAATCGGCTTTCATTGTTCATGAGTTGCTGCAACTGAAACTTAGCCGACTCGGGGCCCAGCTCGACCAATAATTTGCCTGCCGCTTCCTGGTGGACTTCGGAATGGAGATAAAGGTTCATCAACTGTTCCAGCACCGGCTTCGAACAGAGATTCTTCAGGGTTTCAAGGGCATGCTGCCTGACCAGAGGATTAGTCGTTTCGGCAGCGGTATCGAGCAGAGAAAGGGTTCGCAGGGCATGTGCGGTTTCACCGGCCAGGGAATATTTTTCTTCAGTGAGATAAAAGCCGGTCAGCCCGCCGATAGCTGTCATGGTTTGCTGCACGGCCAGATCGTTGATGCCTTGTAATTGTAATCCTTGTTTCAGGGCGGGGCGGAGTTTTTCGAGTCGTTCCCACTGGCCGATCTGGGCGAGTTGCTCGCCAATGGCCGCCATGGTCTGGAATGCGGTTGTTCGAATGGAGGGGTTGCCGTGTTGCAGGGCAGCGGCCAATTGCATGAGAAGATTGTCTGCGGTTTCTCCCTGGTTTTCGAAGAGCAGATTTCTGACGGTCTCCGGCAGGGCCTGATGAACTTCGTGCTTTTCAAGATCCTTGAGATCACCCCGGAGGAGATTGTCCAGACTGCTTTGCATTGTTTTCTGTCGTTGTTCCTCCCGCTGTTTCTTTTGTTGGTGGTGCATTTCAACTATGGCCCGCATCTTTTCGCCGCGGACGGTTTGCTGCAACCGTTTGTAGGCCTCTTCGATATCGTTGTCCTTGATGTCTTTGTGCTGCGGAGCATCCCGCCCTTCGGCAAGAGCCTGGAAATGATTGACCAGCTTTGCCAGCTTTTCCTCGGAGAGCTGGTTGATGACCTGCCGATACAGGTGTTCGCCGAACAGACTTTTGTATTTCCGCACAAGGAGGAGACCAAGCTCTTTTTCATCAAAGGTGGCCAGTTGAGACGCGACTTGGGTTGCTACCTGCAACTGTTGCTCTTTGTCAAGCAGGGTGTCGTATCTGTCCAGCATGCGCTCAAACGAGGAGGGGTCGGACCAATCGCCGGAAAGATTGGACGGATCCGTTGATTGCTGGGCAGCAGAGACGAGGACAGGTGTCGACCATGCTGGTTGCCGAAGGCGCGTGATGAGCTGGTCCGGCAGGCTGGACAATTTCTCCAGGGGAGCTTGGAGAAGCCGGGCATCAATATTCTGGGCGATGGCCTTGGTGATCTCGGGTCCTTTCTTGGTCTGGGCCAATCGTTTGAGGACACTGTCGTCGGCAGGCTTGAAGTTAGGATCCTTGTCCTTGCCGATTTGCAGGGGGATGTCGCTGGTGAGGGTGGCGACCATCCGGTTGAGCTGCTTGGGAGTGAGGTGCTCGACGGTCTCATCAAGGAGTTCGTCGGAGACCTGGCCGATCACCTGGCTGTACAGCTGTTCGCCGAAGAGTCCCTTGAATTTTTGGGCCAAGATGTTGCCCAGCGCCAGCCCCTCCATGGAGGCCAACTGTGCCCCGGCCTGGCGGGCCACCTGGGTCTGCTGCTCCTTGCTGAGGAGCTGCTCGTAGTGGCCGAGCATGCGGTTGAAGGCGGCAAAGTCAACCTGACCGCCGGCCAGGATTTGCGGATCGGCGACCTGCTGGGCGGCGGTGGCGAGCACCGGGGCTGACCACTCGGGTTGTTTGAGTCGCTGAAGAAGATGCTCGGGCAGTTGGGCCAGGGTGGTGTCGGGATTGAGCAGCATTTGCCGGGCATCAATATTCTGAGCGATGGCCGTCTTTATCTCTGGCTCTCGCTCCTTTTCCAAAGCCCCCAACCGGTTGAGCAGGTTACCGGCACTCGTCTGATCCTGAGCTCTACCAGGGGCTGGTCCCAGGGTTTGCTCCGTAACCAGATTGGCGATTAGGGTATTCAACTGCTGGGGAGACAATTGGTGCAGGGTCGATCCGAGCATGGCGTCGGCAGCCGGCGACATCGGCAGGGTCGCAACCAATTTGGCAAGAAGAGCGGGGTCGAGACCGGAGAGGGCCTGGGCCGATTTTTCGATTTCATCGTGGTGTTTTTTGAGATCGGTATCCTTGCTGAGGTTGTGCAAAAAATCAATAACACTCTTGCTCACTTCCTCGGGGTGCCGGTGAGGTCCATTTGCTTGGGGCAAACGGTTGATCAGTTCCTGGACCAGTTCAGGCGAGACGCTTTGTAAAGGATCGTTTTCGGTCTTGCCGAGGACAAAGTTTGCCAACTCCTCATCGCTGATGTTGAGGCCGGAGCCAATCAAATCTTCGCGGATTACCTGCTCACCTTCGCGGATTGCGACATAACGCTTGGTGTCGACCGAGACGGAAGTAATGCCAGCCTTGTCCAAAAGGGTGGACATGGGTTCCGTTATTTCCTTTTCTCCCAGAAGGGTGGAGAGGGTTTGGATAAACGCACCGCAGTCCTCAAAAGAGAAGTTTGGATGAAAGGTGAAGGAGTGGATTTTGAGGCGGCTAAAAAGGGTAATTAGGCCCTGGATCTGCGGACGAGTCTGATCTTTCTCGGGAAGATGTTCGCCGCAGACAATAATTTTTCTGTCGGAAAAGGCCAGATTAACCGAATCGTCCGCATCGCTCTCCAACAATGCTCTGAAAGCCTTTAAAACAAAATCGTTGCTGCGCTGCACCTGCGGATTAGAGGCAGGATAGAGCCGCATGGTTCGTATAGCTGTGTATAATCTGACTGGAAAATCAAGGAGTAGGCTGCTTTGATCCGATGCTGGGGAAGGTGGGAGAGGGCTCATGAGTGTTTCGTCATTACCGTGAACCTTTTTGAAAAAGAACCGTCTTGATTGTTCGGAAAATGATCAGCATGTCGAGAAAGAAAGATTGGTGCTTGATATAATACAAATCATATTCGAGTTTTCGCAGGGCATCTTCCTCCGATGCCCCGTACGGGTAACAAACTTGCGCCCATCCGGTAATGCCCGGTTTGGCCGCGTGACGGAGCGTGTAGTAGGGCAGTTTGGCCGCTAGTTTCTCGACGAAAATGGGCCGTTCCGGACGAGGGCCGACAAAACTCATTTGCCCAAGAATAACATTCCACATCTGGGGGATTTCATCAATGCGAACTTTCCGGATAAACCCGCCCACTCGGGTCACCCGCGTATCGTTTTTGCTTGCCCAGACCGCCCCGTTCTTCTCGGCATCTTGGCGCATGGAACGAAATTTAAAAATGGAGAAAAGTTCTCCCCGTTCACCAACCCGTTCCTGCCTGTAAAATATAGGACCCGGGGATTCAATTTTAATGAGCAGAGCCGTGAGTAAAGCAACCGGCAGAGCCAGGGTAAGACCCAGAAGGGCGAGGGAGAGATCAATAAACCGTTTAATAAGGTAGGTCATTCTGCCGTAATCAAATCCCTCGGAAAAGATCAGCCAAGCAGGGTTGACTTTCTCGACAAGGATTTTACCGGTTATAGCTTCGTAAAAAGAGATTCCGTCTTCGATTATTGCGCCCTTTAACTTGTGGTTAAGTAAATCGGTAATGGGCATGGCCCCTCGCCGGTCGTCAAGGGCCACGACTATACGCTCAATCCTGGAGAGATACTGGTCGTGGGCAAGTTCGCCGAGTTCGGAAAAAACAGGAATGCCGAAATGGTTAAACACAGGGGGGATCTTTCCGATCATCGCCCCTATGATAAAACCTGATTCCTGGTTGTTGGCAACTTCAAGGACAATTCGTTCCGCAGTTTCACCCGTACCGACAAGGATGATCTCCCGGGCAAACATTTTTTTTTCCAAAATCAGATAGTAAAGCGATCGCCAGACCAGCAGGGTGAGGCATATAATGAGGTAACAGCCCCAAAACACCGTACTGGTGATGATAATGGAAGGGAATAGACTGTACAAAAATGCCAGGATAATGCAGCCAACACCGAAGGCTTGCATCATGCGGACGAATGTCTCAGTGGTTGTCCCAGGTTTGCGAAGGTCATAGAGGTCGTAGAAATACAGGGACAGTTGGAAAACAAAGGTCACGGTGAGGGCTCTGAGTATGAATTCAGAGGGGACGGCTAAAAATAATTTCCAGCTGGAAAAGAGTAAGAGAATGCCGAGGACACTTGCAAAGATCAGAAACCCCTCGCCCAAAAAGAAAAAAAGTTTACGGACGGGATAATATTTATTGAACAGGTACGGCATGCTTTTTTCCAGGATGAAAAAGAGAGAACAAAGGAGCAGGTGTTTAGAGTTTATCGAAGGATATCATAATGTTTTTCAATAAGTCAAGGCCGGTAAAAATTTCAGGGTTCTTGCTGGCGGTGTTACGGCCATTTGCTGCGGAGATTTTTTTGGGGAATGCAAAAGTGATCGATTGGAGATCAGCTGGTTTTGAGAAGGCCATGTTTCAAAAGAGATTGAACAAGAGCGTAAACCGGTAACCCGACCACATTGCTGCAGGAACCAGTAAGGGATTGAACAAGAAAGCTCCCGATTCCCTGGATGCCATAGGCCCCGGCTTTGTCCATAGGTTCCCCGGAGTCAATGTAGGCCTGGAGGGTGGCCTCTGCAAAGTTGCCGAAGGTGACCTGAGTAGTGACGGCGTCCACGTCTTCAATGTTCCGGTTACTTGAGACGACGGCAAACCCGGTGGTTACTTCATGCGTTCGGCCTTGGAGGGCGGTCAGCATGGCCATAGCCTCCTGTTGGTCCCGGGGTTTGCCGAAGATGTTGTGGTCGAGGGTAACGACTGTATCCGCGCCGATGACACAGGCCTCGGGATGGGTTTTCGCGACCTGTCCAGCCTTGGTGGCCGCCATCCGCCGGGCAAATTGCGGCGGTAATTCGCCGGGTTCGGGGGTCTCGTCAATGGAGGCCGGAATAACCTGATAGGTCAAGCCCAGCCGGGTGAGATATTCCTTTCGTCTGGGGGAGGCCGAGGCAAGGATGAGTGGGCAGTCGATTCTGAACATGGCAGGGGCCTTACAGGCGGAAAATGGGCGGGTGGTAGTGGATTTTTTCGAGAAACAGACCGCAGGCAGGCGCAGTGGGACCGGCTGTGGCGCGATCTCGAGCTTCAAGAATTCCTGTCAATTTTTCAGGCCGCTGTTTTCCCTGACCAATTTCAATTAAGGTGCCGGCCAGGATACGGACCATTTGGCGAAGAAAGCCATCCCCGGTTACACGAATCGACCAGCAGTCGGCGTTCGCTAAGAGAGGAAAACAACTGACATGGGAGAGCGTGCGGATCGCACCGCGGCCCGCACTTGCATTCTTGTCGCGAGAGCCGGAACGCTCGAAGCTTGAAAAGTCGTGAGAGCCGACGAGAAGATCAAGGGCTGCCTGCAATCGTTCCGGTGCGAAGGGGCCAGGGCAATGCGCCCTGTAGAGGCGACTGGAGGGCAGTTGCATGGCACCGGAAAAAAAATCATAGCGATAGGTTTTGGCCAGGGCACTGTAACGGCTATGGAAATCGGACGCAGCCTCCTCGGCCCCAAGGATGCGGATATCTTTGGGGAGCATCGAATTGAGTCCCATGAAAAAAGTTGCCACCGGAACGGTCGCCGTGGTGTGAAAATGGGCGACCATGCCAAGGGCATGGACGCCGGTATCGGTGCGGCCGGCACTGTGCAGGGAGATGGGCTCGTCGCAGAGGCGCGCCAGCCTTTTCTCCAGTTCTTCCTGGATGGTCGATTCACCCTGGCTCTGCCGTTGCCAGCCGTGGTAACTACCGCCGTCGTAGGCAATCAGCAGCCGGACATTACGTGGCATCAGGGGAAGAACGGCGCACCCATCAACCCCATGGTTTCGGGGAAACCGTTCATGAGATTCATATTCTGGACCGCCTGACCGGAAGCCCCTTTGACAATGTTGTCGATGGCCGAAAAAACGATCAATCGTCCCGTGCGGGTATCTTTTTGGAGAGAAAGGTCGCAGCAGTTGGAGCCGCGGACATGCTGGGTTGCAGGAGGGACGCCGGTCGGCAGAACGCGAACAAAGGGTTCGTCTTCATAGGTTTGTTCGTACAAGGCTTGCAGGTCGGCGTTTTTTCCCTCACTGGTGAGCGAGGCATAGATGGTGCTGAGGATGCCCCGGGAGATGGGGAGAAGATGGGGGGTGAACGTAACGGTGATCGGGGTGCCTGCGGCCAAAGAGAGTTCCTGCTCAATCTCGGGGATGTGGCGATGGGTTCCGCCCACCTTGTACGGTTTGAAGCCGTCGCTGACTTCACAAAACAGCGTTCCCACACTGGCGGCCCGGCCGGCACCGGAGGTCCCGGACTTCGAGTCGATGATCAAGGTTGTGGGGTCGATAAGCCCTTTGCGCAGCAACGGCGCCATGGCGAGAATGACCGAGGTCGGATAGCAACCTGGGTTGGCGGTCAGCCTAGCGGTTGCGATCTGGTCGCGATAGAGTTCGGGGAGGCCATACGCTGCCTCGTCGAGTAGTTCAGGGCTGGTATGTTCCTGATACCAGGCTTCGTAAACTTCGGGGTCGTGGAGCCTGTAATCGGCGCTCAGATCGACCACTTTTTTCCCGGCAGCCAGCAACCTGGGAACTATATCCATGGCTGTTTTGTGGGGCACGGCAGTGAAAAAAAAGTCTGCCCGGTCGACGAGTTCTTCCACTGATAAGTTTTCGCAAAGGATGTCCACTCGCTTGCGTAGATTGGGGAATACTTCGGCAAGTGCTTTACCGGCATACTGCCGTGAAGTGGCAACGGTGAGACGAACTTCCGGATGACCGGCTAGAAGCCGGGCCAACTCAACCCCGGTATACCCGGAGGCGCCAACAATACCGACATGCACCATGATGAGATTCCTCACTCGACATCGTTTGAACAGGATGGGCTGTTAAAAAAAAAGGGAATAACGTAACCGTTATTCCCTGGGCAAGCATAAGTGCAAAAAATAAAACCGGAACGATCAGCTCCGGTAACCGCGAGATTAACGCTTGGAGAACTGGAAGCGGGCGCGGGCACCACGTTGACCGTATTTTTTCCGCTCTTTGGCGCGCTGATCACGGGTCAAGAGGCCGGCTCTTTTCAACGGTAAGCGCATTTCCGGGTCTAATTCCTGCAAGGCGCGGGCAATGCCATGGACTAACGCATCGATCTGGGCAGATTTTCCTCCACCTTTCACCGTGGCTTGAACATCAAACTTATCGATGGTTTCGGTCACTGCAAAGGGTTTGGCAACCTTCGGTTCAAAAAATATATTGCCGAAGTACTCACCCAAAGGCATTTTGTTGACAGCGAGATTGCCGCTACCTGGGCTGATCCAGACCCTAGCGATTGCTGTTTTCCGTCTGCCGGTAGCGTATGTTTGTTCTTGGGTCATATCAAAATACTCCGTAATCAAATCTCAAGATTTTCAGGTTGCTGCGCCTGATGGGGATGATCCTTACCGGCGTATACTTTCAATTTTTTCAGCTGAGCCCGGCCGATCTTATTCTTCGGCAACATGCCCCGAACCGCCATGCGGATCAGCTCTTCCGGTTTTTTTGTCTGGATTTCGCGGGCGGTCTGGGATTTGATGCCGCCAGGATATCCGGTGTGGTGGTGGTATATCTTGTCGTCCCACTTGTTGCCGGTGAGGTGAATTTTTTCCGCATTGACCACGATAACAAAGTCGCCGTTATCTTGGAAGTTGCAAAAGGTCGGTTTATGTTTGCCACGCAAACGACGGGCTATTTCCGTGGCGATACGTCCAAGAACCTTGCCGTCAGCGTCGGCTACAAACCATTTGCGATCAATTTCATTTACCGGCGTGTAATAGGTTTTCATTCTCTTCGCCTCAACACTTTAAATAAAAAGGTCCGAACAGAGGTTCGAACCTGGAGTCTCTTTTTGGAGCGGGAAACGAGATTCGAACTCGCGACTTCAACCTTGGCAAGGTTGCACTCTACCACTGAGTTATTCCCGCTCTTTATTTTCCGTAACAGCCATGGAACATAACAAGTGTAGCGGGCCTATGTCAATTAAAAATTATCTCGGCAAACAAAATCTCGTCCGGAAAGAGCAAAAAAACCACGGTATGGGGGCGGAGAACTGTTGCCAATCCGGGAAAAGAGGAATAGTATGCGATTTAACTCGTTTATTCTTCTGGGATTCTTTGAGGCTTGGCGTCATGTGCTTTGGGTGTCTCAGAGCGGAAGTCCCCTCCACAGAGGTGGTCATTTTTTCGTGGCTTGAAAAAAGCAGGAGAGTCAAATTGGCTATATCCCGTTTGGCCGAGGAACGCCTGCTCGATTTTAACATATTTATTAACTCATCAATACGGCCAAGTGGCCGATGAGGTATGGATCAATGGCAGGAACCGCCGCCCGCGAGGCATCCCTACAGAGGAAAACCAAGGAGACCGACATTCAGCTTACCTTTGTCCTCGACGGAAGCGGGAAGGCAACCATCCGCACCGGTGTCGGTTTCATGGATCATATGCTGACTCTGTTCGCGGTCCACGGTTTTTTTGATCTTGATATAGCAGCTCAAGGCGATGTTGAAGTCGATGACCACCATACCGTGGAAGATCTGGGCATTTGTCTGGGGCAGGCCTTTGCCTTGGCGCTGGGCGATAAATCTGGCATTTGCCGATACGGCCACGCCTATGTACCCATGGATGAAACCCTGGCACGGGTCTGTGCCGATTTTTCCAATCGGCCTTTTCTCCACTATCAGGTGGCGGTGAAGGAAAGCAAAGTCGGCACGTTCGACGTTTCCCTGGCCAAGGAATTTCTTCGTGCCTTGGTGCACCATGCTGGATTGACCTTGCATGTCGATCTGCTCCATGGCGAAAACGCCCATCATATTCTAGAAGCGATTTTCAAGGCACTCGGGCGGGCCCTGGCTGCGGCTGCCGGGTTGCATCCGCGGATGAACGGGCAGCTCTCTTCAAAAGGCGTCTTGTAATATACATTTGGGCGATAGGTTCGGCCATTCTGCGGGGTCTACTGATCAGGCCGGCTCTATACCATTAAACAATCGAAAGAGGAGAAACAGAGTGACGGCAATAACACAATTGAAAATGGGATTGGCGGTGTGTTGTCTCATTGTGGCTGCGGGGTGTGCTCAGAAAGACGAGTTGATTCCCGCAGCTAAGGGGCCCGTGATCACCGTCTCCGGTATTGCCGTAATGCCGGTGCGGTCCGTCGTTGATTTCGAGGATGCTGCGTCATTGGCCGATGAAAAGTCGCTACGAGACGGTAGTCAGGTGATGAATGGCCTGTTGAAGGATGTGCTGGCAGGGAAACCTGGTGTTCGTTTTGTTACCGAACAGTCCCGGACGGGGAGCAACGAAGGGGCCGTCAATAAGCTAGAGGCTGCCCGGCGAATTGCCGCTCAACAAGGCTGTAATACCATCCTGGAAACCACACTCAGCCGATACAATGAGCGGGTAGGCGGCGACTACGGTGTCAAGCAGCCGGCGGCAGTCACCTTTGCCTATAAACTGTATGAAGTGGGTGAGGGCCGGGTGCTTTGTCATGGTCGTTTTGACGAGCAACAACAGTCGGTCATGGAAAACCTGCTGGCACTGCCCAAGGCGCAAAGCCGAGGTCTTATCTGGCTGACCGCCGAGGAATTGGCGCGTGACGGGCTGCAAGAGAGACTGGGGCAGTGTTCCTATCTTGGAGGCAAGTAACCGTCTCAATTCGTTTCGGTCTTTGCGGTGCAATTGTCGCGGGACGTGAACCGGCGGGTCGGCCGGGCCATGCATGACTATGCCATGCTGGCAGATGGCGACCGGGTACTGGTTGCGGTTTCCGGAGGCATCGATTCGCTGGTGCTGGCCTGGTTGCTCTTCGCTTGGCGAAAAAAGGCCCCCATTGAGTATGAGCTGTTGGCTGTCCATGTTGATATGGAGGCCGGGGCAGATGGGCCGCCGGGGGGAGCGGCAACGCTGGTTGGCAGGATAGTTGAGGCGATGGGTTTGCCTTTCCACATCCTGCCCGCCCTCTGGCGGCCCGATCCGCAGACGGTGCAACCGGGTGCGGCCGGCCACGATCTTTGTTTTCAATGCGCCCGGTCCCGACGCACCCAACTGTTTGCCCATGCCCGCGAGTGCGGCTACACGACCATCGCTTTTGGGCATCACCGCGATGACATCATCGAAACCTTCTTGCTCAATCTCACCTGCGCCGGCAATATCAGCACCATGTCGCCGCGCCAGAATCTTTTTTCCGGGCGTTTAGCCCTTATCCGCCCGCTTGCCTATCTGGATAAGAGCGAAATTGAGGCGATGGGCCGCGAGTTGGGAATGGAGCCAGTCCGTTCCAGTTGTCCGCTATCGGAAAAAACCAGACGCCGGGAGATCCATCAGTTGGCCGAGCAGATGTACCAGCACATTCCCGGGGCCAAGGCGAATATCTTCGCCGCTCTGGGCAATGTCCGTCAGGACTACCTGCTTAAGCAGACCGGCGGCAGGAGGCCCTGATGCAGACCGGAAATGATTGCTTGGTCTGTTTTCTACGCCAGGCCTTGGCCACGGTTCGCCGTTCTACCGATGACCCGAAACAGCACTGGCAGCTCACGGCTGAGGTGGGCGCCTTGCTCGGTGGGTTTGATCCTCGGATTTCACCACCGGAAAACGCGGTCCACTATTACCGGCAGATCGCCCAGCGGACCGGAGTGTCAGACCCGTATCTGGCCGAGAAGCAGGAGAGCAACGCCTATGCCCTCGGGTTGGAAGCCCGAACCAGGGAACTGATTGGCAAGGAAAGCGACCCCCTCTTGGCCGCGATGCAATTTGCGATCAACGCCAATGTCCTTGACGATGGCGCCCAATACCGTCTCGACCGGGAAGAGGCCTTGGCTTCCTGCCGCCAGCCCTTGGTCGTCAACCATTACCCTGTCCTGCGGCAGCGGATCCTCGAAAAGCCTAATATTCTCTATCTGGCTGATAACTGTGGTGAAATTGTTTTTGACAAGCTGCTGGTCGAACGCCTCCTCGCCGAGGGGTGCCGGGTGACCGTGGCGGTCAGGCACTCTCCGATCATTAACGACGCCACCCTGGAAGATGCCGTCGGTTGCGGGCTTGATCGCCTCTGCCCGGTGATCAGCAACGGCGCCGATGTTCCCGGCACCCCTTTAAGTTCCTGCAGTGAGGACTTCCGCCTCCGGTTTGCTGAGGCCGACTGTATTATCAGCAAGGGGATGGGCAATTTTGAATGCTTGTCCGAGGTTCGGGCGCCGCTTTTTTTCCTGTTCATCGTCAAGTGCACGACCGTGCTCAATTATCTTCGGTGCCACTTTCCCGAGAACGGGTTGCGAATCGGTTCGCCGGTACTGCTCCAGGGCGGGTTGGCTGAGCCGTAAAGGAGGATTAATGCGGCTGGCGATTATTGCCGACATCCATGGGAATTATCAGGCCCTACAAGCGGTGTTGGCCGATATTGCCCTGCTGGGCGCGGACCGGATTTTTTCCCTTGGCGATAATGTCGGTTATGGTCCACAACCCGAGGAGGTGGTGAAAGCCCTGCGCGATCATCAGGTTGTTTCGGTCATGGGTAACCATGAGTTGGGGCTGGTCAGCCGCAGCTATTGCAACCGCTTGCATGCAACCGCCAGGGAATCACTGGCGATCACCCGCTCTCTCCTGAGCCCTGTCTCTTTGGATTGGCTGGAGGCCTTGCCGGCCTTTCACCTCTGCTGCGATGCCCGGTTTGTCCATGGGTGTCCACCGCAATCGGTGACGGTGTATCTGCATGCGCCCACGGAAACCCGGCTACGCCGCTTGTTCGCCTCCTACCCGGAACGGTTCTGCTTTGCTGGGCATACCCACGATCTTGGTTTATATCAGCAGGACGACACGACAATCACCAGCAGCGAATGGCAGGTGGAGCGAAGGCGGCTCGATCCAGGCACCCGGTATCTTTTTCTCCCCGGCAGTGTCGGCCAACCGCGTGACGCCCTCAGCAGGTATGCCAAATATATGTTTTGGGACCAGGAAGCGGCAACCCTTGAGGTGCGGGCCCTGGCCTACGATGTCCAGACCACCGTTCGCCTCCTCGGTGAGCGCGGGTTTCCCGTGACCAACGCCAAGCGGCTTTGCTGGTGAGCGCATGAAGCAGATCGGCAGGTATCAGATCATTCGCCGGCTCGGTAAGGGCGGCATGGGCTCGGTGTACAAGGGTATCGTTCCGGTGATCGATAAGGTGGTGGCGATCAAGCTGCTCGATCCCAGCGAGTTGCTGGAGGATATCCTCGGCGCCGACCGGCTCCGGGAGATCTTCACCTTCGAGGCCCGAACCATGGCCGCTTTTAACCAGCCTTTCCTGGTCACGGCCCATGACTTCGACCATGACGAGCAGGGGCGGCCTTTTTTTGTCATGGAGTATATCTGTAACAATCTCGGAGAGATGATCGGCGAGACCTTTCGCCTCGAAGAAGATTCCCGGATCATCCGGGCGGCCAAGGTGCGCCATTACGGACGTCAAATTCTCGAAGCCCTTGATTTCCTCCATCACAACGACATCATACATCGCGACATTAAACCGCAGAACATCTTGGTCACCGACGAGGACGCCATTAAAATTTGTGATTTCGGCATGGCTCTAGTGGGCGGCGTCGCCTTTTCCGGTCCGGACAATATGCAGATCGGTTCACCCTACTATACCCCCCCGGAGCAGCGGAAAAACCCCAAGGGCGTAGACGGTCGCGCCGACCTCTACTCCGCCGCGGTCCTGCTCTATCGCATGCTGACCGGCAAACTGCCCGGCATGCAGAGTTTTTCCCTTTCCCTGGTTAATCCGCTGTACGATCAATCCTGGGACGAATTCTTTGCCAAGGCCCTACGTTGGCAGCCGGATGAGCGATTCCAGAGCGCTGCGGAGATGCTGGCCGCCTTTGATCGGCTTGTGTTGGGCCAACCAGAGGAAGGGGGGGGCTGCCCGTATCCTGCTCCGGAGAGGGAACCCTTGCGACTGCGCCGCGAACCGGTGAATATCTGCCTCTCCCGCGCCCGGGACCACTTTGCCGTCAATGAGTTGTTTCGGCCGATAGCACCGGTCTGTAACCGGCTGGAAATCGGCGAGGAGACCGTGGTTGACCAGGCCACCGGCCTTGTCTGGCAGCGCCGGGGCGATCGGTATCCGTTGACCTTTGCTGCGGCGCAGGCCTATGTCGAACAGTTGAACGTGCAAGGTTATAACGGTTTCCGCCAATGGCGCCTACCCACGGTCAATGAACTGCTCAGTCTCCTGCCGGATGAGGGTGGCCGGGAGGTGTTTCCACAGTCCCCGGACCGGCCGGTGAAATGGTTGTGGAGCTGCGACCGGCATGGACATCACGAAAGCTGGTATGTTAATATGGACATGGGCTTTGCCGGAGTCCAGGACATCAACTGTCTCAATCATGTTCGGGCCGTTGCCACTGTGACCCCGTAAAAATTCGCTCCTAGTGGCGCGAGTTTACTTTTTTGCAAGAGATACACAACGCATGGACTATCCTATATCTCATTATTTTCTGGTTCGTTCACGTTCGGAAGAGTTAGCGGGTCAACATGTGGAGCGCTACCTTGCTGGCAACCAGTTGATCAGCTATGCTGAATTTTTTGTCCGGACGGAAGAGGTTCTCAACGGTACGGGAGCGTCTTTTTGGCGGACGCTTGAGCACGGCCTGGCCGCCAATGACAGTTTTGCCCGCCGGATGCTCGATCATCTCAAGGATGAGGGGGTCACCACCCTTGATCAACTGCCCGACTTGGAGCAGGGATATGTCACCAAGGTCCTCCATACCCTGACGCACCTCCTCGATGGGTTCATCGGTATTGATTCGGTCTTTTACAATCTGGTGGAAGACACCCACCGGGTGAGCGCTGTTCTTATCCAATCCATCCGCACGGCGCCTGCCGAATACTGGCTGGTCCCGGTCCGCACGGGCAAGCTGGAAGCCTCGGTGCTCCATCCGGTCGATTGAATTTTCCCCTTCGCCTTCTCCCTCGAAAGGATGTCCTCTTTTAACCGTCTGTTTTTTTTTCCGGCCACGCAAAATCATGCGGTCCGGGCGAAAATCTGGTATGTTTATTAGCTGAGAAGGGTAGTGTGAGGGCCTTGTTTTTTGGTGATCATTGTGCGGTCAGGCCCTTGATCAAGGGGGCAGTGGCGGCTCACCGGTTGTCTGCGTTTTGGTCGATTGTTCAGGGGTGCGATGCGATCTTTGCTTTTTGGTTCCATTCGGAAAAGTTTGATAGTGGTGGTGCTGCTGGCTGTGTTGCCGGCACTGGCGATTTTGCTCTATACCGGCCGTGAGCTTCGCGCTCGGGTGGTGCACGACGCCGAGAGCTATGCGCTGCGTCAGGTCCAGGCCATGGCCGCTCATCACGAGCGGGTGGTTGATAATGCCCGCCTGCTGCTGATGGCCCTGGCTCAATCCTCGGATGCACGTAACCTTAACGCTGAAACCTGCCAAGCCCTGCTGGCCGACATTCTCGCTCGCAACGCCGCCTATGTTTCCTTGTCACTGGCCGATGCCCAGGGGCGTGTCCTGGTCGCGGCTCCCGCCACGTCCATCGCTCAGATTAGCGAGAGCATTTTTTTTCAGAATGCCATGCGCACCCGGGCATTCACCGTCGGCGATTACACTCTGCTGAAAACCGAACGGCGGGTTGTGGTCCAGTTCGGTCAGCCTATCCTCGATGCTGGCAACCAACCGGTCGGCATCCTGATAGCTGCTTTTGATTTGAGTTATTTCGGTCGCCTTTTTTACGACACCCGTTTGCCGGAGCAGTCTGTTTTCACCTTGACCGACGCCAACGGCATGCGCTTGACGCGGTTTCCGGAGACTGAGAAATACACCTGGGTTGCCGATCTGCCGCAAATGGTGCAGCGCATGTCCGGACGAGAAGAGGAGGGGACCTTCCTTGAAACCGGGGTGGATGGCGTCAACCGTTTGTACAGTTTCAAACGGCTTCATTTTCAGGGCGCCTCCTTTCCCTATCTGATGATTCGTTTGGGTCTCCCCGTGGATCAGGCCTTAAGTGAGGCCCGATCTGTGATCGTCCGCAACGTCGTTTTGCTCGTGCTGGCTACGATCCTGGCCTTGATGACGGCATGGTTTGTCAGCGAAATCATACTGATGCGTCGATTGACCCAATTGATTGCGGCAACCGACAGATTGAAAGCAGGCGAGTTGAGTACCCGGACCGGTATCGAGTCCGATGAAGGGGAACTGGGGCAGTTGGCCGCCGCCTTTGATAGCATGGCGGAAGGATTGGAGGACAAAGAAAAACAACGATCCCTGGCAGAGGAACAGTTGCTGCGGCTCAACGAGGAATTGGAGGAACGGGTAGCGCAGCGCACTGAACAGCTGGCCGGCGCCAACCAGGATCTGCTTAATACCCTGGAGGACCTGCAGCGAACGCAAAAACAACTGGTGCTCTCCGAAAAGCTGGCCGCTCTGGGTGAGCTGGTAGCCGGAGTGGCCCATGAAATCAACACCCCGGTTGGGGTGGCTCTGTCGGCCGGTTCCACGCTGGCAGAGAAAAATCGGACCTTGGCTGAGCTGTTTACCCAGGGAGAGATGAAACGCTCCGACCTGACCCGGTTTCTCGACGATTCCCGGGAAGGCACAGAGATGATTCTCATGAATCTGGGTCGGGCCTCGGAGCTGATCCGCAGCTTCAAGATGGTGGCGGTGGATCAGGTTTCGGAACATCGCCGGATCTTCAATGTCAAAAGCTACATTGACGAGATTTTGCTCAGCCTCCGCCCCAAGTTGAAGAAAACCAAGCACCGGATTGAGGTACACTGCGATGCCGATCTGGTGATTGAAAGCTCTCCGGGCGCCCTTTCTCAGATCCTGACCAATTTCATTATCAACTCCCTCCTTCACGCCTTTGAACCGGAGCAGGCGGGAGAAATTCGCATTGAGGTGACCCGAACCAACGGCACCCTCAACCTCCGCTATGCCGACAATGGCAAGGGCATGACGTCGGAAACCTGCGACCGGATATTCGAGCCGTTTTTCACCACCGCCCGGAGCCAGGGGTCCACCGGCCTGGGATTGCATATTGTTTTTAATATTGTCACCCGGACCTTGGGCGGCACCATCGCATGCGAGAGTGCGCCGGGCCAGGGGACAGCCTTTCGTGTGACCATGCCTGTTTGATCTGGGGAACCTATGTCCGATTCCAATGAAATTTTCTTCAAGGACGAGGCGCCGACGCCGACCCTGAACCCGGATGTTGGGTTAGCCGCCAGCGGTGAGCCGTGGAAGATCCTCATCGTTGACGACGAGGCCGATGTCCACAGCGTCACCACCTACATGATCAAGGGCATGAACTATCTGGGGCGCAGGTTTCAATTTTTCCATGCCTACAGCGGCCGGGAGGCCCAGGGAATCCTGGCTGAACAGCAGGACATAGCCGTGATTCTCCTTGATGTGGTCATGGAGACCGAAGACAGCGGCCTGCAGCTGGTGCACTATATTCGGGAAGAGCTGAAAAATAGGACTGTGCGGATCGTTCTGCGCACCGGCCAACCCGGCAAGGCCCCGGCTGCCAAGGTTATCCTCGAGTACGACATCAACGACTATAAGGAAAAAACCGAGCTGACCCTGGATAAGATGCTGGTTACTGTTATTTCGGCCCTGCGCAGCTACAATTTCATCACCACTATCGAAAATAACCGCCAGGGGCTGAAAAAGATCATTGACGCCTCAACGGACATCTTCGAGCGCCAGTCCCTCCAGAAGTTGGGCAGCGGTGTTCTCAGTCAGCTGACTTCCATCCTCCAATTTCGGGAAGAGGCCCTCTGCAGCCAAGCCTCAGGCCTGACCGCTTCTGGGATCGCCGGGCAGTCGGTGGTGCTGGCGGCCACCGGCGATTTCTGCCGATATATCGACCAGCCCATCAGCGAGGTTGATACCGCTCTGATGCACACCGCCCTGCAGCTGGCCCAGTCCCAACCCCATGGCTTTTACTGCGAGGGCGGGAAATGTGCCTGGTATTTTAAAAGTCAGACCGGCTCGGAAAATTTTCTCTACCTGGAACTTCCCAAGGAACTGGACGAAAACGACCATGATCTGCTGGAGCTCTTTTTTACCAATGTCTCCCTGGCCTTTGATAATCTTTTTCTCAACAAGGGAATCGAGGATACCCAGAAAGAGATCATCTTCCAGATTGCCGAGACCATGGAATGCCGTTCGGCGGAAACCGGCAGCCATGTCCGCCGAGTGGCTGAATATGCTCGCCTCCTGGCCCTGAAGTACGGTTTAGGCGAGGAGGAGGCAGAGACGCTCAAGCTTGCCTCTACCCCGCACGATCTCGGCAAGATCGGCATTCCGGACGCTATCCTCAACAAGCCCGGCCCCCTGACCCCGGAAGAGTACCTGATCATCAAAACCCATGTCTATCGCGGCTATGACCTGCTGATTAATTCGTCGAGCCCGATCATGCGTGCCGCAGCCCGTATCATCCTCCACCATCACGAGCGATGGGATGGTCAGGGGTATCCCCAGGGGTTGCAGGGCGATGAAATCCACATTCACGGCCGGATTATCGGGGTGGCCGATGTCTTCGATGCCCTTTCCAACCGGCGTGTCTATCATGAGGCCTGGACCTGGGAAGCGGTTTTTGCCCATTTCCGGGAACAGCGGGGCCGCCATTTCGATCCCAAACTGGTGGACATCCTCCTGGAAAATCAGGAGGCGTTCAAGGCTATCTGGTTGCACTACAATGCCGTTGGGGTGCAGTTCTCTTGACAGGCGAAACCGGGTTGGAGAGACCGCGGGTCGTTTTAGGTTTGTTGAGGAACGGGCGCTTTTTCTTGAACTTTTTCAGTGATCCAGGGTAAGAAAAACGGTTGAAAAGCAACAGGCGGACAAGTGATCCGCATAACCAGCGATAGAGGAACGGACGGTATGGGAAAAATCGGCAGAAATCAACCCTGTCCCTGCGGCTCGGGGAGAAAATACAAGCATTGCTGTCTGCCTGCCCAGCAGGAAGGGACAACGGCCAGCCCGACCAATCAGATGAAGGTCTCACTGATGGCGGCAATCGAAAAGGCCCAAACACAGGCGGTCGAGAAGAAAGTGGCCTTTCAGGAACTGGGCGTTTTTCTCTTTTTCAGTGATCACGAAGGGGATGCCTGGCTCCTGGAGATTACCGAATCCGATGCGGTGCAGATTGCCAAAGGCGGCGAACGGCTCGAGGTGCCCATCGACGAGAACCCCGAAACCATCGAGATCAATTTCAGCCACACCTTTGCCCTCCGCGACCGGCAGTTTTTCCTGACCGCCTATGCCGACAAGGCCGAAACCCGGCTCGAAA
This sequence comes from Desulfobulbales bacterium, assembly GCA_038318785.1. Classification (GTDB taxonomy): domain Bacteria; phylum Desulfobacterota; class Desulfobulbia; order Desulfobulbales; family Desulfobulbaceae; genus Desulfobulbus. The sequence goes on along the minus strand of JBBQCO010000008.1, from coordinate 25,771 downwards.
AGGCGCCCACCCAGCAGATTCATGCCGCCATCCGGCGGTTGCATAAGCGCTACCCGAAGGAAATGCTCGAACGAATGCATGTGGAGCAAGGCGACGGCAACGCCGAGGCCTAGGCGCCGTTAATGGATTGGCGAAATAACGGGTATCGACTCCTCCCCGTGGCCTTGGTCATGGGGGGCATTTTCTATTTGTCGCATCAGCCCGGCGATAGTCTTTCCCTGCCGGATATTGTCAACATCGACAAGTTCCTGCATTGCCTGGCCTATGCGGTGCTGGGGCTTGCATTTCTTTTTGCCCTGCGCCCGCCATGGCGGCAACGGCATCCATTTCTCGCTGGTTGCTCGGTGGTCCTCTTCTGCCTACTGTATGGGGCCGCCGACGAGTTCCATCAATCCTTTATTCCCGGAAGGGATTGCAGTGGCACTGATCTTATTGCCGATGGCGTGGGCGGATGTTTGGCGGCGATAGCAAATGGGTGGTGGGATCACTGGCCAGTACGAAGCAGAGGTGCTGTTTCCCGATGAGCCTTCTTGTTCTAAATCCACAGCACCAGATTTTTTATGATCGATATGAGGGGGAGGCCGAGCGCCCCTGTTTGCTTTTCCTTCATGAAGGCTTGGGTTGCGCGGCTCAGTGGAAAGAATTTCCCTCTCTCCTCTGCCAGCGGACCGGCTGTCCCGGCTTGGTCTACGACCGGATCGGTCACGGAAAATCCTCACCGCTCATCCAGCCTCGGACCAACCAATATCTCCACGAAGCAGCCCTGGATGAACTGTTAAAGGTGGTTGAGGCCCTCATTCCCTGCCAGCGGTTCATTTTGGTCGGTCATTCCGACGGGGGTAGCATCAGCCTGATTTTTGGCGCGGCAAAACACCCTCTCTTGCTTGGGATCATCACAGTTTCCGCCCATGTCTTTGTTGAGCAGGTCAGTCTTGACGGTATTGCCCAAGCCAAAGAGGCTTTTGCCCAAGGTAAACTGAAAAAAGGGCTCGCCCGGTATCACGGCGACAAAACCGAAACACTGTTCAAGGCTTGGGCGGAAACCTGGACCAGTCCCTGGTTCGCTTCTTGGAACATCGAAGATCTGCTGCCGTCCATTGAAGTGCCTCTGCTGGTACTTCAGGGCCGTGACGATCAGTACGGTACTCCGGCCCAGGTGGACGCTATTGTCGATGGATCCGCCGGTCCGGCCACCCCCTTGCTGCTGGAAGACTGCGGTCATGCTCCCCACCTGGAATTTCCCGAACTGACTCTAGATCTCATGTCCTGCTTCGTCAATCGTCTCGCCAGATAGGTATTTGCCCGGGGCTCTATGGTGAAGCTCGGGTCGTTCAGCACCCCCTTTTCCCTATTTCTCATTGATCAGCAACCGGGCCATGTCCTTGGCAAAGTAAGTGAGGATGATATCCGCCCCGGCGCGGCGGATGGCGATCAGGCTCTCGGCCATCACCCGCTCACCATCGATCCAGCCCTTTTCGGCGGCGGCTTTGATCATGGCGTATTCGCCGCTGACCTGGAATGCGGCCACCGGCAGGTCGAATTCGTCGTGCAGTCGACTGATGATGTCGAGGTAGGCCAGCGCCGGTTTGACCATGAGGATATCCGCGCCTTCCTCCACATCCAGGGTAGCCTCGCGCAGAGCTTCCTTGCTGTTGGCCGGATCCATCTGGTAGCTGCGGCGGTCACCGAACTGGGGAGCACATTCGGCGGCGTCACGGAAAGGGCCGTAAAAGGCCGAGGCGTATTTGACCGCGTAGGACATGATGGGCACCATGTGGAACGAGCTCTCATCGAGCGCGGTGCGGATCTCGCTCACCCGGCCGTCCATCATGTCCGAGGGGGCCACCATGTCGGCTCCGGCCTGGGCATGGGAGAGCGCTGTTTTAGCCAGCAATTCGAGGGTGGCGTCGTTGTCGACCTCGTGACCGGCCAGGCAACCGCAATGGCCGTGATCGGTGTATTCACAGAGACAGACGTCGGTGACCACGGTTATCTCCGGAACCTTGTTCTTTAATTCCCGGATGGCCTGTTGGATGATGCCGTTCGTGGCGTAGGCGCCTGAGCCGAGGCCGTCCTTTTTTTCGGGCAGACCGAAGAGGATGACTGAACGGACGCCCACGCTCAGGCAGTCCTTGGCCTCTTTGGCCAGTTGATCGACCGACAAACGGAAGACGCCCGGCATTGAACTGACCTCCTGCCGGAGACCCTTGCCCGGCAGGACGAAGAGGGGATAAATCATCTGCTCCGGCACCAGCCGCGTTTCACGGATCATGGCGCGGAAGGTTTCAGTCTGGCGCATTCTGCGGGGGCGATATTCGGGGAAAACCATGGGGCACCTCGTTCGGATATAGGTTGTTGAGAGGGGGAATTCGTCGGTTTTGAGAGGATGGGCACTCCCGCTTGATCACATTTTTCCAGGGAGATGGGTCGATTTCTGGGTGCAGGTGCCGGACGGTGGGGCGAGTGTTTGCTTACTTCACTGCAATGCCCAGGGCTTTCACCTTTTTGTGGAGGTGACTGCGCTCCATCCCGATCTGTTCAGCGGTTTTTGAGATATTGCCGTCATTTTCTGTCAATTTGGCGAGGAGATAATCCGCTTCGAAGCGGCGGCGGGCATCTTTGAAAGCAAGATGCCGGTAGACCGGATCGATGGGCTGGGTTGGCGGCAGCAGCAGTGGGGCGTTCCCGAGGAAAAGGGCCACGTCCTCAACATTGATTTCGTCACCGGGCGTCATGATCACCAGCCGTTCCACCAGGTTGCGTAGCTCACGGATATTGCCCGGCCAGGTATGGCGTTGGAGCAAGGACAGCGCCTCGGCGGAAAATTGCTTCCATTCGATGCCTTTACGGCTGAACTGGTTGATAAAATCGGCAATCAGCTGCGGGATGTCCTCGCGCCGGTCCACCAGGTCGGGCACCACGATGGGCACCACATTGAGGCGGTAGAACAGGTCAGCCCGGAAAAGTCCTCGCTCGATTTCTTCTTCCAGGTTTTTATTGGTGGCCGCTAGGACCCGGACATCGACCTCGATGGTCCGCGAGCCGCCGACCCGTTCGAATGTTTGTTCCTGGAGGATCCGCAGGACCTTTGCCTGGCTCTTCAGGCTCATGTCACCGATCTCATCCAAAAAGAGGGTGGAGCCGTTCGCCTGATCAAATTTGCCCTTCTTGTTCTCTGTGGCCCCGGTAAAAGCCCCCTTGACATGGCCAAAGAGCTCGGATTCAATCAGTTCTTCTGGAATGGCGGCGCAATTGACCGCCACCATTGGTTGTTTGCCCCGGAGGGAATGGCGATGGATGGTCTGGGCCACCAGTTCCTTGCCGGTACCGTGGCCGCCCCGAATCAGGACCCAGGCGTCGGTGGGAGCGACCCGTTCGATCTGCTGCCGCAATCTGGCGGTCAGGGCACTATTGCCGGTGATGCTGATGGGGGCAGGTCCGCTTTCCCGCAGCAGTTGGTTCTCCCGTTCCAGGTGCGCCAGTTGGAGCCCTTTTTTGATCGAGAGGATGGTTTTATCGTAGGAGAGCGGTTTTTCGATGAAGTCGTAGGCACCGCTGCGGGTAGCCTGGACAGCGGTTTCGATGGTGCCGTGACCGGAAATCATGATCACCGGCAGGGCGAACCGTTGCTTGATCAGTTTCAGGGCCTCAAGGCCATCCATGCCCGGCATCCAGATATCGAGCAAAATAAGACGAACATCTTTTTCATCCAGCAGTTGGAGGCCTTCTTCGGCGGAAGCAGCGGTCAGAGGCGCGAATCCCTCGTCGGCCAGGATGCCCGCGAGGCTTTCACGGATGGCGGCCTCGTCGTCAATGATGAGAATGGTGTCGGGCATGGGAAACTATCCGGTGGGCAAAGGGGGATTTCAGGCTCGATTCGCAGGGACGGGACACCCCTTTTTTCGGCATCATATCAGGTATCCAGCGGTAGCTCAACCGCAAACACCGCGCCTGTGGGGGCATTGTCGTCAACGCGAAGAACACCGCCATGTTCGCTGACGATGGTGTGGGCGATGGCCAAGCCAAGGCCGGTCCCGGATTTGCGAGTCGAAAAATACGGTTCGAAGATGCGTAGTTTGACCTCGTCGGCAATACCCGGTCCATCATCGGCTACCTCCAGTCGAACCTGACCGGCGTTTGCATCGAAACTGAGGGTAACGACGATGATGCCGCCATCGGCGAGGACAGAGACGGCATTGTCGAGCAGATTGATCAGCACCCGTTTGATCTGGACGGCATCAAAAAGGAATGCGGGGAGAACGGGGGCTATCCGGCAGGTAATGGTCAGCTGTTTGTGGGCTTCTTGATATAAAACAACGACCTCGCGTACCAGATTACCGATGTTTTTCAATTCCTTATGCAACTTTGGCATGCGGGCGAAATCGGAAAATTCACTCACCAGATTTTTAATCTCATCGACCTGGTTGATAATGGTGGCGGTGCACTGGTCGAAAATGTCGCGGTTTTCGGTGATGGTGTCGAGGTAGCGTTTCCGCAGCCGCTGGGCAGAAAGTTGGATCGGAGTCAGCGGGTTTTTGATCTCGTGGGCTATACGGCGGGCGACCTCCTGCCAGGCGGCAAGCCGCTGTGCCTTCTCCAGGTTGGTCAGGTTGTCGAACACGATAACAAAGCCAATAGGATGCTGCCAATCATCCACCATCCGGGTCATGTTGACCTGGAGAGAGAGGCTCTCGCCCTTGCGGATGGTGACTCGCAGGTGTCGTTCGATCGTCGATTTGCCCGTGGTGAGCAGTTCCTTAAGGAAACTTTCGACAATCAGCGCATGCTGCTTGGGCAGGGCGGTATGGAAGTCCTTGCCCAAAAAGGCGGCCGGCTGGATGGCCAGCAATTTTTCGGCAAAACGGTTGATGGTGGTGATCCGATTGTCCTCGTCCAAAGCAATGACCCCGGCGGCCACGTTTTCGAGAATAGTCTCCAGGTAGCGGTGGCGCTGTTCTGAAACCTCGTTGCTGTCCTGCAGTGCTTGATGGGTTCGGGCCAGTTGCCGGTTGGAGGCAAGGATTTCCGAGGTCATGGAATTGAAGGAGTCGACCAGCATCCCCATCTCGTCGTCTGCTTCCTTTTCAACAATGAAATCCATGTCGCCGTCGGCCACCCGCTTGGTCGCCTCCGCCAGTTTTTTGATTGGCCCGGTCAGGCCGCGGGCAACGTAGAAGCCAAACCAAATTGCCCCGAAGAGGACCAACAGGGTGATGATCAGCAGCATGATGATCAGGCTGAATTTGATTGGGGCCTTGAGCATGATCAGTTGCTGGTAATCGGTGATGCCGTCGGCAATGGATTGCATGGTTTCCAGCCGGGCCGATGGGATCAGCAGGGTGGTGATCAGAAACCAGGTTTGCGGGATCTCCAGGCTGACCTGCACCGGCACGATTGCCTGGATCAGCTCGCCGATAGCCGTCTTTTGGGTGACTATCTCGGTGCGGTCAAAGGCGGCAGTCAGGCGCAGCGCCTCCGAGGGGAGAGAAGGCGGCGCAATCGGCTGGAGGCGCGGGCCTCTGATCGAAACCACCGGGCTTCGCTCGCTGTTGAGCAGAAGAATGGAGTCCGGTGCGCCGGGCAGGTCGATTTCCAAGGTCTTGGCAAAAAAACGTTCGAGGACGGGAAGATTGGTCAGGTCCAGAGTGCCGCTTTCAAGAATCGAGGCCAGTTGCCGACCGCTATACTCGGCCTGTTTACCGCTGTCGTGGAGGGTCGATTGCGCCAGTTTCAGTGAGGATTGCAGGGATTCTTCTACCCGGGCATTAAACCAGTAATCCATGGAGGTGGAGACAAAGCGCAGAGCCACAATAAACAGGATGGCTGTGGGAATCAGGGAAAGCGAGACAAAGCAAATGACCAGCCGGGTGCGCAGCCGGGCGCCGAGGATTTTTTGCTTGCGCTCAAAAACCAGTTCCACCAGGTTGCGCAGCACCAGGTAGAGCATGAGCAGGAGCAGCAAGCCGTTGATGTTGATCAGGGCAAAAATCAGAATGGTGCTGGAGATGGGCAGGTTAAAATCGCCGCTGAGTAGGCCGCGTTGGACATAGGCAAGTGCGGGAATAAGGAGGAGGCAGAAGGCAATGACAATCCGGACCAGCCGCTGTTTTTTCTTTCTCTGTTCCTCGGTGAGCATTGAGTGGCCGGAGTGCGAGGTCAGTATCTGAATTCGATGGTGCGCCAGTCAGTTTCGAAATCCCACAATGCGGGGATGGGCATAAGGCGGTGCATGCCGAGCGGCAAAGAGCCTTTTTTCAAGGTGACCTTGAAATGAATGGCATAGGGGGCGTCGGGGACAAGCTGGGAGAGCGCGATCACTTTGACGCCGTTGAGTTCAGCCATCAGTTGTTTGGCCTCTGCAATGTCTTTGGTGGTGACGACCTTGTCCCCTTGATCAGAAAAAGCGACCCGGTAGGTTTTGTTGGCCTCGTCGAACGTTAAGGTGTGGGTGACGGCGGATTCGACCAAGGTGGTGTCGATCCACTTGCTGCTGGTCTTAACCAATTCCATCTGGTAGGTAAAAATGACGGGAATGCCATTTTTGACACCGTCGGCCATTTCTTGAGTGATGCCGTTTTTCACCGTGGCAAAGAGGAGAAGGTCTATATCCGAGGTGGTGACGATGATGTCTTTGATTTCAGGCGTCTCTTCGGCGGAAGCCAGCGGCTGGCAGGGATGAGCCAGGATCAGGAAGCCGCAGAGGAAGATCAGTCGGATAGTGAATAGTTTCATTATGATATTGAAGAGGCCGCCGTGCCTGTACGCTGTAAGGGGAAGGCTGAAAAATCTCCTCTGAGCATATACCTGATCGACGAACTTTTGTCCATGGCAAGGACCAGTGCGGTGGGGAAGTTGTGGCTGGAGGTGTATCTCATGGTCAACCCATCAGTTTTTTTTCGCGGCCAGCCAAGAAGTTGGGTGATCATCCATTGAGGAGTGTTGCCGTACCCTGCAAGGAGGAACGATCCTTGGCACGGCGGGGCCGGCAGTAAGCTGTGACGGTAAAAATAAGATTTTCGGTGGGCACGGGTCAAGCGTGCTGTGATGGTCCGGCGGCGGTGTGGAACGAGGAGCTGAAAAAACGAGAGCACCGCGTCGTCAATGAAATCGTTTCTGGGGAGGACTCTTGTTGCGGACGGGTGTATGAACCATCGGTTCCCCCATTACAGGAGCTGCAGCCTATGACGATCCAGCAGGATGAATTCGAAGTGCGGCGGCTTGGTGATTTCGATGGGCTTTTCTCTGAGCCGGACCGGTGAGCGAAGGGGGTGTTTGGCACGGTATGGCCCATATTGGCCTCAGTCCACCGAAAAGTTGCCCCGGCTTCGTCCACGGGCTCGTCCCTGATGAGTGAGGTGGAGACGGAATGAGCAGCAGGGGTTGGCTACCACTCAATGCGAAGGATGTTGTCCAGTGGACGCACTCGGGCAAGCCGGATCCGTACGGTGTCGCCGGGTTCGACCGGAAAAGCCGGATTGGGCGGCAGGTCAACATCAAAGAGGCAATCGAAGAGGAGAAAATTGATCCGTTTCGGGCCGACACCGACCACGAGGGCATTGACCCTCTGCCCTTCTTTGGGGGCGAGATAGCGGAGGATCCAGTAACGGTGCCGCTGCTGGCGGATGGCATTGGCCCGGCCCAGTTTTTGCTGGATGATACCGACAAAGGTCTTGCACTCCTCGCCGGAGAAGAGGATGCCCCGGCCATGGATCATGTGGCTCAGTTGGTGCTGCATGGCCAGGTCGAGAAAGCGGCGAATCGGCGAGGTGATGGTGGTATAGCTGTTGAGGCCGAGGCCACTGTGAGGCTTGGGATGGGAAGTCAGCTCGCCTCGGGCGAGAAAGCGTCGCTGATAAGCGATGTCGGGCAGGCTGTTCTGGACACCGGAGATGATTCGTTTGCGCGGCGGCGGCTGCGAGCGGAACAGGCCGGGCGCTTCCCGGCCGGCCAGGTAGGCGGCGGCGAGGCCATTGGCCAGGATCATCAGCTCGGATATCAGGTTGCGGGCGGGTGTGTCCACCGGTGAGAGATAGACCTGGATATGGTCGCGGTCGCGGATGTCGATGTTGACGTCCGGCATGGAGAGCAGGAGTGCGCCCTGGTCGACCCGTTGCTGCCGCAACTGCTGTCGGAGCACATTCAGAGCCGCGAGGTCAGGGTCCCGGTCGATCAGGCCGTCCGCTTCGCGATAGCTCAGCTGTCGTTTAACCTCGATAATAGCCGGGACAATGGCAGTATGGACAATGGTGCCCTCTGCCGTCAGGGTGACGAGAAAACTGATGGTTGGGCGGGTTTTTCCCTGAATTAGGCTGCAAAGATCAAGCGACAGGGTTTTAGGCAACATGGGAATGTGGCCTTCGGGAAAATAGAGCGAAGTTGAGCGTTCCCGGGCTTCGGCAAAGAGTGGACTCTTGACCGGCACATAGTAGCTGACGTCAGTGATATGGATGCCCACCTCTATCTGGCCGTTATCTTTTTTGACGATATGGACAGCGTCGTCAAAATCGCGGGTGAAGGCACCGTCGATGGTCAGGGTGTTCAGTGCCCGCAGGTCTTTTCGTTTGGGATCGGCGAGCAGTTCCTCGGCAGTCGGTTCCCGTAGGGTATCGACGATCTGGAGGCATGCTTCGGGAAACTCTATCGGTTGATCCGATCTGAGCAGCGCCAGATTCTCATCTGGTTCCCAGAACCCCGCTTTCACCAGCAATTCATAACCGGCATTGGGTGAGGTCAGGCCCGCCTTCTTGAGAACCTGCCGGATGAATTCGTCTTCGGCACATTCGCTGCCAAACAGCACCGACTGGCTGAGCCAATGCAGGCAGGATTCCCGGTCCGGCCATTCTGCCTCGCTGACCGGGACACCTCGCATGATACACTGCAGTCCACTCGCCGACTGTTCCAGCAGTTGCGCCTTTTCTTCTTCTCTTTGTCGCTGCCGTTGCAGCTGTTCGATCTGTTCAGGCGTATGGGCAATAACTTTGCCGTTTTTAAATTTAAAGAACAGGGGATCGGCTAAGATTGCCCGAAGAAAGGCGGCGCGCTGGTCGTCGTCAACCCTGCCGCCAAAATGCAGTTCAGTGAGGAAATCAGGAGAAAACTCGTTGTCCGGTTCTTCGCAGACGATTTCCCAGAGCAGTTCTAAGCCGATTGTTTCGGCCAGGGCGGATCGACCGGCGTTCCGCTCCTGCAGGAGGGCGGTGATCGTCTCTCGGCTGGCATCGTGGGGAAAGAGCTGCTGCGATGCGGTCAAGATCCGGGCTTCCGGCAGGTTGATCTCGCGACCGTTCTGGCTGAGGAGCTGGATTTTCTTGTCGGCAACGCCGGAGACCAGGCCGCAGAAAAATCTGCCGCCGTCAATGAATTCTATAAGGCTGCCGGGGGATATCATCAGTTTAACACATTGCGAAGTTCGGAGGTCATGGTAAGCTACAGTGGATAGCAGGATTCCATCTCTTTGTCATTATTTTCTTCTGGGGTTTTCCCCGTGGCCGTCAAGAAAGGATTCAAACCATTGAACAGTTCTCTCTACCGCTCGGGTGTGGTGGCCATCATCGGCCCCCCCAATGCCGGCAAATCAACCTTGCTCAACCAATTGCTCAGGCAGAAAATAGCTATTGTCACCCCAAAGCCGCAGACCACCCGTAACCGGATCATGGGCATTGTCACCGGGCCCACCTCTCAGATGATCCTCCTCGACACCCCCGGATTGCACGAAGCCCAGGAGGAGATGAACCGACAGATGGTGCGGGTGGCGTTAGAGACTCTTGCCGAGGCGGATACGGTTCTGTTTCTCGCCGACAGTGCCGACATGGCGGCGAGAAAACTGGAGAAACGAGCCGAAGAATTCGCGGGATACCTGGGTCGGATCACTTGTCCGGTGGTGCTGGCCCTGAACAAGATGGATCTGTTGCCGCCGGAACAACTGCTGCCGGTGATGGATTGGTACCGTGCTCTCCACCCTTTTGCCGCTATCGTTCCCATCTCGGCGCTCAAAGGGATGGGTGTTGAAACCTTGCTGACGGAACTGGTGGCTCTGCTACCGGAAGGGCCGCAATACTATCCAGATGATATTCCAACCGATGCGACCGAGCGGTTCATCGCTGCCGAGATCATCCGCGAAAAGATTTTTTTACTCACCCGGGATGAGATCCCCTACTCGACCGCCGTGGTCATCGATGCCTTTGAAGAAGGCGATCCGGTGGTCATTCAGGCAACGATTCTGGTCGAGAGGAATTCGCAGAAGGGGATTCTGGTGGGGCAGAAAGGAAGCATGCTGGCGGCCATTCGCAAGAATGCCACCGCCGACATCGAACATCTGCTGGGGTGCCGGGTGCAGTTGCACCTGTGGATCAAGGTGAGCAAAAACTGGACAGGAAATTCCAATAAACTCCGTGAATTGGGGCTGGCCTGATCGGGTTGTTCTTTTCTCCTCTGTGCCTGGCTTATTCTTTTGATCGATGCTGCCCTGAAGCAAGGCTCAAGCTTTTCAGGGTAATAAAAGCGGTGCGTAACTGGTTGTCCTGCTCCAGCCGCTTAGCCATCTGGCGGATATCTTCCATCTTTTGAAAATTTTCTTCCTGATCACCGCCCTCCCCACTCTCATCCTGGCTCTCGGGCTGCTTTTTGCCGTCCTTCTCGTTTTTAAAATGGTGGGGCAGGTCTTTTTCCCTGATGGTTTTAAGCGGTGGCGGTGGGTCGGTCTTGACATCGACGAATGCGGTTAGGGGGACCACCATGTCGGGCTTGATACCGGTGGCCTGAATCGAATCGCCGCTGGGGGTGTAATACTTGGCTGTGGTCAGGCGGAGGCCCGCGCCTTCAGGCAGAGGCAGGATGGTCTGCACCGAACCTTTGCCAAAAGTGGTCGTCCCCAGGATGAGCCCTCGTTTGTGATCCTGGAGTGCCCCCGCGACTATTTCCGATCCGCTCGCCGAACCGCCGTTGACCAGAACAACCAGAGGGAAGTCACTGTAGCTTTCACCCGGATGCGCCTTAAACACCATCTGCTCTTCTTTGTGGCGTCCCTTGGTGGAGACGATGACCCCTTTGTCGAGAAAAATGTCGGCAACCTTGACCGCCTGGTCAAGGAGCCCGCCGGGATTGTTGCGCAGATCAAGGATGGCGCCTTGGAGCGGGTGTTTCTTTTTTAGATTTTTCAGTGCGTTTCGTAAGTCTTTGGTGGTGGTTGCCTGAAAGTTGGAAATCCGGATGTACGCGAAACCTGGTTCCAATTCCGTATATTTGACCGAAACCAGGGGGATAGCCTCCCTGATCAGGGTGAAATCCTTGGGTTCCTTCCATTCCTGACGATGGACGGTGATCGTTACCGGGGTCCCTTTCGCCCCGCGCAGCTTTTTTACCGCCTCCAGGAGTGTCATGGTTTTGGTGAGTTCACCGTTGATGCGGATCAACTGGTCGCCGGATTTGATGCCCTGCTTTTCGGCTGGCGTTCCCTCAATCGGGGCCACAGCGGTCAGTACACCGTCACGCATGGAAATTTCAATGCCGATTCCAGTGAAACTACCCGAAGTTTCCTCTTCCAGATCCTTGAAATCCTCGGGGGTCATGTAAGCGGAGTGCGGATCGAGCGAGCCGAGCATGCCGTTTATCGCACCGTTGACGACCTTGCTGGAGTCAATTTCATCGACATAATACTGTTGGATGAGGGTCAGAACATTGGCAAAGGTTTCCAGGTCTCTGTAGATGTCACGCTCCTGCTTGTTCTCACCGGCAAAAACGGAGGTCTGGGTCAAAATAAAAAGGATGGGCAGCAGGGAAAAAAAGCGTTTCATGTGGTAGCAGGGAAACCGGATGGAAGAGATGAAGAAAGATCCTCGGGAAACGAATCGGGGTGGACGGCACCTACACCGATTTGGGTGGATATTTTGGCCGCGGCAGTAATGTTTGCAACTTAACGGGAAACAGGTTGCGAGGCAACGGTTATTCATCATCATCCGGAAAAACAACGGGTTCGGGGAATATTTAGTGGGCGGTCAGTGTTCCCGGCTGGAGCCAGTCGAGGGGGTTTTCGGGCTGAGCACCATGGCGGATCTCGAAATACAGCCCTGGGCCGAAAGGAGTGTCTGTATCTCCGGTTCTGCCGATGACCTGTCCCTGCTTGACCGAATCACCCTCCCTGACTTGGATGTCGTCGAAGCGGGCGGTGACTGTATAATATTGTTGATCATGTTCAACGATGACCATCTTGCCATACCCGCTCATATATCCGGCAAAGATAACCATGCCGCCATAGACGGCAGAAACCTCAGTGTGTTCCGGAGTCATGATGGTTACGCCGTTGGTAAAGGGGCTGTCATCCTCAGTTGAGGCCGGGTCATGAAAGCGGCTGGTCACCTTGCCTCCAGCCGGCGGCGGCAGTTTTCTTTTATTGGCCGCAAAGCCTCGGGCCTTCTGCTCGGGCGTCTGGCTGGGCTTGGTCAGGACAACAAGGAGATCGCTTTCTGCCTTTTTCATCTCTTTTAACGCCTGTTCATACAAACCCTTTTCAGTTTGGATCCGCTTCAGCACCGCATTCTTATCGTCGGCAACCTTTTGGAGCAGGCTGTTTTCTCTATCGGCATCGGACAGGAAATGTGCCTGAACCGATTTCTCCAGCTCATGGGCACGCTTGGCCCGATCGATGTCGATGACGCTTTTTCGGTACTCGGCAAAAACCGACTGGTCGTAGGTCACCAGCCAATGAAAGGCATCGTTGGCCAACAGCAGGTCGGGTAGGGTTTTATTGGAAAAGACGATGTTGAGAGTGCCTGTCCTCCCCAGTAGATAGAAGGATTGGAGCCGTTTGATCAGGTGCTGCTGCAAGGCCTCGTTTTTCCGGGAGATGATTGCCAACTCCTTTTCTTTGGCCTCAATCACCAGTTCTTGTTCCCGAAGCCGGGTTTGCAGGGCATCGATTTTGGCCTTCTGGGCGCCGATTTGCGCGTCTAGGGCTGCCAACTCATCCAGCAGCGAAAGTTCTTCCTTACCGGTTTGTTCGATTTTTTCCTGATGGCTGGAGATTTCCTGCCGGAGCTTGCCGATACTGATCGTGTTCATTTGCTGCTTGTCTTCCGGCTCGGCGGAACACCAACACGGGATCAGCAGGCTAACGAGGAAAAAGAGGCAGGCGAGGCGGCGAATCATGGGCTGCAGCTTATAAATGCAAAAATCGTCTGATCGCCGAAAAACTGCCGGCAGCACAGAGCAGGGTGGCGATGCCGATGATGGAGCAAACGATCGTCCTGTCGAAAAAGGCAAAGGACAGGAGAGTAAGGTTGGCCGGGCCGGCGAACTGAAGCGTGATCCAATTAAAAAGCAGCAGGAGTGCCCCCATGCCGCAGCTTGCGCCGATAAACCCCTGGAGTGCGCCTTCGAGCAGGAAGGGCATGCGGATATAATGGTTGGTGGCCCCCACGAGACGCAGCAGTTCCAGTTCCTGTTGCCGGGACAGCAAGGTCAGGCGGATGGTGTGGGCGACCATGAAGGTGGTGGTCATGATCAGGAGGGAGCCGGAGAGGATGATAATGACTCGCATCAATTGGATAAAGACGTAGAAGCGCTCGATCCATTCCTTACCGTATTGGACCTTGATGACGCCTGGCAGGGTCTGGAGGTAGTCGGAAAAGCGTTTGATTCGAGAAAGGCTGTCCAGCGTTCTGACCGGGTAAACTTCGATTGAGGCCGGCAGGAAATCGGTGGGCACCCCCGTGAGCACATCGGTGTTGTCACCGAGCTGTTGCTCGAACCGTTTATACGCCTGTTCGCGGCTGATGAATTCAATGTGGTCGACTTGGTCGAATTTCAAGATTCTCCGCCGGTATTCCTCCTGCAAGGGGAGCGCCGGGTCCTCGTCAAGATAGACAACCAGGCGCAGATCATCATCGAGTTCTTCGCCGATATGCAGGGCGTTGGAGTAGATCAGGTAAAAGAAGGAAAAAATCAATACTGAAAGCGACACGGTGAACAGGGTCATGCACTGCGACTTCCAAGTCAGCAGCATGTTACGGCAGGTGTGACGGAGGACAACGGTCAAAAATCGCATCTGTCATGACTCCTGAGAGAAAGCAAGCGCGTCATCGGCGACCTGGTCGTTGTCATCCTGCGTTTCGGTAAGAGGCGAGCGGATTCGGCCGAAGCGGAGTTCAATCACCCGATGCGGGGTTTCCTGAAACAGGGAGCGGTCATGGGTGGCAATGAGAATGGTGGCACCTTTGCGGTTGAGCTGTTGAAAGAGATCCATGACCCGGCCGGTGGTTTCGGCGTCGAGGTTACCGGTCGGTTCATCGGCCAGAATGATCTCGGGGGAATTGGCCACGGCCCGGGCAATGGAAACCCGTTGTTGTTCGCCGCGCGACAGTTCGCCGGCGCGAGTGTTGTATTTTTTGGTCAGGTCAAGCTGCTCAAGGAGCTCCCGTGTCCGTTTTTCAATAAAAGAGCTGGGGCGATAGACCACTTCCATGGCAATGCCGATATTGTCGGCCACGGTCCTTTCGGGCAGGAGCTTGAAATCCTGGTAGGCCATGCCGACTTTCCTTCGGAGCAGGTGGATGCTGCGGTGCGACAGCTTAGCCACATCAAAACCCGCGACATCAACCATGCCCTTGGTCGGTTTTTCCATGCGGCTGATCAGGCGGAGCAGGGTGGTCTTGCCGGCGCCGCTCATCCCGGTGAGGAAAACGATTTCTCCCTTGGTAACGGTAAGGGAGATGTCGGCAATTGCCTGGACATCGGGGGGATAGAGCTTGCTGACCTTGATCAGGTCGACCATGACGCTGGGAGGATATGTTTCCGGGTTCATTGGTGTGTGATCGTCAGAAATGGGTGAATGGGACAGTGGTCAGGCTGTGGGCACAAAAAATCGTACAGGTGGTCCCGATACGATTGTCTACCTTGATATATATTGTAAAATATTCATCTTTTTAAGTCTATAGCTTTTTCGTCGCCTTGAACAACAGAAAAGTGTATGCAGTTGTTTTTTCCAAGGTGAAGGTGAGCGGCGGTTGTATCACTCAAAAATCGTTTACGGCAGAAGAAAAGCCTGGTTATAGTGCGGGTCCGGTTCTGGGCGCAAGCCCTTGCCTGTCCGGCTAAGGTCAACATAAAACCTTGGAATGCTGAGTAAAGGAGAAAGAAGTCGATGCGTTATCAAGCGGTCCTTTTTGATCTGGACGGAACCCTGCTCGACACGCTGGAGGATCTGGCGACGGCGGCAAATCGAGTTCTGGTCGCCAAGGGTCTGCCCGTGCATCCGGTGGACGCCTTTCGCACCTTTGTCGGCGACGGCTTGAAAACCCTGGTGGAGCGGATTCTGCCCGAAAATCTGCGCTCAGCCGAGATGGTACAGGAGTTGGTGGCGTCCTTTGAGGAGGAGTATGCACGGAACTGGCATGAACGCTCCGCTCCTTATCCTGGTATCGCCGCTCTGCTCGACCGGTTGACGGCCCGCGGCCTGCGTTTGAGTATCCTTTCCAATAAACCGGACCCCTTTACCCGGCTCTGTGTGCGGCAACTGCTGCCCCATTGGACCTTTGATCCGCTTTTGGGACAACGCCCCGGCGTGCCGAAAAAACCGGATCCCAGCGCCGCCCTTGAGGTCGCCCGGTTGCTTGGCCTGATGCCTGCGGAAATTCTCTATGTCGGCGATAGCGGGGTCGATATGCGTACCGCGCTCTCGGCCGGCATGGATGCGGTTGGCGTCCTCTGGGGCTTCAGGACCGCGGACGAACTGCGGCAAGCGGGTGCGCACCATCTGATTGCGCAGCCCGAGGCATTGCTGCCGCTCATCTTCTCCTCTTAACCTTCACCTCTCAGGTTGCCCATCGTGCTTGTCCTCGATTATTCGCTGCTCCGCGATCTTGCCCATCCCTGCATCGGCGCTTTTATAGGCTATCTCACCAACGTGGTCGCCATCCGCATGCTGTTCCGGCCCCTGCGGCCCTGGTCTCTGTTTGGATTGCGGGTTCCCATGACGCCCGGTGTTATTCCCTCTAAACGGCATGCCCTGGCCGTCAATATCGGCGAGATGGTGGGGCGTCATCTCCTGACCAGCAAGGATATCGGCGCTGCCATTTCCGATGAGCCGTTTCAGGCGCATCTGGCCCATCTGGCAGATCGCAAGGTGCAGGAGATCTTCAAACGAGATCTCGGCCCCTTACCCGACATTATCCCCTCCCGTTTCAAGGCTTATTTTCAGGTTGGAGTTAAGACGCTGAAATACCAGGTGAGCGAGGGCGTCAATCGTTACTTGGCCAGCAGCGGGTTCGAGGAGAAAATCGTTGCCGCCATAGTCGGCCGACTGGAGGTTCTGGGCGATCAAGAGCTCAACAGCCTACTGTCTCCGGAAAACCGGCAAGATGTCTATCTTTTTATCGACGAGGTGATGAGGGCGCTTTTGGGCAGTGATCAGACCGAAACCTGGTTGGCCGGGCATCTGGCCGCGAGCCTGCGGCAATCCGCCGCTCAGGGCCGTACCATCGGCGATCTGGCCCCGGAACCGTTGGTCGGCTTGGTGAAGAGCATTCTCCGTCATCAATCCTCCCCCCTCCTGCAACGAATGGGCGCCCAACTGGCTGATCCGGTGTTGCGGGCCCAGGTGGTCAAAGGTATTCTTGGTGGGGTCGATCACTTTCTCGAAACCCTCGGTCCGGTGGGGGCCATGGCCCGAGGGTTCCTGGAAATGGACACCTTTGAACAAAAGATCGGCGCCTACCTTGACGAGAAAGAGGAGGATTGGGTCACCTGGCTGCGGAATCCTGATGTCCAGGAACGGATGATGACGGTACTCGAGGAAAATATCGACAGCCTGCTGGACAAACGCTTGGATGGACTACTGGCCGAGGTGGACGAGGATCGCCTGACTGCCATCTGTCGGGCCTGCGCAATCCAAATGCTCGCCGCTTTCAAAAGCGAGGGCGCCCTCACCGGTCTGAGGGCTTTGCTCCATGTTGGTCTGGAAAATCTACTGGATGGCGGCCGGAGGCCGCTGGGCGACTTGGCCGGTCAATTTTTTCCCGGAGACAATGGCCGGCACTTGCGGGCGGCGATTGTCCGCGAATGTGTCGAGCTGTTTCGGTCCAGCACCAGCGAGCGTCTGGTCCATTCCATGGTGAACGCCATGGTGGACACCCTGCTGGCCCGGCCGTTGGGCAGGTTGTATGACATCGTGCCCCATGGTGTGCGCCAGGGGCTCATCGAGTACATCATTTTGACCTCCAATCGGATGTTTCTTCAGGAGGTTCCAGGGGTGGTCGAATCCTTGAACATCAAAAGGGTCGTGACTGACAAAGTCGACTCACTCGATCTTCTGCAACTGGAACGGCTCCTGCTTTCCATCATGGAGGAACAATTCAAATATATCAATCTGTTTGGTGCCTTGCTCGGTTTTCTCATCGGGCTGATTAATCTGGCTCTGGTCAAGCTGGTGTAGGCAACGGGAGGCTGTCGCGTTCTCGGAATGTCATTCGGCACAAAAAAAGCCCTGACACCACTAAGGTGCCAGGGCTTTTTGCCCTAATCGACCGGGTTGCGGCTTATTGGATCATCGGAAGTAACTCGATTCTTCGATTCATCTGTCGGCCCTCCGGCGTGCTATTATCAGCGACCGGGTTTTCCGGTCCGTAGCCTTTGGCGGTCAGCTGCTCTGCAGCCACACCTTGGCCGGTCAGGTATTTGATGACCTCTTGGGAGCGCTGGACACTGAGATTCAGATTGCGCTTGGCATCACCAACACTATCGGTGTACCCGGCTACCTCGATTTTAACCTGGGGAACTTGCTTGAGGGCGGCTGCGGCCAGGTCAAGTTTTTTCTGGGATTCCGGGGTGAGGAGAGCTGTTCCGGATTTGAAATTGACGCCCTCAAGGATTATACCTTTTTTAACGGCACACCCCAGGCTGTTGACCGGCGTACCTGCAGGAGTACCGGGACAAAGATCGGCGACATCGCTCACCCCGTCTTTGTCAGCGTCGGCCACGGTGCTCGCCGCTGGTTTTTCGGCAGGCGCTACCTGGGTTGGAGCCGGAGCGTCTACCGGTGGTTGCGCTTTTGCCGTCGCCAGTTGTTTTTGCAGGTCACCGATGGTGGCCTGATGGGCATTGAGCGCTTGCTGCAGGCTTTCTTTTTCGGCCAGCAGGGCCAGCGCTTTCTTGTCGGCGGCCTGGGCCTCTTCGGTCTTGATCTGCACCGCTGCCGTTGCATTGGTCAGGCTCTTCTTTGCCTGAGTGGAGACAGCTTCCATCTGGTCGATCTGGTCACGGAGGGTGGCGATTTGCTGGTTGAGATTGGGGACAAGATCCTGCTGCGCCTGCAGCTGGTTCTTGTCGGTTAACTCCTTGACCCGGGTTTGGGCCGCAGTCAGTTCGCTCTCCAGCGTCTTCACCTTAGCGTTGCTTGCGGTCAGTGAGTCGTTGAGATTTTTCATCGAGGTTTCGGTGTCGGCAGCCTTCTTTTCGGCGGTCTGTTTGGCGGTCAGTGCTGCCGTCAGCTTGGCTTCGAGGGCAGTGATCTGCTCGCTGACCCCTGCCAGATCCTTGACCTTGGTCTCGGCCAGCATCAGGGCATTGCTTTTTTCATCGAGCGATTTTTTCAGGCCATCAACATTTTGTACCACCGCCTGAGCGGCAGCCAGCTGACCCATCAGGTCGGATTTTTCCGCCTCCAGTTGCTTGACAGCGCTGGTACTGGTTTCACTCTGCTGGGTCAACTCGGTGTGTTTGGCCTGAAGGGCGGTCAGTTCTTCGCCTTGCTTCGCGGCTGCGTCCAGGGCTGCAGTCTTCTCGTCTAAGGCCTTGCTCATCTCCTCATTTTTCGTCTGGAGCACGGCCAGGTCTTTCAGCTTTCCTTCAGCTTGAGCGAGAGCAGCAGCCTGCTCGTCAAAAGAGGTCTTCACGGCGAGAAGATTTTTTTGGTCTGCCTGCATGGCCACGAGCTGACTCGCCAGACCGAGTTTTTCATCGCGGAGGAAAGAGACTTTGGCGGTTAATTCATTGATTTTCGCTTGGACATCGTCAAGAGCCTTTTCCTTGTCGTTGAGCTGGTTCTGCAAGGTCTGGTTGCTCTCCAGGACTGCGGCGAGCTTCTTTTCAGTTTCGGGCAAGGTGGCTTGCGTCTGGGCCTGGAGCGCCTCGAGATCCGCAATCTTCTTTTGAGCCGTTTCGGCCTCGGCCTTGTACCGATCCCTTTCCGTGGCCGCCAGGGTTTCGTTTTTGCTGAGATCGGTTATTTGTTTGTTCAATTGGTCGAGTTGGGCGGCGGTCTCGTTTTTAAGCTGATCGAATTCCTTGTTGCGCGCATCGAGCAGATTCTGCACCGTGGCCACGGCCTGGGGTTGAGCCGCAACCTCTTGCTTGAGCGACTGAATAGTGAAGATGGCCTTGTTCAAGGTTTCGGTCTTTTCCTGGAGAGATTTTTCTACGGCTTCCTTTTGTTGGTTCAAGGTGGCCGCCTGTTGTTCTTTCTCCGCACTCAGGCTGACCAGCGCCTCTGCCTTGTGTCCGATCTGCTCCAGTTCCGCTTTGGCGGCCGTTAGTTTATCGACAGTTTCGGCTAATTGCGCCTTCAGGTTGCTCGATTCGCCGACCCGTTCTTGAACCTGCGCTTGCACGGTTTTGAGGAGGGCCTCTTTTTCCTGGATGAACTGTTCCGCTTTGCTGCCGGCTGCTTTCATTTTTTCCAGATCCTGGCGCAGTTGCCCCAAAACAGCCCTGGTCTCCGTCAGTTCGGCCGCAGTTTTCTCTTTGTCGGCAGCTAAGACTTTAACCTGCTCAGCGTTTTCCTTGAGTATTCTGTCCTTGGCCTCGGCCCCGGCGGCTTTAATCTGGTCGAGATTCAAGCGCAGTTGCTCCAGGGCGGCTTTGGCCGCTGTGAGTTCGGTCGCTGTTTTATCCTTGGCGGTGGACAGGACCTTGATGGTGTCGGCGCTCTCCTTGAGCAGCCTGTCCTTGGCCTCGATCCCGGCTGTTCCTGCCTCTGTCTCGGCAAGAAGCGTGCGGTATTTGGCAGCGATGGCTTCTTGGGCATCGAGCAATTGGCGAATCTGCTGATTTTTCTCGGCTATTTCCACCTGTAATTTTTGCACTTCCCCGCTGTCGACGGCGGCAGGAACCACCGTCACCTGTACCGGCGGAGGCTCAGGGGTTTTCTGTTGGGTCGGTTGGGGTTGTTCCCGTTTCTGCTGCTGTGCTCCAGGTGGGGTTTGCTCCACTGGTACGGGAGTTGCCTCCTTCTGAGCAACCGGCGGCGCAACCTTGGCGGAATGGGCTTGTGGGGCCGACACTTGGCCGTGATCCTTGGAGACCGCAGCTTCCTTGATCATCTTGCTGTTAAAGTTGGCGAGCACGATATATGCCGCGACACCGACAAGGGAGAGGAGAATCAGACGGATTTTCATAGTGTATGTTGTTTGGTTGAAGTCATGTATAAAAACAGTCTACGTAACGTCATGAACAGGGGTGAAGAAACAGCGTCGAAAGGGGCGGTATAATGAGGGACAGGGTGTGCCCGAAGGTGTGGCAGGGTTCCTGCAGAGCGATGATGACCGGGCCGTTGCTGATCCCGCTGCCGCCATAGATTTCCTGGTCGGAATTGATTAACTCCCGGTAGGATCCGGCCCTGGGGACGCCGATACGGTAGTGCTCGCGCACCACGGGCGTGAAATTGCAGACGACAATGACGAAATCATCGGGGTTCTTGGCGTAGCGGATAAACGAAAGAACCGAGTTGTCCGAATCGTTGGCGTCGATCCATTTAAAGCCGCTCCAGTCGAAATCGACCTGATGAAGGGCTGGTTCGTGCTGATACACCAGATTGAGATCGCGCGCCAACCGCTGCATTCCCTGGTGGCGTGGCGCGTTCAGCGCTTGCCATTCCAGGCCGGTGTCATGGTTCCATTCCTGCCATTGACCGAATTCGCAGCCCATGAACAACAGTTTCTTGCCGGGATAGCCCCACATAAATCCTAAATAGGTCCGCAGGTTGGCGAATTTTTGCCATTCGTCGCCGCTCATCTTGCCCAGCAGCGATCCCTTGCCATGGACAACCTCGTCATGACTCAGCGGCAACACAAAATTTTCGTGAAAGGCGTAGAGCATGCCAAACGTCATCTGATTATGATGGAACCTGCGGAACAGGGGGTCTTTTTGTATGTACCCCAAGGTGTCGTGCATCCAGCCCATATTCCATTTGAGGCTGAACCCGAGGCCGCCTAGGTAGGTGGGTTGGCTGACCATGGGCCAGGAGGTCGATTCCTCGGCAATGGTGAGGACGCCGGGAAAGATGCCGTGCAGCACCTCGTTGATTTTGCGGAGGAAGCTTATGGCGGCAAGGTTTTCCCGCCCACCGTATTCATTGGGGATCCATTGTCCTTGCTCCCGGGAATAATCGAGATAGAGCATGGAGGCGACCGCATCGACCCTGAGTCCGTCGATGTGGTATTTATCGATCCAGAACAGGGCGTTGGAGATGAGAAAGGCTCGGACCTCGTTGCGGCTGTAGTTGAAGATCAGGGTGCCCCAATCCTGATGCTCGCCCTGTTGGGGGTTGGCATGGGCATACAGTTGGGTGCCGTCGAAGAGATTGAGTCCGGCCATGTCCTTGGGAAAGTGGGCGGGCACCCAGTCAAGGATCACGCCAATACCGGCGCCATGACACTGGTCGATAAAAAACATAAAGTCTTCGGGGGTGCCGAAGCGGGAAGTCGGGGCAAAAAAGCCCAGCACCTGGTAGCCCCAGGAACCGTCAAAGGGGTGCTCGGCAATGGGCATCAACTCGATATGGGTGTAGCCCATATCTTGGACGTAGGGAATAAGAGTCGCGGCCAACTCCCGGTAGGTAAGGTATCGCTGGCCCCATTGGTCATCGACCTCCCGGCGCCAGGAGCCGAGATGGACCTCGTAGATGGAGATGGGGCTGTCCAGGGCCTGGCGGCGCTTCCGGGTGGCGATCCATTGGTCGTCCTGCCACTGGTAACGGTCCAGATCGGCGACGACTGAGCCGGTGCGGGGCCGTTCTTCCATGGCAAAACCAAAGGGGTCGGCCTTGTCCAACAGTTCCCCTTTCTGGGTCGTGATACGGTATTTGTAGACGGAAAATTCGTTCAGTCCGGGAATGAAAAGGGTCCAGATGCCGGCATCGGAGGAATGCATGGGATGGCGGCTGGGATCCCAGCTGTTGAAATCGCCGATTATCGTAACTTGCCGGGCATTGGGGGCCCAGACCGCGAAAACGACGCCGTCCTTGTCCTCGAAGCGCACCAGGTGAGCCCCAAGTTTTTCGTAGGCCCGTTCGTGCGTTCCTTCGCTGATCAGGTACCGGTCAAAATTACTGAGCCAATCCGCCGGAACTGCCCTCCCGGCCGGGATTTCACGCTTCATCGTCTGGTTTGAGCCTCTTGTTGGATCAAGGGTTGCAAAACGGGGTCAACTTACCGCATTAACCGATGAATGTCATGGGGAAATTACGGTTTTCTCCAGACAGCGTCCGGTAACGCGACCACGCATGCACGGCCAGAGAGTCGTGGTGCGGGAGGAGGAGGCGGCTGGGAAATCTACAGGCACTGCCGGAGGATGGTATCGACGCGTTCCGGGGTATAGTCGCGCAATCGCCAGAGTCGGGCCAAGCCGTTGGTATTGTCGGCAATGCGGGGGATATCCTCTGGCAAAATATTGAGTTCACTCAAGGTGAGAGGGGCTTTGACACTCTGCAGCCAGGTGTGCAACCGGGCGATGGTTTGGGCCGCCGCCGCTGTTGGCTCTTGTTCGGTCAGGCAGAAAATCCGTTTGCCCAGAGCGGCGATCCGTTTGGCGAATAATATTTGATGAGCGCGCAGCCAGCCGAGCATGACCACCGCCAGACCGGCCCCGTGGGGTACATCGTAGAGGGCGCTCAGGGAGTGTTCGATCAGGTGCATCGGAAATCCGACCCGGCCCAATCCGGCCGCAGTCAGGCCGTTGAGGGCCAGAGTTGCGGTCCACATCAGATTGGCGCGACCGTTGTAATCGAGGGGGTCGCCGAGGCAGCGTGTGCAGGCGGTCATGGCGTTTTCAATCAACCCTTCCATCAACCGGTCCTGCACCGGGCTGTCCGGATCGGCTGCGGTCATATAGAATTCGAGTACGTGACTGATGGCGTCGACCGCGCCATAGACCGTGTAGTCGGGGGGGACGGAAAAGGTGGCTTCCGGGTCGAGAATCGAGGTCTTGGGATGAAGCAATCGATGGCCGAAGCCGAACTTTTCCCTGGTCTCGTCGTTGGTGATGACCATGCCCGAATTCATCTCCGAGCCTGAGGCGGCCAGGGTGAGCACGGCGTTGACCGGCAGGGCGGTTTTAATCCCCCTCTTGCCGGTAAAAAATTTCCAGACATCATGTTCAACCGGAGTCCCGGCGGCAATAGCCTTGGCTGTGTCGATGACCGAGCCGCCCCCCGCAGCCACGATTACTTCGACATCATGCGCCTTGGCCAGGTGGACGCCTTGGCGGACATGGGAAAGCAGCGGGTTGGAACGAACGCCGCCGTGCTCGACAATGTCGACCTCTGCCTCGTGCAGGGCTTTGACAATCCGATCATACAGGCCGTTATGCTTGAGGCTGTCCTGGCCGTAAACCAGCAGCCCCCTTCGTCCCCATACCCGAGTCTCCGGGCCGATGCTCTCAATGGTGCTCCGGCCGAAAAGAATCTTGGTCGGGTTATGGTAGACGAAATTATGCATAAGGCGCAGAAATCAGGCACCCTGGAGGATGCGCAGGGACTGGGTTGTCAGCCCTTGTGCCGCATCGTGGCGCAGAGCGGAAGGTCTGTTGGGAAGATTTCCCAGAGGGGAGGGGAAACACCCTGCCTCCGGTCCTGTGGCGAGGGTGGCGTTTCCACCGAGACGAGATCAATATTTCTCGAAACATCACCAATACTGCCAGCTGCCGGTGGAATAGACAAACAAGGCTAAGGCGATATTGGTGACTGCATGGGCCGTGATGCAGGAGAGGAGATCCTTCCTACTGACCCATAACCAGGCCATGAGCAGCCCGAACGCGGCGGCGGCCAGCCATTCGTGCAGGGCATGTCCCGAGACAAAGGCCAAGGTGGAAAGAAGAATTGCCGCCCAGGACCACTTCCCTGGGAGAACATCATTCACGGACCGCTCGTCGAGAGCGATGAAAAACGGCTCTTCTTCTTTGTTTTTCCGGGCATGGTCCCACTGCAAGGCGAGTCGCAGGAGAAAGCCCCGCATTATGAGTTCTTCAAAAAGAGGGACAAGCAATCCGGCACTGAGCAGCCGCAGCAAAAACGAACTCGTGGACCACGGTTGCTCGTCTCCCGAAGTGACAAAGGGAAAGAGAAAAGCTAACCAAAGGAGCAACCCCAGGAGCCCGACTCCGCTGCCGATTAGGATGGAGCCAAGAGCCGAGCGCGGTCCTTTGAGCGGGCAGTACCAGCGCCAGGCCCAAAAGAGGAGAAGGGACACGGTAATAATCCTGAGGGCATAATTAGCCTCCATCGGCAGTATTTCAGCGGGAATGGAGGCGATCCCCACATAGGCGAGGTAGGGTGCGGCGTAGGGCAGGAGGAGCTGGCGGTTGGTAGGCCTCGTCAGCGGCGATCCGGGGACTGTGTTCAAGGGTTTGGCTCTTCCACGGTTGCGCCTGTCTGTTCCGCCTTTTCCATGCGCCGGGTGCGGATGAAATCGAGGATGGACCAGACCAGGAGCACCCCGCTGGCGATGCGGTTGAACAACTTATGCTTCAGCATCTCCGGGTCAGTGGATATCCAGCCGTCATAGAAACACCAGAGGCCAAATCCAGCCAGGAGAACGGGGAAAACGTAGGGGCTGATCTGCGGCGGGGAGGTTTTTTCAGGTACATTCATGGTGGCGTTTGTTGAGGAAGTGGGTTGTCGGGGGCAGGGGCAGGTCCAAGGGCATGGCTGAGTCGCACAAAGTCTTCTAGGGTCAACGTTTCGGCCCGGACCGAAGGAGCGATTCCCGCCACTTCAATGCATTGGGTTAATTTTTTTTTGTCAGGCATGAGACCGGCGCTGTCCAAGCTGTTGAGCAGGGTCTTGCGTCGTTGACCAAAGGCCGCATGGACCACGCGGCTGAACAGCTTGCGGTCGAAATCGCCCAGAGCCTGCACCCGTTGGGGTTGCGGATGAAAGCTGATGCGGACCACCAGTGAGTCGACTTTGGGGCGAGGATGGAATTCCGCCGGATTGACGGCGAGCAGCGGCTTGATTTCGGCGCAAGCG
This sequence comes from Desulfobulbales bacterium, assembly GCA_038318785.1. GTDB lineage: Bacteria > Desulfobacterota > Desulfobulbia > Desulfobulbales > Desulfobulbaceae > Desulfobulbus. Next base: position 540 of record JBBQCO010000008.1, on the reverse strand, counting down.
GCGAGCAGCACCGTGGGCGCACCATACTCCTTGCAGCCCGGTGAGGCCATCAACCGCCGGGCGACCTCTTTTTGCAGCATGACCACAGCAAAATCCATCAGGTGGGCATGATCGATCAGGCGAAAGAGAAAAGGCGTCGAGATCGAATAGGGCAGGTTGGCAACGATCTTCAACCGTTCTCCCGGTTCAATCAGGGAGGCGAGGTCGACTTTGAGGACATCGGCATGGATCAGTTCGACATTGGCGGGCAGATCCTGCTGCTGCCGATGCAGGCGGATAATTCCTGAGTCTGCTTCCAAACCGATGACCTTGGCGGCAGCGGCAGCCAGGGGTCGGGTGAGAGCGCCTAAGCCGACTCCGACTTCGATCACCCGGTCCTCGGGATGCAGCCCGGCCAGATCGACGATCCGTTTCGGCGTGCGCTCGTGCACCAGGAAATTCTGCCCCAGCTTTTTATTTGGGGCCAGGTCCTGGCGTTTGAGGAGTTTTCTCGTTTTTTCGTGGGGCATGGGCGGCTAGTTGAGCGGTGAACGGGAATAG
>JBBQCO010000007.1:0-53017 GCA_038318785.1 Desulfobulbales bacterium | reverse complement strand
GACAATGGAGCTGTTCGCGCCGGTCGCCGCCAGGCTGGTATCACCTTGGGCGGCAACCACGCCGCTGTTGCTGAGAGTACCGCGGGTGCTCAAAACAGCATTGGTCTGGGTGTACATGGTCCCGCTATTATCGATACCGGCAGCGCTGTCGATCTTGGCGTGACCGGCGCTGGTGATCCGCCCGCTATTTTCCAGTCGCCCCTCGGCGGTGACCACCACCTCGCCCGCGCTCGCGCCGATATTGCCGGCATTACGAACCCCTACCCCCGCCTCGTTACCGACCAGGGTGATCTTACCGGCGTACATGCCGCCGAGTTGGGACGTATCAATGGCAAGTGTTGGAGTCTTGCTGGTCCCCGCAATCGCCGTCGCTGTGGTGTGAGCGGCATCCACCTGATTGGCCCCCGTGGTCACCTTGAGTTGATTCGCCCAAATACCCGCATTGACCTCAACTGAACGGGCGATCAGGTCGGTGTAGTCGGTCAGGGTGGTGTCGAGCCCGGCGCCGCTGATGCTGACGTGACCGCCCCGTACCTGATACCCCTCCAGTAAGCCGCCATTCAACAGGGGTGTGCCGGTGGTGAGGGTGGCGCGGGACGCGTTGATGAAACCGCCGCCATCGACATTGATGCCTGCCGGGTTGGCGATAACGACCTCAGCGCGTTGCCCGGCAACCTCAACATAGCCGCTGAGCAAACTGGGGTCGCTGCTGTTGACTTCATTGAGGATAACTTGAGCGCTTCCCTTTGCCAGCCACGGGTTGCCCTGCACCCAGCCCCCGAGTTGGGTTTGGGTGTTGGTGCGGGCGTTGTTGAGAATGGCGCCTCGTTGCTCAACATCGAATTGTTTGTAGGTGTTGCGCGATACTCCGGCGCTGCTCGGGGTTTGAATATTGACGGTCGGGACACCATTTGGTGCCGCCAGCACGGTGGGACGCTGGCGGGCGGGCGCGCTCGGGTCGGCGACGATTTGCGCCTGGACCGACACGGGCAGCACGGCCATCCCCAGCACCGCCCAAACACCAAATGACAAGGCGACCAGCGTGCTGCCTTGCTTGGATACAGCCGCCACTTTGGTACGAGAAGGCTTGCCACCGGATTTGCCGTGACTGGGCACAATCTCGGCAACGGTCATCAACAGGCCCCGATTTTTGTTGAAAATCACCCGATAGCAACGCTTGTTCATATCACCTCTCCCTGGAAACAGAATCCTTTAGATCCCTGCCATACATCACCTTGGGCCCGCCGGCGACCGGATGCATATCAAACCCATGCCTCGTTTCAGAAGGACCAACTCAGCATAAAACCGGTCACAATGTCAGCGGTTTCGAAGCCATCGGGATGACTGAGCGGTTCGCCGATGAAAAGATCATAGGTACCTCCCATAAACCCACCCCGCAAACCGAGTACCGCACCGCTTAACCGCTTGCCCACCAGGTAGTCGCTGCTCGCTCCACCCACCTCGCCGTAGTCCAGGCCAAGATAGAGCTCCTGCCCGCTTTGTCCGATCGCCCAGCCCAGATCGTTGCGCATCAACCAGCCGCGGTCGGCCAGTAGGGTGTTCTCCCCATCAAAACCACGCACGGTATAGCGCCCGCCGACGGCAAAGCGATCTTGCGGCACCAGCGGGGTATCGTTCCATTGCGCCCGCCAGTTGGCGGTATACTGGAACTGCTGGGAACCAAGCGCAAACGGTTTGCGCAGTTGAGCGTCTGCGGTGAAGATTTTGGGCCGGGAGGTGCCCTCGTCGAACGATTCTTCGGGTGCGGGCAAGGCATTCATGGCACCTGTGCCCCGACGGTAGTTGAGGTTTACATCCAGGGTGGCGGTGCCGATGAATTCGCGGTGGTTCACACCCAGTTCCCACCCCGCCATCCGGCGACGCTGGACTTCCACCTCGGTATCCTCGATAAAATTCTTGGAAGAGCGTTCCCATCCCCCCAACGAGACGGTGGTCTTGCGAACGGCATCCCGATACACCAGACGGGAGAGCTTGAGGTTGTTATTCTCGTTTTCGCCACTGTACAGATAAGTCTGACTGGCGCCCGCGACTGATTGGTGATAGTCGTTGCGGCTGGTGGTGAAACCGAGCAGCCAGTAATCAAACGGCAGCGAGTAGTGGGCGACATAACCGTTGGTTCCACCTTCTCCGGGTTCCCCCCCGCCCAAATCGTGATTGAGGTTCACATACAGCAGGTCGTTCAGGCTCAATAGATGATCCCCGGAAAGCGTGGTATTTCCTTGATATTTGCCGGTGGTTTTCGTGCCGGAGTCATCGGCGGAAAGAGTCAGCCTGAAGGGGAAGCGCTGCTTCCAGGCAATGACCAGATCGCTTTCGCCGGGGAGTGCCTCATCGCCCTCGGCAGGCGTGATCTGGATATCGGCCTCAACCGTCGGAACTCGCTTAAAATTTTCCAGGGCCTGCTCGATATCGCGCAGATTGAGGAGATCACCGGGATTGGCCGGCACCGCATTCCACCCTGTGGCCCGCGTATCGCTCTCTGCAGCGAAACGAATGGTGCGAATGCGACCGGGAATAACCGTCAGTTGAAGCATGCCTGTCGACAAATCCTGGGCCTCGGCCAACACGCGGGTAGTGACAAATCCGCGCCCGACAATGGCATTCTGGATGCGTCGCATTACCAGGTTGATGCCGCTTGTGCCCAGGCTGCGCTGCAGGGCGGGATCACTTTCGCCTTCGGCGGTTTGATCGGCAAACGCCAAGGCCCACTGAAAGTGTTCGGCGTTATCGCCTGTCAACACTATGCGTTCAATCATGAAGCTGGGCGATTCATCACTGGGCAAACGACCCGTCTCTTGCGGAACTGGTGCCGGCAGGCGTACGTCGGGTCCTTGTTCCTGTTGCTGCCGCAAGAGCCGCTCACGTTCCTGCTGCCGCAGATACTCCTGACTAGCTCTTTCTCCAGGTGTGGCAGCTTGTACCCAAGAGGAAGCCATGGTGCTCACCAGCACGGTAAGGGCGAGCAATCGGCGGCAGAAGATCAGGCTGAAACGCTCAACCCGGCGCAAGCGGGGGCTCACAGGTTTATCCCTTTTGGTGCATGACCACAGGAGAGATCGTGCTGATTACTGAGTTGACCCATTCTTCTCCTCCCTTTTCATGGCTTCACTCGACAATGCCAGAGACTCTTGGGAGCCGCCGAAAATGATGTGCAGAAGCGCTCGAGAGCGAGGCGACGAGTCTTGCAACACTGCAAGTTGACGCTTGGAGCAATTCCATTTCCACAGGGCTCTTCTACCAAGGGTTTTCACCCTCCCGCAATAAATAATTTTCACTCATCTCTTCGAATTAACGTTTAAAATTTACAAATCCATTGTGCCGCAACGGATTTCAGGGAAAGCAGCACAGAAAAAAAACGCGCGCAAGGGACGAGGGGTCAAACCGACTGACCGACTCTCTTATCCACTCGAATTTAGGTAAAAATACCTACAGACTCCTGCAGGGTTCAGAGCGGAATAATCCAACAACCTTTACGCCACAATGTTTTCGAGGGAAATGGTGGGGGGGGAGAAATGACGCTGCATGGAGAGGTGTTACGGAGAGAATGAAAAACGCTCCAGCAAGGGAGAGTCTCGGGGCAAGGCTACCTGTTCAACTCAATGGCCGTAGAGCTCAAGTGACCGCCCCTCTCTGGTGTTGCCTACTTTGCGTACTGGTGTGATGGCTGAGGCCGATTTCGATTCTGACCGAGGCAAGGCAAAACTTCTCCTTTCACTTGTCGGGTGCAGGCGAGAAGAGTACGGTGCTGAGGAGGAATGAAACAGCACCAAGGGATGGGAAAGGAATGAACAGCACAAACCACCAAACAATTCGACGATCGTTTTTCTTGGCCGCCCTTGCTCTGGTTGTGGTGCTGTATGCCTGCAGTCAACCTTGCCCGGAGGTCGCGGAGAAGTCCTACCACCACCTGGTGATTCTGGGAGATCCGCATCTGCCGGGGCAGCATCTGGCCCACAAGGAAAGTGTCCGGAGGACGATCAACTCCTGGCAGGATGTTGACCTGGTGATAGCCGTTGGCGACATCTGCGCCGAGTACGGCACCGAGGCAGAATATGCGGCGGCACGGACGTTTTTTGCCAAACTGGACAAACCCCTGGCAGCCGTTGCCGGCAATCACGACGTCATCTACGAAACCCCTTCCTGGCCGGGCGGCGGTGGCTACCTGGGCGCTTCGAGCGCCACCCGGGAAGCCAAGCTCAAACTGTTTCGCGAGAGCTTCGATCTTGCCGAGCACTTTTACAGCCGGATGATCGGTGGTTACTTGCTGATCTTCCTCTCAACGGATCACGAGAGCTTTGCCACCGGGATGAGTGAACCGCAGCTCGACTGGTTGCGCGCGGAGTTGGCCCGTCATCCCGCAACGCCGACGATCATCGTGTTTCACGGACCACTGCAAGGAACCCAGCATGCCTTCAAGCAGTACATTAACCGTCCCCATGCCATTGCCCAACCAGCGGAAACCATCCACGCTCTCATCACTGCCAACCCGCAGATATTCCTCTGGGTCTCCGGTCACACCCACACGCCGCCGACGGAAGAAAGCTACGCCTCGCCCATCAATATCTACGCCGGGCAGGTCACTAACATCCACAACACGGACATGAAACGCGAGACCATCTGGACCAATTCCCTGTATCTCTACCCCGACAAGGTGGTTGCCCGAACTTTCAACCATCAGGAGAAGGTCTGGCATCCGGAATTGGAGCGCACCATCCTCCCGCCCAAGCTCTGAGAAAACTGCCCATCGCCGCACTTTTTCACTCTCCCCCGCCCTTCCTTGTTGCTCCCGGCCAGACCGGGAATCACAAGCAGAAGCGATGGAACCGCTGCACCTTGGCCCTCTATTTTTTTGCTGTCATGAGGAAGACGGAAAAGTTTTTGGTGGTGCCGTCGCCACCTGGTTTGACGATTTCAGCAGCGGTCAGATCGCGTCCGTCAAAAAATCCGGCTGTGTTCAGGGCTGCCCGCAATGCGGCTCGATCAAACCCAAAATGAAAAACACCGGTGTTGTCGTCGTGGAATTGCCCTTCATCCAGATCGAGATCGGCAAGACAGAGGATGCCGCCAGGGTTCATGACGGCATGGAAGGCACTGAGGAGAGTTTCGATCTCCTTGACATGGTGTAGGGTCATGGCGCTGACGATCAGATGATAGGTGCCTTTCAGCGTATCCCCCTTGGCCAGATCACAAAACATGGAACAGATGTTATCCTGTTCGGCAGCCGCGATTTTGGCGTTGAAGACATCAAGCATCCCCTGGGAACTGTCGGCGCCGATGATAGTCCGGACAAACGGTTGCAATCGAAGCGTCAGCAGTCCGGTGCCGCAGCCAAAATCCAAAACGTCTATGTCGCGGGTGAGCTCAACCTCACGAATGATGGCATCGGCCACATCTCCGGCCAGTTTGACCCGCTGCGGCTTCTCATCCCAGGTGGCGGCGGCCTTATTAAAATCCCGTTTCGCGGTCTTCATCGTTGGTTTTCCTGCTTGAGTTTATTGATGGGCTGCCCTGTGCAGCGCGTCCACCGGTCAGCCTGAAAAAAAGCTTCGCCTCACGGCCAAAGATGTGGCAGAAAGACAAAGAGTCCGAGCAGCATTGCCGTGATTGCCGCCGCCAGCACGCCCAAGGCAGCCACATCCTTGGCCTTGCCGATCCGCGGCCGCTGTTCCAGGGAGATTTCGTCGGCGAGCAGTTCAATGGCGGTGTTCATGGCCTCCATGGCCCAGACCATGCCAATCGCCAGAACCAGGAGCGCCCATTCCAGCGGTGAGACCCGGACAATCAGGCCAACGATCACCACCAGGATGGTGGCGACGGCGTGGATCCGGGCATTGTGCTGGGTGCTCAGCAACACCGGAAAACCGGCTAGGGCATAGCGAAAACTCTGCGCCCGTGCCGCCAAGGAAAAAGCGGGTACTCTCTGTTCCTCTCCCATCTCAGGTATCTGCCAGAAAGGGATAATCGGTATATCCCACCGGCCCCCCTTTATAAAAGGTCGAGGGATCGAGAGCGTTAAGCGGTGCGCCGAGTTGAATCCGCTCCGGAAGATCGGGATTGGCGATAAAGGCGGTGCCAAAGGCCACGGCATCGGCCTGTCCGGCTCCAATGGCCGCGGTCGCCTCGGCAGCAGTATAGCGTAAATTGGCAACCAACACCCCCTGGTAGCGCTCCCGCACCGGAGCCAGGACCTCGCCCTGCAGCTCGCCCATAACATCACCCCGAATCAGATGCAGGTAGGCCAGATGGCACTCATTGAGCCGGTTGGCCAGCCAGCAGGCCAAAGCCACCGGGTCGCTGTCGCCCATGGAGTTGAAGCTGGAAATCGGCGACAGGCGCAGGCCCACCCGATCGCTGCCCCAGACACCGCTCACCGCTGCCAACACCTCCAGCAACAGACGGGCCCGGTTTTCGATGGAGCCTCCGTACGGGCCGCTGCGTTTGTTGCAGCCGTCGCGGAGGAACTGATCGAGCAGGTAGCCGTTGGCGCCGTGGATCTCGATGCCGTCAAAACCGGCCGCCTTAGCATTGACCGCCGCGTTCTTGAACCCTTCGACAATGGCAGGCAGCTCGTCATCGCGCAGCTCGCGGGGAACCACATAGTTTTGTTTCCCTTCCGAGGTATGGGTGATGTCATTGGTGATCGCCAGGGGACTGGCCGATACCGGCTGGTCACCATTATTGAGCAGGGGGTGGCAGGCCCGGCCGCCATGCCAGAGCTGGAGAAAGATGCGGCCCCCTTTGTTGTGCACAGCCTCGGTCACCGCGCGCCAGCCTGCAATCTGGGCCCCGTTATAGATCCCCGGCTCGGTCTGGAAGGCGCAGTGGCCTGCCATCACCATGGTGGCCTCGGCAATGATCAACCCGGCGCTCGCTCGCTGGGCATAATGTTCGGCCATGAGCGCGGTGGGCACATGATCACGGTCCGCCCGGCAGCGGGTGAGCGGTGCCATCAGGATGCGATTGGGCAGGGTCAACGAGCCGACCTGGAGGGATTGAAAGAGATGATCATCCATACGAAATAGCTCCCGAAATAAGGTTCGATTGCACGTCCTTGTTCAACAACAACACCTTCTACAGGCTCATAAACCGAGGCATGCTCCTTGCGTTCAGGAGGAATGCCCGGAGATATCCCGAGCCCGCAACCTTGGCTGGTTTTTTTTGGTCAAACCGATGGCCTGGATGGCCTGGACGGCGAGTTCTTCAATGGAGCGGCCCTCGACGTTGAGAACTTTAAGATTATGCCGAACATACAGCTGCTTGGCCTGCTGCAACTCACGGGTACAGTTGGCCAGACTGGCATAGGTGGAGCCGGCGTAGCGCTTTTCCCGGATGGTGTGGAGATACAGGGGCGAACAGGTGAGCCCCACGGCCCGTTTACGGTTACGGACGATCTCCTTGGGCAGTTCGTGTTGGTCGAGGTGGTCGGCGGTCAAAGGAAAATTGGCGGCCTTCAGCTCCATATGGGTGGCGAGGTAGATACTGACCGGGGTCTTGCCCGAGCGGGACACGCCGATGAGAATGATCTCGGCCTCGTCGTACTCCGCCGGTCTGGTGCCGTCATCGTGCTCCAGGGAAAAATGGATGGCATCAACCCGCTTATCCATCTTGGAGATGGTGAAATGACGGGAATACCCGGGTTCGCGCAGGGCCTTGGCGCCCAGGGCACCTTCCAGCAGTTCCAGGGTATTGAGAAAGATGTCAAAGAATTTGACCTCCGGACAATTGAAGACGTCCCTGGTTGCCTGGTCCATGATGGTGCAAAAGACCAGGGGCTGGTTGCCTACCGATTGCTGCAGGATGTGGTCCAGCGCCTTGCGGGCGTCGTTTGGGGTGTAGATAAACGGGATTTTTTCCTCACGGAAACGCATTCCCTGAAACTGAGCCAACAAGGCCTTGCCCATGTCCTCGGCGAGGATGGCAGTGGAACCGGAAACGTAATAGACGTCTTGGGTAGTGGTCATAGACTTGTTTATTTGCGCTTGTGGCAGAAGAGGCAACGGTATTTGGGTGGATGGGTCTCGGGCAGGGGCGCTTCTTTCCCCGGCGCATGGCAACTCTCACAAAATTTCTCCGCCTCCTTTTTGCCCATGGTCATGAACCGCTCGTGATTCTGGTCATGGGGCAGCGGAGAGGTGGTCTCGGGAGGTGCGTAAAGCAGAAAAAGCAGGAGCGCAGCGCACCCCGCGATAAACACTCCATTATAGAGAATATGCTTTTGTTTGGTGGTCATGCTGTCCAATGGAAAAAGTGGTGGCAATAGCCAAGCAGGCAATAACAGCCCTACTCTGCCATTTCCAGGCTGTGAAAATCAATGACTTTCATGCGTAAAAGCATTACCAGCGCCTCCATCAGCATCGCGCATAGCCGGTGATGTCTGCCCGCCAGCGCCACAATCCGGCTGTGCCGGCGGTGTTTTTTGGCGAGCGCCGTTAATTCATTGCCGGGATACTGGGTGTCGAGAATCATCCGGGCCACCGCCTGGCCCGAAACCAGGGCCGGATAGATGCCTTCCCCGGTGAGACCGGAGGCCAGACCGGCGGCGTCGCCGATCAGCCAGGTTTGGTTATCAAAGCGTACGCCACGATAATCAAAGTTGACCAGTCCGGCGCGGATGGCGTGCGGATCAAGCCGAAAACCCTGTTGCTCCGCCCAACGGATCAGCCGCTGTTTCAACATCCGGGCGGTATACAACCGGGTTTCACCATAGGCACCGATGGAACAGACCTCGCTGTGGGGAAAGAGCCAGGCATAACCGGAACCAAACAGTTCGGGATGCAGATGCCATTCCATGTGCGGGTGGTAGCCGGGCAGCATACAGTTGAGGCCGATACCCATGGCCGCAGACGGCAGGCCTAGAGCGCGGCGCACGAGGCTGTTCGATCCGTCAGCGCCCACCAGATGCCCAAAGCCAAGGCGCATGCGCTGCCCATCCGGCCGCTCCAGCGTTGCGCAACCATGCTCAAGCCCCGCTACCCGTGTGCCGGCCAGGAGGGTAACGCCTGCAGCTTCAGCCTGATCGGCCATCCACTGCCCGAGCCGTTCCCGGTTGATAGTGGCGATGATCGGATTCTTTTCGGCAACAACGATTCGCTGCCTGGGGGTGACGATGACCTGACAGGGAAATTCCCGCTCGATCAGGTGCGTGGGGACCTGCTTGATCAGGCCGTGCCAGGTGATGCCGCCGGCACAGACCTTGGAACCGATGATCGGTTTTCGTTCCACCAGCACCACCTTGGCCCCCTGTTGGGCCAGCAGGGTAGCGCAGGCCAGGCCGCCGGGACCGCCGCCAACAACCAGGATGTCCGTGCTTTCTCCCATCCGAATCAATCTCCGGATTGCCAGGAGGGCACACCAGCCAGCCATCTTCTGCAAGAGAGCGGCGGCGTCCGGAATGGGAAAGAAAGAGCTCTTCTGCTTGCTTTCATCAGGTCTTTACGATAGTTTTGGCCAACTGGACAATTCGGCCCGGTTACGGCTTGCTGTCCATTTATGCTGTTTTTTTTACCAGGAGCCCTTCATGGCGCATGGCGCTGATTCGTTAAAAAGCATCCTCTACGCGCTGGCGGCCAACTTCTCAATTTTCCTCGCCAAACTGGCCGCCGCCCTGTTCACCGGATCGGGGGCCATGCTGGCCGAGGCCATCCATTCGCTGGCCGACACCGGCAACCAGGGCCTGCTGCTGCTCGGCATCCGCGGGGCCAAACGACCGTCTTCGCCCGATTACCCCTTGGGTCACGGCAAGGAAATCTACTTCTGGTCGTTTATTGTCGCCCTGATTCTTTTCAGTATGGGCGGTCTTTTTTCCATCTACGAAGGATACCATAAACTCCACGATCCGGAACCCCTGAAATCCCCCTTCATCGCCTTGCTGGTCCTGCTCTTTTCCCTGGGGGCCGAGTCCATGTCCCTCTGGGGTTGCGTGCGCGAGGTCAACAAGGAACGCGGCGGCCGCTCCTTTGTCCGCTGGTTCCGCGAGACCCGCAATTCGGCCCTGCTGGTGGTCTTTGGTGAGGATATAGCCGCCCTGCTCGGCCTCGCTTTTGCCACCGTGGCAATCATCTTGACCATTATCACCGGCAATCCGTTTTTCGACGCCTTGGGGTCAATCGTCATCGGTCTACTCCTGGTGATCGTCGCCTTTTTTATTGGCTTGGAGACCAAGGCCCTGCTGGTGGGCCAAGGCGTGGACCCGAGGGTCCGGCAGGAAATGATCGCACTGCTGGATGAGCGGCCGGAAGTCGAAACCGTGCTTAATTTTCTCACCTTGCAAATGGGCGACGATGTCATGGTGGCGGTCAAGGCCCGCATGCACCCGGCCGGCTCGGAACAACAATTAATTGCTCATATCAACACCTGCGAACAGGCCCTGAAGGCCGCCTTTCCCCAGGTGCAGTTCCTCTTTTTCGAACCCGACTTATTCGATTAATCTTTTTATCTCCCCAAGGTTCTCCCGTGACAACACATAAGAAAGAGACATTTCTCAAGGATTACGCCCCACCCCCTCACCTGGTTGACCGCATTGACCTGCGGGTCGAGCTCGATCCCCAAGCAACCAGAGTGCAGGCGACCTTACACTGCCGCCCCAATACCGGCGTCAAGCAACCACTGGTACTCAACGCCAAAAAACTGGAACTGATGCGGGTTGTGCTCGACGGCACTGAACTTGCCCCCGTGCAGTTCCGTTTCGCCGACGGCCTGCTTGAAATCCCGCAGGTACCGGACGCACCCTTTTTGATTGAGATCGAGACCCGCATTAATCCGGCCGGCAACACCGCCCTGGAGGGCTTATACCTCTCCTCGGGCAACTACTGCACCCAATGCGAGCCGGAAGGATTCCGCACCGTCACCTGTTTTCCCGATCACCCGGATGTGATGAGCGTGTTCACCACCACGGTGATCGGCGACAAGACCGCCTGCCCGGTGTTGCTCTCCAACGGCAATCTGATCGACAGCGGTGAACTGGGCGACGGGCGCCACTTCACCACCTGGCACGACCCCTTCCCTAAGCCCTGTTACCTCTTTGCCCTGGTGGCCGGCAATCTGGTGCGCATCAGCGATACGTTCACCACCCTCTCCGGACGAAAAGTCGACCTGCATATTTATGTCGAGGAACGTAACCGGAACAAGTGCGGCCACGCCATGCAATCCCTGCAGAAGGCAATGCAGTGGGATGAGGAGCGCTTCGGCCGCGAGTACGATCTCGACACCTACATGATCGTGGCGGTCGACGATTTCAACATGGGCGCCATGGAAAACAAAGGCCTCAACGTCTTCAACTCCAAGTACGTGCTCGCCCTGCCCGAAACTGCCACCGATGTTGATTACGAGGGTATCGAGGCGGTGATTGCCCACGAGTATTTCCATAACTGGACCGGTAACCGCATCACCTGTCGGGACTGGTTCCAGTTAAGCCTCAAGGAAGGCTTGACCGTGTTCCGCGACCAGGAGTTCACCGCCGACATGACCTCCCGGCCGGTAAAGCGCATCCAGGATGCCAACATCATCCGCTCCTTTCAATTTCGGGAGGATGGCGGTCCCATGGCCCACCCGGTACGGCCGCCCTCTTTTGTCGAGATCAACAATTTTTACACCCTCACGGTCTACAATAAGGGCGCCGAGGTGATCCGCATGCTCCACACCTTGCTTGGCCCAGAGGCTTTCCGCCGAGGCATGGATCTTTATTTCGAGCGCCATGACGGTCAAGCCGTGACCTGCGACGATTTCGTCGCCGCCATGGAGACGGCCTGGGGATACGACCTGAGCCAGTTCAAACGCTGGTACAGCCAAGCCGGAACGCCGGAGTTGACGGTTGAGGCCGAATATGACCCCACTCAGCAGCAGCTGATTCTGCAGGCAGAGCAGACCTGCCCGCCCACCCGGGAATCTTCAGAAAAGCTGCCCTTCTTCATGCCCCTGGCCGTCGGCCTGTTGGATGAAACAGGCAACTCGATTGTTCTCGACGCTTCAGGAAATTCAAACACCAAAGTGTTGATCCTGACAGAAAAGAAGCAAACCTTTGTTTTCCCGCAAATTGCCGCTCGACCGACGGTTTCCTTTCTTCGCAATTTTTCGGCACCGGTGAAGGTTACCTTCGAACAATCCGACGAAGAATTGAGCCTCATGATGGCCCAAGATTCCGACCCTTTCAACCGCTGGGACGCTGGCCAAAAACTGGCTCTCCATCACCTCCTCCAACAGATCGAGCGCCATCGGCGCGGCGAGAGCATCGACGTCCATGAGCAACTGGTGCGCGGCGTGCGCAATCTGCTGCTTGACCAGGACTCCGATCCGGCCTTCCTTGCCATGGCTCTGGTCCTGCCCTCGGAAAACTGGATAGGTCAGCAGGTGGAGGTTATCGATCCGGTCGCGATCTTTTCTGTCCGGCAGCAGTTCCGCGCCCTGGTCGCCCAATCCTTGCGGCAAGAACTCCTCCAGCGCTATGAGTCCCTCCACCTCGCTGGCCCCTACCGCTACAGCGCCGTCGATGCCGGAAAACGGGCACTGCGTAACGGGTGCCTCGCCTACCTGATGGCTCCCAACCTGGACGGTTTCATCGAGCCCAGCCTGCTGCAGAAAGGGTTGCAGCAGTATCGCGAAGCGAACAATATGACCGAATCCATCGCCGCTCTGAGTTGTGTGATCAACGCTGATCTTGATGCCGGGACCGCCTTGCTCGCCGATTTCCATACCCAATGGCAGCACGATCCGCTGGTGGTGGACAAATGGCTGATCCTTCAGGCAGGCTGCACGCTGCCCGGGACGCTCACCCGGGTCAAGGGTCTGACCACCCACCCGAGCTTTACCTACAAGAATCCCAATAAGGTCCGCTCGCTGATTGCCACCTTCTGTGCAACCAACCACGGCCAGTTCCATGCCGCCGACGGCTCCGGCTACACCTTCCTTGGCGATCAGGTCTGCCTGCTTGATGAACTCAATCCGCAGATCGCCTCTCGGATGATCACCCCGCTGACCCAGTGGCGACGTTACAACACCGTTCGACAGCAGTTGATGCGGCAGCAATTGGAGCGCATCGGCAACCAAGAATCGCTCTCCGATGACGTCAAGGAGGTTGTCGAGAAATCGCTGCATTGATCGGGTCTCCCCCTCCGTTACTCTTGCGAAATTGCCGCCGCCTCCGCTTGATCGGATGCGACAAAAAGACCTGTGCACGGAGGACCCTGAAGGTCAGATAAAAAATATCGTCACATCGGACAATTAGATAACAGGAAAAGCATTTTCCCGGCAACGATCCGTTCAAAGGTTGCTGGCCGCAGCCGACCAGCACCCATGGATTGGGCTTATTTTTCCTTGACACTCTCTATGGTTGCTGGTATTTGACTTGCGGTTTTTCGCGGGATACTTTATAGTCCCTCGCTACGAATGACAAACAAAGTGTTGTAGGCGCGTAGCTCAGTGGGAGAGCGCTACCTTGACGTGGTAGATGTCGTCGGTTCGACCCCGTCCGTGCCTACCAATTTTTTACAAAGGCTAGGATGCAGAAGAGATCTTCTGCTCATTAGCCTTTCCTTTTTACAGGTCCAATGGCAGAGATATCAGTTTCCGTACAAGACGGTGAAAGTAAGTCGTTTCCGAGCGGAACTCACGTGGCGGAAATGCTCAAGGAACTGGTTTCCGGTAAGCAGCGCAAACAGACTGTTGCCGTGAAGGTCAATGGAGCCTTGCTTGACCTGTCAACGCCGATCATGAGCGACATCGTTCTTGCGCCAATCTCGGTTCAATCCGAGGAAGGCGCTGAGATTTTGCGACACTCAACGGCCCATATCATGGCCTTAGCCGTAAAAGAAGTTTTCGGCGATCGGGTCAAGGTGGCTATCGGACCCTCGATCGAGGACGGTTTTTACTACGATTTTTATCGGGACAAGCCGTTTTCACCGGAAGATTTCGAGCAAATCGAAAACAAAATGGCGGAAATCGCCGAGGCCCGCCTGCCCTTTGTCCGCCAGGAGATGACCAAGGCGGAAGCCATTCGCTTTTTCGAACAACTGGGTGAACCCTACAAGGTTGAACTCCTGCAAGACATGGAGGCGGAAACAGTCAGCCTCTACACGCACGGCACGTTCGTTGATCTGTGCCGAGGGCCGCATGTGCCCGATTCCTCCTGGATCAAGGTCTTCAAACTCCTGCGCGTGGCCGGTTCCTACTGGCGGGGCGATGAAAAACGGCAGATGCTGACCCGGATCTACGGGACTGCCTTTGCTGATAAAAAAGAGTTGCAGCAGTACTTGACCCGGCTCGAGGAGGCACGCAAGCGTGATCATCGTCGGTTAGGCAAACAACTCGGCCTGTTCACGATTCAAGACCAGATCGGCCCCGGACTTATTCTCTGGCAACCGCGCGGTGCCCAACTCCGCCGGGTGATCGAAGATTACTGGAAGGACGAGCACTACCGCAACGGGTATCAGTTGCTGTATACCCCGCACATAGCCCGGCAAGATCTGTGGAAAACCTCGGGACACCTCGATTTTTATAGCGAGAATATGTACTCCGCTATGGAAATCGACGAGGTGATGTACCAGTTGAAGCCGATGAATTGCCCTTTCCATATCGGCGTCTATGGGGCCGACAAGCACAGTTACCGCGAGTTCCCCATCCGTTGGTGCGAACTAGGCACGGTTTACCGCTACGAACGGACCGGTGCCCTGCATGGGTTGATGCGGGTCAGGGGCTTCACACAGGACGATGCCCATATCTTTTGCCGTCCCGATCAGCTGGAAGATGAAATTTTCAACATTATCGATCTGAACCTGCATATTCTCAAGACCTTCGGCTTTGATCAGTATGACGTGTACCTTTCCACCCGGCCAGCAAAATATGTCGGTTCCGATGATCATTGGGACCTGTCGACTCAGGCACTGAAACACGCCCTGGAAAAGAAAGGGCTGGCCTATCAGGTCGACCCGGGCGAAGGTGTTTTCTACGGCCCCAAAATCGACATCAAAATTAAAGACCAGTTAGGTCGCTCCTGGCAGTGTTCCACCATTCAGGTTGATTTCAATCTTCCGGAACGGTTCCAGATGACCTACACCGGCGTCGATGGCGGCGAACATCAGCCGATCATGATTCACAGGGCCCTGATGGGCTCATTGGAGCGCTTTATCGGCGTGCTCATTGAGCATTATGCCGGAGCCTTCCCTTTGTGGTTGGCTCCCGAACAAGCCCGAATCATGAACATCACCGATGGGCAGAACGAATACTGCGAACAAGTTTATGCCCAACTGCGCACTCTAGGCGTCCGTATTGAAAAGGATGTCAGAAATGAAAAATTGAACTATAAGATTCGTGAAGCTCAATTAATGAAGGTTCCTTATATGCTCATCGTTGGTGAGCGTGAAAAAGAAGAGGGAACGGTCACCGTGCGCAGGCGAGACGGACAGAATTTACCGGCAATGACCCCGGAAGCATTCTTCGATCTCGTTGTCGATGAGTGCAAACGGTACGTTGCCTGAACGGAAAAATCCAACTGGAGGAACGAACATTAAAAAACGAGGCAGCAGAAAACTTTCCCCACAACAGGATCTGAAAATTAAAATCAATGAGGACATCGATTACCGTGAGGTTCGACTCGTTGATTCCGATGGGACACAGCGCGGCGTTGTCAGCACCAGGGCAGCCTTAGAGGCAGCCCAAGAGCAGGGACTTGATCTGGTCGAGGTTTCCGACAAAGCTGATCCGCCCGTCTGCCGGATTATGAATTTTGACAAATTCCGGTACGAGCTGAAAAAGAAGCAGCAGGAAGCCAAACAAAAACAGACCGTCATCGAAACCAGGGAAATCAAATTCCGGCCCAAAACCGATGAGCACGATCTCGCCTTTAAAATTCGCAAGATCAAGGAATTCCTGGCAGAGAAAAACAAGGTCAAGGTCACCATGCGATTCCGGGGCCGCGAAATTATCTATGCGCAAACCATCGGTCTCGACGCCTTGACTAAAATCGCTGACACCCTGCGTGAAGACTGTGTAATAATTCAGGAACCAAAAATGGAAGGTCGGCAACTCGTTATGTTTGTTGGTCCAAAAGCCTGAGAAAACAAAAGTACGTATTCTAACAACCAAGATTGCCGGCGAACGTCAGTCCGGTGTGATGCAAGGAGCATAATTATGCCGAAAATGAAAACGAACAGAGGTGCAGCCAAACGGTTCAAAGCAACCGGTGGCGGTAAAATCCGTCGCAGCAAGGCCTTTTCCTCTCATATACTGACCAAGAAATCCACCAAACGGAAACGAAATCTGCGCAAATCGACCTTGATAGCCGATGTCGATCAACGCGCCGTCCGCCGGATGCTGCCCTACATGTAACCCCACCAGCCCGCTGCGAGGTGCTTTTCCGTGACCGGAAGGTGCGCTGCAGCGGAAAGATTGTTCGACCTGATCAGGTTGACGCATAACTCACTAGCATCAACGGAGAAAACAATGCCTCGTGTAACCCGCGGTTTTAAAGCACGCCGCAGAAGAAATAAAGTGCTGAGTCTGGCAAAAGGTTTTCGTGGTGGTAAGCACCGCCTTTTCAAAACCGCCGCCGAAGCAGTCGATCGAGCACTCTGCTACGCTTACCGGGATCGCCGCGTAAAAAAACGCGAGTTCCGTCAACTGTGGATTGCCCGCATCAATGCTGCGGCCAAGCAGAACGGCATCAGCTACAGTCGCCTGATCAATGGTCTCAGTAAGAATTCGATCGAACTGGATCGTAAAGTCCTTTCCAATCTCGCCATCGTCGACCCCAACGCCTTTTCCGCCGTGGTCAGGGCTTCCGGTCAGCCGTCCTAATTTCTGGATACCATGGAACAAGAGCTGCTCAGGCTCAAGCAGGAAGCCGAAGAAGCATTAGGGAATGTTGCCGACGCGGTTCAACTTGAAGCCTTCCGGGTCAAATATCTCGGCCGGAAAGGGGGACTGCTGACGGGCATCATGCGCCAACTGGGCAAGGTGGCAGCAGTTGACCGACCGAGACTGGGACAACTGGCCAATGATGTCAAACAGGAAATTGAAACCCGGTTTGAAGAGAAAAAGGAACAGTTGACCGTAACTCAGCCCGGGACCGTTGCCGGTGCGACCGATTACAGCCTGCCTGGACGGTATCTACCGTTTGGCAAACTGCATCCGGTCACCCAGGTGATGGAGGAAATCTGTTCGATTTTTGAGGGACTCGGCTTTGCCGTTGCCGAAGGGCCGGATGTCGAAACCGACTATTACAACTTCGAAGCCCTCAATATCCCCAAGCATCATCCCGCCCGCGACATGCATGACACCTTTTATGTCACGGACTCGATCCTGCTGCGCACCCACACCTCGCCCATGCAAGCGCGAATCATGGAGCGGCAGGATCCGCCGCTGCGATACATTGCGCCGGGCAAAGTGTATCGTTGCGATTCCGACATCACCCATACCCCTATGTTTCATCAGGTTGAAGGCTTTCTTGTCGACAAGCAGGTTTCTTTTGCCGACCTCAAAGGGGTCTTGACCAGTTTTACCCATAAGATGTTTGAACGGGAACTGGCGCTTCGTTTCCGACCGAGTTTCTTTCCATTCACCGAACCCAGCGCCGAAGTCGATATTGCGTGTGTCATCTGTGGCGGCAAGGGCTGCAGGGTGTGCAAACGGACAGGCTGGCTTGAAATCCTCGGCTCCGGCCTTATCGATCCAGAAGTCTTGAAGATGGTCGGATACGATCCCGATATCTACTCCGGTTTTGCCTTCGGCCTTGGTGTAGAACGCATCGCCATGTTGAAATACGGCATTGACGATATTCGTCTGTATTACGAGAACGATCTTCGCTTTCTTTCCCAGTTTTAAAGAGGCTGTACTCTCGTTTTGTGCTCAACAGCGACAGCTGGTTGATCGCGCGGGAAGAAACGGCCTGTGTTTTGCTCAAGAACGGCACTCTATGCGATACCGTTCTTTTTCTTTGCATGCATAATGCTGCTCATAATTGACGATTGCCCCTCAAAGTTTTCTTTGGCAACCGATAGTTTGTACAACCAGGCACCACATCACCGTCACGTTGTCGCAGGTAGGATTCCATGAAATTCACATTGAGTTGGCTGAATCAATTTATTTCCACCGAAGGTCTGACTGCCGCCCAGATTGCCGACAAACTCACCATGCTGGGTTTGGAAGTCGATAGTGTGGAGACGCTGTTCGCTGACCTTGAACCGATCACCACGGCTCGGGTCACTGAGGTCACCAAGCATCCCGATGCCGACAAACTCACGGTCTGCAGCGTTGATACCGGCGCGGAGATCATCCAAGTGATTTGTGGCGCCCCCAATGTCCGTGCCGGCATGCTGACCGCGATTGCGCAACCCGGCGTCAAACTGCCTGACGGTACAAAAATAAAGAAATCCAAAGTCAGGGGGGTTGCTTCCGCCGGGATGCTCTGTTCCGCACGGGAACTTGGACTCAGCAACGACCATGGTGGCCTTCTTGA
The DNA here is from genome assembly GCA_038318785.1 of Desulfobulbales bacterium. Classification (GTDB taxonomy): domain Bacteria; phylum Desulfobacterota; class Desulfobulbia; order Desulfobulbales; family Desulfobulbaceae; genus Desulfobulbus. Next base: position 34,551 of record JBBQCO010000007.1, on the reverse strand, counting down.
ACTTGACGGTCAATTGGCTGCAGGATTGCCCTTGGTGGATGCCCTTGGCCTACGCGATACCGTCATTGAAGTCGACCTGACACCCAACCGTTCCGATTGCGCCAGTGTACGTGGCATTGCCCGTGAAGTCGGCAGTTTCACCGGCGGGACGCTCAAGCCGCTCGTCCCCCTGATCACTCCGCTGACGGGTAAGGATGTCGGGTACGAAGTCATCATCGAAGATCCTGACCTCTGCCCCCGTTATACCGCCCGCAAGCTGACCAATGTCACCATTGGGCCCTCTCCTCTGTGGATGCAGCAACGACTGAGCGCTGTTGGTATGCGGCCGATCAACAACATTGTCGATATCACCAACTACGTCATGCTCGAATCGGGGCAACCCTTACACGCCTTTGATTTCACGACGCTCATCGGCAGCAAGATTATTGTGCGGCGACCAACGGCAGAGGAAACGAGCCTCACCACTCTTGACAGCAGCCAGCGGCAGCTTGACCCCGAAATGCTGCTCATCTGCGATGCCGAACGTCCGGTGGCCGTAGCCGGTGTTATGGGCGGGCTGGCCACAGAAATTACCGAGGCGACCACATCCATCTTGCTGGAATCAGCCTGCTTCAATCCGGTGTCCATCCGGCGCACGGCACGAAAACTCGGCATCCCGTCCGAAGCCTCCTACCGGTTCGAGCGCGGCGTTGATCCCAATCTGGCCGACAGCGCTCTTGAACGCGCTGTCAATCTGATTGTCGAATACACCGGCGCCCAGGCAGATCCCGATGGTATTGACGTCTACCCCGGCAGCAAACCGCCTCTGCGGCTCAATCTGCGCCCCGAACGCGTGTGCAGCCTATTGGGGATGAGCCTCAACCGCGAGGAGGTGGCCCGTTACCTGCAAAGCATCGAGTTTCAGGTCGTCGCTCTCGATGACGCCACCCTGCAAGTCGAAGTGCCGAGTTTTCGCATCGATATCGAGCGCGAGATCGACCTGATCGAAGAAGTTGCCCGGTTGGTCGGTTACAATGAGATTCCCACCTCGCAGCCCTTTATCCGTATGGATTATCCTCAGCGGGATGACCAGCGGGTCTTGCGCCAGGAAGTTGCCCGCATCCTGACGGCGCAAGGTTTTTTCGAGGCCATCAACTACAGCTTTGTCGCCGAACAGCATCTCACTTTGTGCAAGCTAGCCGAAGATGATCCCCGGCGGCGGGTTACCCGGCTGCTTAACCCGCTCTCGGAAGAGCAGGAAATCATGCGCTCCATGCTGTTGCCCGGGCTGCTGGAAAATGTCCGCCGCAATATTAATTTTCAGCGCTCTGATATCCGCCTGTTTGAGACCGGCAAAATCTTTCTTCAGCATCAGGCAAACACCCTGCCAGAGGAGCAAATGCATCTCTGCGCGGTTATCAGCGGGCACCGCTATCCCGAGGCGGAATCACTCTACCATTCCGAGCAAGAGGCTGATTTCTTTGATATCAAGGGCACGGTGGCCAATCTCTTCCAGGTGCTGCGAGTTACCAGGACCAATGGGGGTTCGCTTTTTGGATATGACTCTCTCCAGGTGCAACCCTACTGCGATCCGGCGTGTGCCGCCGTTATCAGGGACGGCGAAATAATGATCGGTTCCTTAGGTGCGGTTCATCCGGAAATACTCAAGAATTTCGGGATCAAGCAACCGGTTTACTTCTTGGAGATCGATCTCCAGCAGTTGCTGACTCTTAAGAAAACCCCAAAACAATTTGCCGCACTCCCTAAATATCCATCGGTCAAACGTGATATCAGCCTGGTTGTACCGGATACTCTTCCAGCAGGCGATCTGCTGCGGGCAATCCAAACCCAGCAGCAGAAATATCTTGAATCAGTCGAGATTTTTGATGTATATCGTGGCAAGCCGATCCAGGCAGAACACAAGAGCGTAGCTCTTTCTATAACCTATCGCTCTGCAACCGCCACGCTGGACGATCAATCCGTGGACAAGGTGCATGACAAAATTGTCAATTCATTGATGGCTGAATTTAATGCCCGTTATCGAGAAGGATATGAAGCATGAAAAAAAAGAATGTAACCCGTAAAGAATTAGCTGTTTCCGTAAATGAAAAATTAGGCGTTTCCCAGCGAAATGCTGCGGAAATCGTCGATACAGTTTTCGCCACCATGAAAAACACCATGGTGGCCGGTGAATCCATCAAGTTGGTCCAGTTCGGTACTTTGACGGTTCGCGATAAGAGTCCCCGCCGCGGTCGTAATCCGCGAACGGGTGAGTCTATGACTATCACCAAGCGGCAAATGGTTTCCTTCAGACCGAGTAAACGACTGCGCGAACGCCTGAACAAGTAGGAAAACACTCGGTTTGATCGTCAACATTCATTTTTCAGTTCAGTGGCTAAGGGGTAAATACGATATAGCGACGTGGACAAGGTCAACTCTTTGATGTGAAACGATCGACTCCAGATTCCCCACAGATACCTGACAAGGTATACTTCCGGATAGGCGAGGTCAGTCATCTGGTAGGCGTGGATACTCACGTGCTGCGGTACTGGGAATCGGAGTTTTCGTTGATCAAACCGTTTAGAGGCAAATCCAAGCAGCGGTTGTACCGGCGGCAGGACGTGGAAAATCTCCTTCGAATCAAGGGACTGCTCCATGACGAAGGGTACACCATTTCCGGTGCGAAAAAATACCTCAAAAATCTGAACAGGGATGCACAGAGCGAACTCGAGAAAAAAGGTTACCCAGCCTCCTTGCCAAAAAACGATTCCATTCTGCTGCAGATTAAACATGAACTGCGAGAAATATTAACGCGACTCTCCGGGGCAGACTAAACATTCGTAACTAAGGGTTGACAGCTGATAGCGTTAAATGCTACATACTCTTCACATTTTTCGGAACGTAGCGCAGCCTGGTAGCGCACCTGAATGGGGTTCAGGGGGCCGGAAGTTCAAATCTTCTCGTTCCGACCAGTTTTAAGCAGTAAATTTAAAGGGTTGCGATTTTGTCGTAACCCTTTTTTTGTGCTCAAATTTCAGCGGGGTACAAAATGGGGTACAAAAACGATTCCGCTTGGGACAAAAAAAATCCCCTGCCAGCCGGAGCCAAACAGGGGAAAATTGTTATTGCTGCCGGGCGATCTGCCCGGCAAGAGTCGGGAAAGAGAGTATCTGTTCCTGTGCCCAAGCGAGGCGGGATATAAGGTCCGAGCTGTTCATATTCTCCGGACAGGCCGCTTACTTGCCTCCCCTTCAGCCTTGATCCGGGCCAAGTTATTTTCGGCCTCCTGCTGCTGCTCTGCATCGATTCCCTGCTGGCGTTCAAAAATATCTTGGGCGTTCCGCCGTCCAAGTCGGCATCGTTCGCGCACCTGATCCGCCGCCGATTGTGCCGCCTCTTCAATCAGCCGGTCTGCCTCATCATCCGGCATGGTCGCATTTGACACTCGAGCGATTACGTCGCCAATATCAACGGGTGTCATATCGCCACCTCGTCAAGCCGGGCTTGATTTATCTTTTCGACAGGTGACGGCTGCCGTCCGCCCGCTGCCGTACGCAGGGCAAGCAAGGCACCTTGTTTACCTGCTTCGCATCGGCGGAGAAAATCAAGGGCCTGTTTTTGATCCTCAAGCACAACGTCGGACAGGTCCACACCTTCGACGCCACGCGCTGCAAGTTCGGCGTTGATAAGGTATAGCTGTCCCTGCTGGCCGGTTGCCTTTGCATCGGCTGCGGTGAGGCGCAAAAGGTCATCATTCATTCGGCTGAAATTCTGCATGAGCATCAACCGTGTCATGGCCTCTGCGATTGCATCTTTCGCCTGTGCCGCCGGGTGCGGGTTGACTCGCTCGGAAACTGCCCTTTTCGAAAGTACAAAATCCGTGTTTGACCATTGCCGTGTCGCCAGGTCTAGGCCGTTTATTCCAACTTTCCCCACGGCTTTTTCGATCTCTGGAATATACGTTTCTTTGAGCTTGGCCGATTCTTCATGAACATATTCATGGGTCCGAGTGCCATCTTGCAATTTTGCCATTTTGGCCGATAGCTCGGCGCCCAGGGCTTCAACGGTGCCTCTTGCTTTTTCTGTTTCGGTGGCCATGTTTTTTAGTTGTTCGAGTGACTTCATATTTTTTGCTCCTTGGCCTTATCGGGCCGGTTCAATGGTGGCCGTGTTGGCCTCTGTGGTGAATTTACAACTGCTTTTTTTTCCGTAATTGTTGCAGTCTTTCGGATTTTCAGTGCAGCCCATGCAGGTACGGACAATCAAGACGCAACGCCCGCCCGGGTTTATTTTTTCCCATTCTGCATGTGGCCCTTCATCCCTCGGTAAAATAAATACCGGGATAGGTGGGGGTGGTTCTTCGTCCATGCGTTTGTGTTCGAGTTTTTCCAGCCGGGTTTTCAGGTTACTCATTGCCGCTGTCCTCCTGCCCATTCTCAAGGGCTTTTACCCGGCTTTCAAGTTCGCCGGTCTCTATCACCTGCCTGATCGCCATGAGGATGTAGCACAACTTGCCTCCCTCATTGGAACCGAGATCTCCGCGGCGGACCTCTCGGTAAACCTTGGCGAGCTCGTCCCGAACATGACCCACCCGGGTTAATGGGATAGAGGGGGGCCTCCTGGCCGGTTTCTCTGTCTTTTTGGCCGGTTGATTAATTTTGATTGTATTCAAAGTTTTCAAAGCTGCCGTTTCTCCCTGAGCCGTTCCTGTGCTTCGGTGACGGCCTCCACAAGGTCTTTTATTTGATAGCTCAACCAGGGCGAGCCACCAGGTACGGCCCCCTGCAAGCCCTGCCGCCTTAGGTGCACGATTAGGGCCTCAAGCCTTTCATCCAATTCGCGTAGCTCCATGGTCATGCCTCTTGCAGCGGACAACCGGTCATGGTGCCGATCCGTAACCGCCGCCAATGGGTTTCGTCCATTTCCTGGCAACACCATTGCATGGTGCCCAGGTCGAGCACTTCCAGCCGGTGGAAATGTTCACACCTGCTGTTGCACCAGCTCGGCAAGGTGGGTGCATCGCCCGACTGCTTGCTCAGCAGGCGGATGATCTCCGCTTTGTACTGTTTCAGGAGTGGCCGCCAGCGGTTGACCATCTCCTGTTCACCGGCTACTTTGAGTGATCCGCTTTCCGCCAAGGTGACAACCAGCCCCTCGGATGTCACCGCCTCAAGAATCGACGCGCCATTCATATCTCAACCTCTGTCATACCCTCGCCCTTTAAGGGGGTTCTATCCGTAACAGCGTAACAATTGCGTGAATACGGCAAGTTACCTGTCATTTTATCCGTAACCGTTACCGTAACATTTTTCCTATCCGTAACACCTGGATGCCCGGTAATGCTTGGTTGTAACGGTGTTACGCTTGGAAAGGGGGGAGGGGCCAAGTAGCGTGAAAAGGATTCTTCAAACTGATCTCTTTCATATCCCTTGGCAGTGCCGGAATGCTTAAAACGAAGTGTGTTGCTGCTGATATTATACCCCCTTAACTTGTTGGCAAGCTGCCGGGGCTTGATCGGGTTTCCTCGGTTGTATGTCGCCCAGGTTTTTTCATCGTCGCTGCATAATTCTTTTATCAGGTCCGCCGTGCTGATACGTTCGATATCCTTCATCTCGAATATCTCCTTGATGTCGGCCAGTAGTTCCGTGCCTACGGTTTGGGCCGCGCTTTCTCCACCTGATAGTTTCAGGGCCGCCGTGGCGCCGATCTCTAACCAATCACCGCCCGCTACCATGGCGATTGCCAACAGGGGTTCCCAGTTGTCCTGTGCACGATCATTCAGGCTTGCCGGTAATAGTGGCCGGGCCTGCCTCACCTGTTCGCTGTAATCGTCGGCAAACCGGGCCAACTTTGACCGCAGGTTGTGGAACAGGTCGGTTTCCGCATACCGTAGCCGTTCCACCTCTTCATGGGGGAGTTTACGCCGCAGTTCCAGGATAACCGCCCGGTCCATCAGGGTATCAGCAAGGTGACCGATACCAGCTATCGCTTTAGCTCCCCAGGTGTTGAACTTGGTTGGGGTGAAGGTATCGCCAACGGTACGAATTACATAGGCCGAATCCCTGGTATGCCCTGAATTGATGATCCCTCGCAACTCCTCGTTGTCTTTCATGAAGGCGTCGGCCTCATCAATCAACAGGGTCGGTTTCCATGCGTCAATGGATCGGTACAGCGCCGCCGGGGAAATGCTGCTCGCTGATATTGACCGGGCGGACAATCGGCCCAACAAAGAGAGCATTTGCGATTTTCCACACCTCTTTTCGGGTGCCGTGATAACCGCCAGGGGTGCAACCTGAACAACTTCCATAAACCAAGTCATGGCGGCCCATAAAGCCACGGTGTTTGAAACATCCCTGGTGCAGACGATAAACCGCTGAATGGTGGCCGCAATGTCACTCAATAACCGGGCGGGGTCTATAGGTTCAGGCCACGGGGTGGTTTCTTCAAAAGGTAGGTCAATGTCACCGCTCCCCTTGCGGATAATATTTACCTCCTTGTCAAGAATGGTAGCTCGCATATTGAGCCCGGTTGCCGCGGCCTTCCGGGCCTGTTCGTACTCAACAGCCGAAAGGCTCGCCAGGTGTTGAATGATGGATTCAGCGTCTCCGGTGGCTGCCTCCTGCTCGGTGAAGGGCGTTGTGTCCTCCGGGATCGCTTGTTCCATGCTGGCCTTTTCAATGATGGTTTTAACCACCTCCGGGCCAAGGTGCCGGGCAAGGTCGTTGAAATCCGTCATGCCGTCTTGACGATCCGGGCCAAAATCAGGAACAGCAACCCGCCCGCCGACTGCTGCCGCTGCCTTCATGGCCTTGGTAATACCGGGGTTCCCTTCTGTTTGGTGATCGTCATCCGCGCAGACAATCAATGTCAGGTCGGGCCTCTTTGCGTGTAGGGCCAAGGCTACAGGCTCCAGGTTGCCACTGTCGAAGGCCACGGCCACCAGGGTAGCCGGTCGCTTCGTGGATCGTTGCCGCCGTTGCGTAGCCTTCAGCGATGCACAAAACCTTTTCCGGTCTGCTCCCGATAGAGGAATAACAGCCCTTTTTCCTGCCTTCCGTCAAAAATCGCTTTTTGCCGTCCGAGACGATAAATTGCAGACTCCACAAAGCCCCTGATTCATCCCGCAAGGGAACAACTAGGGTCTCTTCATGCAATCGTAAGCCGTGCGCCTGGACATTCTTTGTTTTCAAGTATGGATGGTCAGCGGGTGCCGGTGGTGCCGCGTCCCATATCTGCCTCGCCCTGGTTGCCGCTGCTTCGTGTTCGGCCAAGCGTTGCGCCTCGGCCTGCTTGCGGGACTCCGCAACCTGCCGCCGGAAAGCTGCCCTTTCAACTTCAGTGAAGGGCTGTTCGCGCTCGGCCTGCCATGATTCAGAAAGGCCGTTCGAGTAGTCGCCAAAAGAACCGCCCTGGCCATCGGGAAACAGTTTGCACCAGCCGGCGGTATTCCCGTTGCGCTTGCCGATACCGGGGAATCGATGGAAACGGCCTAGCTCTATTTGTGCCGGTGGGTTTAGTCCTGCCGCCTGCATGGTTTCGGTGAAGCCACTCATCGTTTCACCTCGTCAATAATCGCCGTGGCGCAGTCGACAAGTTCGGAAGACTTCCAGGTTGTTTTGTCGATTTGCCGGATAATGAAACGGATGAGCAGGTTTTGAAGAATGGATTGCTCGAACCTCTTTAAAATTCCCTTCATGCGCCCACCGCCTGCCGGGCTTGGCGGATTCTGTCAGAAACATATTTGCTTGCCGATACGAAAGATTGAATTGCAACTGAGCAGTTGCCCATATAGGCCAAGGTCGCTTCTTTGATTTGGTCGCTGTGCTCAAACTCGGCTTCTATTACTCCACCAGCTTGCGGCACGAACTCGCAGGGGTGGCCCAGGGTGATAAGGTAGGAAATCAAGTTCCTGTCCCGTACTGTGAATTTTTTCTTTTCCATGAGGAATAGTCCTATTTGGTTCATCAATTTTGATGTGATATTTCATTATTTTCTCCCTCGGTCCTTGACCGATGATGTAATTTTGCAGGCGTTGCCCGCCGAACCTTTGCCCCCTTGGGGCCTTACCTTTGCGGACACAATCCGCCCTTCCTGCAACAGGCCCAACCTGTTGCCTTCGTAACTCGTAGAGTCACAGGGCCCTCGGCCCCTCACTACATTTTTCGCTACTTTGATCAACGCTCAGATGCCCGCTGTTGAAGCCATGCGCTCACTTCGCTGAGCAACCAGCCGCAGGCACTACCGCCCAGGCGTAGACGTTTGGGGAATTTTCCTTCCTGCTCCATTCTCCATATTGTGGTGTCGCTCATGCCGGTGATTCGGAAAACTTCCGGCTTTCTTGCTACTCGGTCGCCCTCTTGGTGGGTGTTTTTGTTCATTTTCGTTACCCCTTTGTTTTGGTTTTCGGTTGCGGTTTATCCCGCCTCGTGTTAGGACTGGTCTAGAATGGACTTAATGCGTCACACTAAACACTGGACCGGACTGGACTGCAAGAAATAATTATGCAAACACTATCAGAATTTTTAAATAATAAAGAAAATCAGAAGGTTGTGCTGGGAAAAGTAATTGATGGGCTACGCGAACGCGGAGAGTGGGGAAAATACGGAATGTTCTCGAAGATTGCCGAACCAATAGGATTTTCGGCGTCTTATGTCTCTAAATCGCTTACAGGAGCAAAGCCGCTAAGAGAAAACTTCGTTTTGAAAATGGTTGAATATTTGGGCGTGTCGGTGGCCTGGTTGTGCGGGAATGTGGGGGGAAATTACAACGAGGATGTTGAGTGCTGGAAGGAGGCTGAACAGTGGGCTTTAAAAATGGACGCAAGTTCGGAAGAATTGCGCCAGAGTATTGAAGATGGGAAATTACTCGATAAGCTAGACGACTACAGGGAGTTGGTAGAGGCATTCTCTCTGATTAATGAGGAGAAGAAAGAGGAGGCGTTGAACCTCCTAAGGTTGGTCCGCAGACTCAACCCACCACCCGCCGTAACTGAATAACCTTTCCTTCCTCAACCTCAAGACCGACGATCCGCCGAATATGCCGCTCCCATTTCTCAAGGCCCTGCCGCTTCTCGTTGTCGTAGGCGTGGACGTTGTAGGTGCCCAGGATGCCAACCAGCTTGTGACCTAAAACCCGCTCAGCTACAACGTCGTCGATTCCGATCTCTGCAAGGCCCGTGCGGCACGTTCTCCGCAGGTCGTGAGGGGTGAATGGCACATCAACCCCAAACTCTGCCCAGTGCCGCAACACGCCCTTTGAAAGGCTATGTGTGGTGATCGCCTCGCCCTGTTTGATGGATGATGTGAAAACGAAATCACTCTGCCCGGAAATCTGCCGGGCCTGCTCGATGAGTTCCAGGGCAAGGGGGCATAACGGAACGCTCTGCGCCACCCTTCCCTTTCGCCTGGATGCCTGAATGTTCCATGTGTCGCCTTCCATCTCGGCCCAGGTCATACCGGCCACTTCACCGGGCCGTTGGCCGGTCAGGAGTACCAACCGCAGGGCCAACTTTGTTTGACGATACAGATCAACATTGCTTTCAATATCGGTTGCCTTCCAAAAGAGAAGAATATCATCCGCTGACAGTGCCCGCTGTCGTGGGGCCTCGGTCTTTTTCCGCAGGCCAGACAGTGGCGAATGATCCAAGACTCCACGCTCAGCACCGAAGTTGAACAGCCGGACCATGGCCGCTTGTGTTCGGTTGGCTACCACCTGGCCGCGTTCACGTACTCCGTCGATCAGCAACACCGCGTCACGCCGGGTGATCTCGGCAACCTTTCGCGCTCCCCAGGCCGGAACCACGTCTTTATTCAACAGCCTGAGCTGTTCCTTGCCGCTGGCCTTGGTCAACAACTCCATATCCCAAAACTCTGCGACAAGATCGGCAACGGTTGGTGCCGCCTTCCTGGTGGCTTTTTCCTGCTGCTTCTTGATACTGGGGTCGATCCCTTTCCTGATGTTCTCCTGTTCTCCCGCTGCCTTTTCCCTTGCGCCACTGAGCGACAAGACAGGATAAGGATCTTCGAAAGTCAAACGCTTGGCCTTGCCGTCAAGCATGTACCTAAGTACCCACGATTTTGTTCCAGTGGGCATAATCCGCAGATACAAGCCGCCGCCGTCGCTCACCTCGTATCGTTCTTTCTTGGGGGCCAGCTTCTTGATTTGCAGGTCAGACAATGCCATGGGTTCACCTCGTTGGGGTACAAATCCGGGGTACAAAATGGGGTACAAAATAGCCTCGATTTGGGGCGAAAAACACTGAACAGGTATGGATAGAAAAATAGGCGATTTTTATCGAGAAGTCAAACAGTTTTGAATAGAACTGAAGGTAGGAAAATAAGGCTGAAAACGCTTGGGAACTGCATGGGGTTCAGGGGGCCGGAAGTTCAAATCTTCTCGTTCCGACCAGTAAAATCAAGGGGTTAAGCACTGTACAAAGTGCTTAACCCCTTTTTTTATTGTTGTGTCTTGCCAACGGGCAACGATCAAACAAGGTACCTACCCGACTGCGACCGCGCTCAGGTCTAACTGGTTCAGCGGCCCGCTCTGCGAGGCAGTCCTCTTCTTGTCCGAGATCCCCACGGCCGTTTTGCAGCAACCCGTCGCCTGGGGGTTACAGCTTGGGGCTATAGGCGGTGTTGTGGTAGAAAGGGATCGAACGTTCGATTATGATCTGGAGGGCGCCGCTCTTCTCGATCTCGGCCAGATAGGTGTTGGCTGTTTTTCGCATATTGACATCGTCGGGAAGGACGGCCCAAACGAGCGGTTCGCGGGTCATAGGCGTGGCGCCGGGGGTCAGCCCTTTGTCGACGTAGAGCGACGCGTAATAGAAATTGGCAGGCAGGTCAAAGATAAAGGCATCGATGGTGTCGGCAATCAAGGCCTGCACGGCCTCGGGTGCTGTAGCAAAACGGTTGGTGGTGCCTTTGGGCTTGAGACCCCGAATCAGGTTTTCACCGGAGCTGCCCCCGACAACGCCGAGCCGCACGTTTTTCCCCGTGAGATTGGTGGAGCCGCTCCCCAACTGTTTGAAATCATCAAGGTGAACGAGCGCGACCTGGCCGGAAATCAGGTACGGGTTGGTGGCCGCCAATTGTTGTTTATGCACTTCGGACACGGTCATTCCGGCCATAACAATATCAACCTTCCCTTCCAGCAGGGCCTTGGCCAACTCTTCACGCGGCAATCCCACCAATTCCAGCTTCCTGCCAGCAAACGTTGCCAGACCGGCGGCAAATCGAGCCTCCAGGCCGGCGATAACATCATCTTGTTTATAGGCCAGCGGCGGCGAATCGATGGCAATTCCCACCCGGAGGTGGTCCGAATTCATGAGAGTGCTGAGCAACCCCTTGGTTCTGGCGGGATGGCAACCGCTCAGGACAATGACAGTAACGAGCAAGAGCAGGAAGCGGGACAAGCGAGACATGGATAATCCTTGGTAGGGGCTTGGGCTATGACGGGTATTTGTTGGGATTATATTTTGCGCAGGGTTTGCGTTTTTTTTAACGAGCCGGTGTCCCTTTAATCACCCGGCCGGTGGAGATAAAGGAGATGCCTTGCTGCATCTTGGTGCCTATCATCACAGACTCGATGATCGGTTCAACAACCGCGGACCCGGCCTCCCACTCAACCAAAAATTTAGCACCTGAGCCGCCTTTGGACTCGGATTCAGGAACGATAAATCGGGTGGATCCAAGGGGTTCGATGGTCGTGGGTTTGTCCAGGTACTCTTTGAGAAGCGCACCGCTGGAATCGTAATAGCTCACCCTCTTCAAGGTGAACGGCCTGTTGGGGTCGGTGTTGCGGATGCTGAGGGTGGCCGTCAGGAGAAAGGGGGTGTCGCGGTAGCGGTCATCGGCGTAGATGTGCGAATAGATGGGCACATAAACGGTCTGGTTGAGCCATTTGGATAAGACATCAGCCGTCGCCGGATGGGTGAGGGCCAGCAGGACACAAACAAACAGGACGACGCGAGCAGTTTTCATGGGCGCACAGGGGGTGTAGGTTGGGAGCGGCGAGCGGCCAGAAGGGCGGTGGCTGCTTCTTTGCTCAGATCGGCAATTGCCTGGGACGCGCTTGTAACATAGCCGGAATAATCAGGCTTGTCGATGGGCCGCGTCTGCCTGAATGTTTTTCGCACGACGATGGCCTTGCTGGTGGCGTCGCTCAGGGTGTAGACGGCGGTGGTGGTGAAGGAGCCGTCGTTGCCGCTGAACTCGTTCATTTCAACCTCCAATTGATAGCGAATGACCCCGAAACGGGGGCCGGGATAGACGGCAACATTGTCGGTGGCCAGCGAATCCTTGAGATTGGCAACAATCTGTTGCCCGATCTGCTGATCGAGCGGTCCGGCCCAGAGGTGGCTGGCTGAGGCGCTGGCTTCACCGGAGGAGCGTTGATTGATCAGGCCGCGGCCCTGGAGATGCGGCGCCAACTGGACCGGCATGAGCAGGATGATCTCTTTGAAGTCACTGAATTCGTGCCCCAACGGCTGCTGGCGGATCGGTTGCAGGGTGTAGAGGGTGTTCGTGGTCGTTGGCGCAAGGCAACCACTGAGCAGAAAGATGCAGACGAGGAGCAGCCGCTGGGTGCGAACGGCGGGAAGGCGAAAGTTCATGGTTTGTCCTCCCCCTGACCGAAGAGCAGGGCATTGGGTTTTTGTTGCAGATAGTCGGTCAATTGCCTGATGGAAGCGGCGGCCCGTTCGATCTCCCGCAGGGAACCGGCCACCTGGTAGGCGAGCAGGGAATCCTTCGCGGTCAATTGTTCGACATTGTTCAATGTCTTTGTTAAGGAGCCGGCGGTGGCGTTGAGGCCCGTCAAAAGTTGCTTGAGCTCGGCGCTCATGCCCGGCAGTTCCTTGTCCGCAGTGTGCAGGAGGGTGTTGGCCGTGGCGGAGAGAGTGGCGAAATTGGTCAGCCCTTTCTTCAATTCAGTCGCCAGGGCGGGGAATTCAGCATCGGCCTGCCCCAGGAGGGTGTTAAGCCGCCCCAGGGTGGATTCCAAAGAACCCAAGACGTTCCGGGTTTCCTTGGAGTTAATGATGCTGTTAATGCCGTCGAGAGCGGTGGCGGTTTTATTAAGAATTTCGTTGAGCGGCAGGCTCTCCAGTCGTTGGGTGATCTGCTCCAACCCCGAGGGCATGGTCGGAATTTCGATCAGTCCAGAGTTTTTGCCATGCAACTGGAGTTCGGTGTTCGGGTAAATGGCCAGATCGATATAGAGCTTGGCAGTCAGCAGGCTGCTGATTTTGAGCTGCGCCCGCAACCCCTGACCGATCAGCTCCTGCATCATTTTGCGAATATTTTCTGGTTGCCGGCTTGCGGGCCGGTTGCCATCCAGGTCGGGTGACTGTTCGATGTCGACGTACACCGGAATGATATAGTTGTTTTGCTCCTTGTCGAAATTGATCCGGATTTGGCTGACCCTACCGATGGTGACTCCCCGGAAGGTGACCGGAGCGCCGATGTCGAGGCCATAGAGGGAACCGGTGAAAAAGGCAACGCAGCGCAACTTATCATCCTTGAGTTTGATCTTACCCACGACGATGATGGCCGCAACCGTCAGGACGATGGCGACCAGAACAAAGGCGCCGACGATGGTGGGATTGGCTTTTTTGCTCAAACCGTTCTGACCTCCCGATTTCCGGTGCCCCGGGTGAGAAAATTAAGCACCGTTGTATCGGTGCATTCCCGCAGCAGGGTCTTGGGATCCCCTGTTGCCAGCATGGTTTTACTGTCGCCATCAAGGAAAACCGAGTTGGTGGCGATGGTGTAGATCGATGCCAAGTCATGGGTGACGACGACCAGCGTTGCCCCGAGGCTTTCCCGGAGTTCCAGGATCAACTCATCAAGAATTCGGGCACTGATCGGATCGAGCCCGGCCGAAGGTTCGTCAAAAAAAAGTATGTCCGGATCCAGGGCGATCGCCCGGGCCAGAGAGGCCCTTTTGCGCATGCCGCCGGAAAGTTCGGCCGGATAGAATTCTTCAAATCCGGCCAGACCGACCAGTGACAGCTTGAAAGACACCAGCTCCATGATGATGGCGGGTGGCAGGTCGGTATAGTGCAACAACGGCAGGGCGACGTTTTCGGCCAGCGTCATCGAACTCCACAGGGCACCGGTCTGATAGAGAATACCGGTCTTGCGAAGAATCCTGGCCTGGCTTTCATCGGGGAGTTCCCAGAAGTTTTCCTCGCCGTACCAGATGGAGCCGCTCGCCGGTGCTTTCAAGCCGAGCATATGGCGGAGCAGGGTGGATTTGCCACAGCCGTTGCCCCCCATGATCACGAAGATATCGCCCTGAGGGATGGTGAAGTTCAGATCCCGCTGGAGGACGAAACTGCCGTAGGCCATGGTCAGCGCCTTTACGGTGATTGCCGGGGTAGAGGCGGTCATGGCATCAGGCTACATATTGATGATGAAGGTGATGATCGAGTCCGAGACCACGATCAAAACAATCGAAGTCACCACCGCCGAGGTGGTGGCCTCACCCACGGCCAAGGCACTGCGGCCGCACTGCATGCCGCGCAGGCAGCCCGCATAACCGATGAGCACCCCGAACACCGAACTCTTCATCAGACCCTGGCCGAATTGGTGGAGCTGGATGGATTTGCGTGTCTGCTCCAGATATTCCACCAGCGACAGGTCGAGCATGGTGACGCCGATGACCGAACCGCCGAGAATGCCCATGATGTCGGCATAAACGCAGAGCAGGGGCAGCATGAGCATCAGGGCCAGCATTCGCGGCAGCACCAAGAATCCCGCCGGCGAGATGCCGATCGTGCGCAGGGCATCTATCTCCTCGTTCACCTGCATGGTGCCCAGTTGGGCAGCATAGGCCGCGCCGATGCGGCCGGCGATGATTATCCCGCTCATCAGGGCGCCCATCTCCAGCACCATGCCCAGGCCGACCAGGTTGGCCACGTAGATCTGCGCCCCGAACATCTGCAACTGCACCGCGCCGACAAAAGAGAGAATGACCCCCACCAGGACGGCAATGAGGCTGACGATCGGCAGTGATTCCGCCCCGCAGGCCTGAACAAAATAAAAAAAATCGCGGGCCCGAAAAGGCGATTTGCCGATAATGAGGCTGACAAAGGCCAGGATGATTTCGCCGGTGAAGGTGGCCGTCTCCCGAATCTGGGAGAAGTGGCCGATGGCAGCGCGGCCGATCCGCGTCACCCAGAAATCGTGAGCGGTAGTTGAGTAAGTCGTTTTTTCGGGAACCGCCTCGGAGAGCAATAGCAGTCGCTCAGCCCCTGGTGGCAAGCCGGTGCAGTCGATCTCGATGTGGTGTTGCCGGGCAGCGGCCATGACGGTTTTGAGAAAGATCAGCAATCGGGTGTCCCAGTCCTCCAGTTGTTCGCAGGAAAAGGCCAGGTGACGGAGAGAGCCGTCCATCGTCGCAAGCAGTTCCGCTGGGACGGGCGTATCGGTGTGCAGGGTCCAGACACCGCCGAGTTGAACCACAAGCTGCCCCGTTTGCGGGCGCTGAAGGGTGAGAATCGGCTGCTGAACCATGAGGCTAGGCTCAACGCGGTGTGTTGTCATGGTCGCCACACCACCGCCGGTCTATCTGCCGATCGGTTGGACATTGCGCCCAGGCTTGGGCAGAAGCTGGCGCAACGGATCGGCCTGGCGATTGTTCCATTTGTGGTTGATGAGGATGTCGAACACCTGCACGGGCTGGCCGTAGTATTGCCGGTTCCAGTCGTCTATTGGCGAGATGGCCGCTCCCTCGAGGCTGACCCCGCCGTACAGGCCCTGGGATCGGCCAAAGGCAAGGATGTCGGCGGTCTGCGCCTTGGCGGAAGCCCCTATCGGACCAGCGGCCACCGCGATATCAGCGCCGATTTTATAATCGGTAGACAGCATGGCGTTCAGTCCCCGGTCGGTCATGATCAGGAGGATGATTTCCGAGACATCGGCCCCGGCTTGAAACCCGAAGGAAACCGATCCCATGTTGTAGAAGGCCGGAGAACTCCACTTGGCGGTGTTCGCGTCCTGAGCCAGGAGTAAACCGCGCCCGCCCGATCCACCGATGATAAAACCGCCGCGCAGCATCTGGGGCACAATGAAGATGCCTCGGGCCCGGTCGACATTGCGCTGAAACCACTCCATGTTGGGGTCAGCCATAAAACCTTTGTACACCGTGGTCGACCGATCCACCAAGTCAGCGGGTTCTCCATAATAGTCGGCGTGGGCCGGACCGAGAAAACATATTGAGGAAAGGACAAAAAACAGGGCGGCAACAACAAGACGATGCGGGAAGGACATGGGGAAACCTCCTGGTGGAGAAAACGAATGACGGGTTTCTTCCTGTCGGAATCATTGATGATATGGTATCAACCCTCTTTGCACAAGAGAAAAATGGCAAAGCCCTGATCGAGAGAGCGCTGGAGTTGTTGTTCAAAAGAGCGTCAGCAAGGTGAAGCAGGAGAGGCAGGAGAAAAAACGAGCGAGGGGAGAGCCACCGGCCACCCTAATCTGGGTGACCGGTGGCTTGCAAATCAATCGACAGCGTAAAAATACTCCTTTTCCGCACCGCACTTAGGGCAGACCCATTCATCGGGCAGATCGGCAAAGGCGGTCCCTGCGGCAACGCCGTGCTCATAATCGCCTTCAGCGGGATCGTAGACATAACCGCAAGGACATTCCATTTTCTGCATGGCAGATTTCTCCTGAAAAAGTTGAACGGATGACAGTTCCCCCCTTATTCCCGTGGGGGAATCAGGCGAGAAATGTTGGGACTTTGGCCTTACCGTATATTTTTTTTATCGGCCCGACAAGGGGAAGACGGTGTTTTAGGAAAAATTATCCTTTCCTTTGGGCCAAGAAACTGCACAGGGGCGGGGATACCGCTGCTACCTGGAAAATCGCTCCACCCAGCCGAAGGAAATGGCCCCGGTTTGAACATTCTTCTTGACAGAGCTTGGCATAATCGGGTTAAGTGGCGCGTTCTACTATAAAGTATTTCCATTGATGCTTTCAATTTGAGGATAGTAAGGAGGAGTCGCATGTATGCAATAGTTCGAACCGGCGGCAAGCAGTATCAGGTAGAGGCCGGCGACACGCTTCGCGTCGAAAAACTTCTGGGCGAAGTAGGCGATACGGTCGAGTTGTCGGAAGTTCTTCTCGTGGTCGAGGGCGAAACCGTCAAAATTGGCCAGCCCATGGTCGACGGCGCCAAAGTGGTCGCCAAGATCGTCGAGCAAGGCCGGCATAAAAAAATTATCGTCTTTAAGAAGAAAAAACGTCAAGGGTATCAAGTAAAAAAGGGTCATCGTCAGATGTACACCGCCCTGACCATTGAGACGATTTCAGCGTAAGTGACAAACTGATATTCTGGAGAACACACCATGGCACATAAAAAAGCAGGCGGCAGTTCACGCAACGGCCGCGACAGTGCAGGACAACGGCGCGGGGTAAAACGGTTTGGCGGGCAGGCGGTCACTGCCGGCTGCATCCTGGTTCGGCAACTGGGAACGGTCATTCACCCTGGAACAAACGTCGGCTGCGGGCGTGATTACACCCTGTTTGCCAAAATAGATGGAACAGTCAAGTACGAAGATTTCGGCAAGGATCGAAAACGGGTTTCTGTTTATCCTGTCGAATAGGGCTGTTCACCTCCCGCCAGGGAGGATGGTCGCGCCTCCTTGAGGCACAGCCGCTAGTCAAGTTGCGGACCCGGCATCAAGATACCTTGATGCCGGGTTTTTTCGTAGTATCCCTCCTAGTACGACCTCCGGATTAAAATATGGGTTTTATCGACGAAGCAAAATTTTACGTGAAGGCCGGTGACGGCGGGAACGGCTGCGTCAGTTTCCGGCGGGAAAAATACGTCCCCAAGGGCGGTCCCAACGGCGGCGATGGCGGCAAAGGCGGCGACGTCTACCTGGTGGCTGACCGCAATCTCAACTCGCTGATCGATTTCCGCTATCATTCGCATTTCAAAGCTGAGTCAGGGGTCGGCGGTCAAGGGAGCGACAAGCACGGCCGGGGCGGTAAGGATTGTGAGGTTAGGGTACCGCTCGGCTCAGTGATCAAAGATGCGGAAACCGGGGCGGTGTATGTTGACCTGATCGAGCCCGAGCAGGTCTATTGCGCAGCCGAGGGCGGCAAAGGCGGCCTCGGCAATGCCCGCTTCGCCACCTCCACCAACCGAGCACCGCGCAAGGCCACGCCTGGAAAACCGGGAGAGGAACGCTGGCTGGTGATCGAACTCAAGCTGTTGGCTGATGTCGGCCTGATCGGCCTGCCCAATGCCGGCAAGTCAACCCTCTTGTCCAAACTCTCGGCAGCTAATCCCAAAATTGCCCCCTACCCTTTCACCACCCTGGAGCCGCAACTGGGGGTGCTGCATTTCGAATACATCGATCCCTGCATCATTGCCGATATCCCTGGATTGGTTGAAGGGGCGCATCAGGGCGTGGGACTGGGGCATCAATTTCTCCGCCACATTGAACGAACCTCCATCCTGCTCCATCTGATTGATGTCTCCAATGACGACGGCCAACCCTACGAAGATTACCAGGTGCTGGCCCGGGAACTGGCGGCCTACAAGCGTGAATTGCTCGACCGCAAGCATCTGGTGGTGCTCAACAAAATCGACCTGATCGACGAAGAGCGGCTGACCGAGGTAAAACAGCAGTTTGCAGGCCTCAATCTGCCGATAATAGCCATATCGGCTGAAGAGGGTGATGGGCTGGAATCACTCAAAGAGCTGCTCGCCGATCTGCTGGAAAAGCAGCGCGCGGAGGTACGCCATGACCTTTCAGGTGACTAAGGACGACGGCCTTTTTTACCGTCAAACCCTTTTTGATCAGGCCAAACGGGTGGTGCTCAAGGTTGGCAGCGCTGTCCTCACCGATGAAAATGGCCTCGATCTCACAATCATCGGCAACATTGCCCGCCAGGTGTCTTTCCTCCAGTCCACTGGCCGCGAAGTGATTCTGGTCAGCTCTGGCGCCGTTGCCGCCGGGCGCAAGCGACTGGGCGTCGTCAAAACTCCCCACGAAGAACTCAAGGTCAAACAGGCCCTGGCCGCCACCGGTCAAGGGTTGCTGATGCAAGCCTATGAACAGGCCTTTGCTGATTTCGAGCAACCGGTTGCCCAGGTCCTGCTGACCCATGCCGATCTTTCCCACCGAGGCCGCTATCTCAACGTCCGCAACACCATCCTCACTCTGTTCGAATTCGGGGTGGTGCCGATCATCAATGAAAACGACACAGTTTCCGCAGAAGAGTTGCGTTTTTCCGACAACGATACCCTGGGGGCGCTGATGACCAACATGATCGGCGCCGACATGTTCATCATCCTTACCGATGTCGACTGCCTCTATACTGGCCATCCGTCGGAGGATTCTTCCGCCCGGCCGATCTACACCGTTGCCAGCATCACCAAAGAGATTGAACGCATGGCGGGCCATTCCACCAGTCTGCTCGGCACCGGCGGTATGATGGCCAAGATTCGAGCCGCCAAAATGGTGGCGGCCTGCGGCGGCTGCTCCTTCATTGGGCCGGGCCGGCACCCCGAAATTCTGCAAACTCTGTTCAGTGGCGAACTGGTCGGCACCTTTTTTCTCCCCGGCAAGGGCAAGATCAACCGGCGCAAACACTGGATCGCCTATGTGTTGAAGCCACAGGGATTTTTAGTGGTTGATGATGGTGCCCGCCGCGCCTTGGTCGAGCAGGGTAAAAGCCTCCTGCCCTCCGGTATTGTCGAGGTGCGGGGCAGCTTTGCCGTCGGCGCACCGGTTCACTGCCTGGATCGCAGCGGCACGATGATCGCCGCTGGCCTAAGCAATTACCCTGCCGCCGACATTGATCTAATTAAAGGAAAAAAGACCCATGAAATCGCCGCCGTTCTCGGCTGCAAGGACAGCGATGAGGTTATTCACCGCGACAACCTTGTGGTCATGGGTCGGGACGGTCTGTTATAAAGTCACTTTACAAGCAAGGTGCTTCGCGTCATAGTGTTGAGGCTTCAACCATAGTGGGGGAACAATGGCGAACAAATCTGGTCCACAACCTGATATACAGTTTTGTCCAGTGTGCAAAAAATCGCTTCGTAACATCCCTAGAAATGAAATGCGTTCAAAATGTAATCGTCGCGACAGAACCGTGCCCGAATACACGCACACTTATGAATGCACTACCTGTTCTAATCGATTTGAAATTAATCAAGATAGATGACAGATAGTTGTGGGGAACTTGTTTTTCAGCGAAACGGTTTCATGATTTGGAGAATAGCTTAATGGAACTTGCACAGATCGAAGCAACAGTCCTGGATATGGTGAAAAAGGCCAAGGCCGCCACTCGCAGCATCGGCGCCCTGCCCGCCTTGGTAAAGAACCTGATGCTCCTCGATGTTGCCGAGGCACTGGTTGCCCAGCAGCAGGTGATCATCAGCGAAAACGCCAAGGACCTGGTCGATGCGGCAAAGAAAGGCCTCTCCGCCGCCATGCTCAATCGTTTAGAGATCACCGAAAAGGTCATTGGCGAAATGGTACAGGGGTTGCGCGAAGTGGCCGCCCTGGAAGATCCGGTGGGCGAGATCAGCGAGATGCGCCGCCGCCCCAGCGGTATCACTGTGGGCCGTATGCGGGTGCCGCTCGGCGTCATCCTGATGATTTTCGAGTCCCGCCCCAACGTGACTATCGATTCCGCTGCTCTCTGCCTCAAGGCAGGCAACGCGGTCATCCTTCGCGGCGGCTCAGAGGCCCTGCGTTCCAATCTGGTTTTAGCCAAGATTCTGCAGGATGTTTTGGTCAAGCACAAGGCAGACCCCGCCATCGTCCAGGTGCTGGCCTTTACCGACCGGGAAGGGATCGATTGCCTGTTGCAGCAGGAGGCCTATATCGATCTGGTGATCCCGCGCGGCGGAGAAGGTTTGATTCGGGCGGTGACCGAGAAGTCACGCATCCCGGTGCTCAAGCACTATAAGGGCGTTTGTCATTGTTTTGTCGACCAGGATGCCGATCAGGACATGGCCATTCCGGTCATCCTCAACGCCAAGGTGCAGCGGCCCAGCGCCTGCAATGCCCTGGAAGGGCTGCTGGTCCACCGGGAGATCGCCGCCGAGTTCCTCCCTAAAGTGGCCCAAGCCCTCAAGAAAGAAGGGGTGCGTCTGCTTGGCTGCCCCAGCAGTTGCCTGCTCGGCGATGAGATGATCGAACCGGCGGCGGAGAGCGACTGGGGCACCGAGTTTCTTGATCTGGCCATGGTGGTCAAGGTGGTGGCCGGGATCGATGAGGCCATGGACTACATTGACCGCTACGGTTCCAAACATACCGAAATTATTCTCACCCGCTCATACGAGCGCAGCCAGCGTTTCCTCCGGGAGGTGGACGCCTCGGCGGTGATGGTCAATGCCTCGACTCGTTTCAATGACGGCGGCCAGTTCGGCCTGGGGGCGGAAATCGGCATCTCCACCACCAAACTGCATGCCTATGGCCCCATGGGCTTAAAAGAACTGACCACCAAAAAATTCATTGTCTATGGTGCGGGTGAGACCCGCGCCTGAAGCGTGTCTGTGTCTGAAAAAGGCCATGCCGTCGGCCTGTTCGGCGGCACCTTTGATCCCGTCCACCAAGGGCATCTTGATTTGGCTCGCCATGTGCTCGACCGTTGCCGGCTCGATCGGTTGCTGTTCATACCAGCGGCCCTCCCGCCGCATAAGCGACAGCCAGCAGTCTCCTTTGTCCATCGGGTAACCATGATCGAAGCGGCCCTGGGCGATTGCCCTGATGATAGGGGACGCCTGCGGTGCTCGTGCATTGAAAAAAACCTGCCGCTTCCCTCCTACACCATCCATACGGTGGAGGCATTGATCAAGTCCCAGGCTGGGCACCGCTTTTTTTTGATCATCGGCGCCGACTCGCTCCTTGACCTGCCCCATTGGCACCGGATTGACGAGCTCCTTGCCCTGGTCAATCTGATTGTGGTCAATCGGGATAGGATCACCCCGGATAAGGTTGGCAGGGCACTTGAATCGCTAGATGCCTCTTACACATTCAACGCGCAGCTAGGCTTGTGGATCGGCAAGGGCGGGCGGGCGGTGGAGTATCTAGACGATATCGAACTGCCGGTTTCCTCGTCCTCGATCAGAGAGGAACTGGCCCAGGGCAAGGTTCCGGCCATGCTGCCCCCGGCGGTGTTGGCCTACATCAAACAGCATCATCTCTACGGTTGGCGGGCCCCCTTGTGAACTACATTGCCGATCTCCACATCCATTCCCACTATTCCCGGGCTACGAGCAAAGCCAGCCATCTGTATGGTTTGGCGGCCTGGGCGGCGGTCAAGGGTATTGGGGTGGTGGGGACCGGCGACTTCACCCACCCTGGCTGGTTTGCCCACCTCCATGACTGCCTTGAACCCGCCGAACCCGGTTTTTTCCGGCTGAAAGCCGTACCCGGTCGTGACTTTCGCGATGTGCTGCCCCCAGGGATGCAGCCCGCCATCCCCCCCGAGTCCATCCGTTTTATTCTCAGCGCTGAAATCAGCTCCATCTACAAACGGGGCGGCCAGGTCCGCAAGGTCCACAACCTGCTCTATGCCCCTGATTTCGAGTCGGTCCGGCAGATCAACGCCACCCTGGCCACCCTCGGCAACATAGCCTCCGACGGCCGGCCGATTCTCGGCCTCGATTCGCGCGACCTCCTCGAAATTCTTCTGGAAAAGGCGCCCCACGGCTTTCTGGTCCCTGCCCACATCTGGACGCCCTGGTTTTCCCTGTTCGGCTCCAAATCGGGGTTCGACCGCATTGAAGAGTGTTTTGGCGATCTCAGCGAGCACATCTTTGCCCTGGAAACCGGCCTCTCCTCCGACCCTGAGATGAACCGGCTGATTTCAGGTCTGGACCGGTTCACCCTGATTTCCAACTCGGATTGCCATTCCCCGGGTAAACTGGGACGCGAAGCCAATCTTTTTGCCACCGGATTCGATTATTTTTCTCTCCGCGAGGCTCTCCGCTCCCCGATCAATGCCGCTGGTGAGCAGGTTTTTACCGCCACCGTCGAGTTTTTCCCTGAGGAAGGCAAATACCACTGCGATGGCCACCGAAAATGCGCGGTCTGCCTGGAGCCAACGGAAACCCGAAAAGTAAGCGGTCTCTGCCCCGTCTGCGGCAAGCCCCTGACCATCGGGGTACTGCATCGGGTGATGGAGTTAGCTGACCGGACCGAACCGGTCTATCCCGCCGGCAGTCCCCAGGTCCACAGCCTCATTCCCCTGCAGGAAATCGTCGCTGAGCTGCTCGATTGTGGCCCGGCAACCAAAAAAGCGGTGGAGGGCTATGTCCGGCTGATCAACGCCTTTGGCTCCGAATTCGGCCTGCTCCTCGATACGCCGGTCGAGGCAATCAGGGCCAAAGGCTTTGCCCTGCTGGCCGAAGCGATCGACCGGGTCCGCAACAACCGGGTCATTCGCCGTGCCGGCTATGACGGTGAGTTCGGAGTTATCACCGTTTTTTCCGAGGGCGAACGCGCCAGCCTCTGCGGCCAGGGCAGCCTTTTCGGACCGGTTGCGGGGAAAACGCGTCAAAAAAACAAGGGGAGAAGTCGGCTCGAATCTCCGGGTAGTAGCACGACCTTGCCGGTCACACCGATCAAGGACCTCAACAGCGAGCAACAAAGGATAGTGACCAGCGAGGCTCCCCTGATCCTGGTGCAGGCCGGACCGGGTACCGGCAAGACCCACACCCTGGTCAGCCGGGTGCAACGGAGAGCGTCTCTTTCCCCCCTGCCCTGCACGGTTATTACCTTTACCAACAAGGCGGCGTCGGAAGTGCGGGAGCGGCTGCAGGCAGCATCGGCAAGCGGCTCGCCGGTGACGGTTGCCACCTTTCACGGCTATTGCCTGACCCAGTTGCGGCGTTTGCAACCCGACCTGGGGGTAGCCGGTCCCGAGGAACGGGCCGCTATCCTCACTGAATTGCACCCCGATTGGAAGGAACAGGAACGCACCGACTTATCACGTCAGCTCACCCTTCTAGTACGGCAGCCCCATAATCCGGCGTTCTCGACCGAGGCAAGCCGTTATCTGCAGGCCCTGGCGAAGCGCTCTTTGATCGACATCGAGGCCGTGGTGCCGCGCACCGTGCAACTGCTGCAGGGGGGCGGCGAGGCAGCGGACACCGTGCGCACCGCCACCGGCCACCTTTTTGTCGATGAGTTTCAGGATGTCAACGAGGCTCAGTATACATTGGTCACCCTGCTGGCGAAAACATCGACCGTTTTTGTCATCGGCGATCCCGATCAGGCGATCTACGGGTTCCGCGGATCGGACCCGAAATGGTTTCATACGTTTATCCGCGAGTTGCAGCCCGAGGTGCATCAACTGGTCCGCAACTACCGCAGCGGAACGACCATCCTTCGTGCTGCGGAACAACTCATCAGCCATAATCCCCATCCCCTGCCAGTCGCGGCAATGCACCCCTGCGCTACCTTGCCCGGAAAAATGCATCGGCAAGAATGTGCCGACCCTGAACGGGAAGCGGCCTTCATCGCCGACCAGATCGAATTGCAACTGGGCGGGACCTCGCATCGCAGTCTGGACCGGTTTGATCACACGGGAACAGGCACCGTTTCCTTCCGCGATATCGGCGTTCTTTACCGGACCTCCCGCCAGGCTGCGGCCATCGGTAAAGTGCTCACCGAACGTGGCATCCCCTTTCAGTTGGTTGATCTTGAGGCCTTTTACACCAAGGGCGATTGCCGCTTGCTCTATTCTTGGATACTGTTGCTCGCCGGACTGGCAGAAACCAGTCACGTCCTCTTTCTCCTGGGCCGGGAGCAGGGAATCGGCAATACTTCCCTGTGGAAGGTGCAGTCACAACTGCATCGATCCGCCCATGGAGGCAGCGAGGTGTTGCTTGACTCGATTGCACTGGAAGGCCCCCCCGGCGCGGCCCTTGAACAATTTCATTCTCTGTATGCGCGGATGCGGACACTTGCCCAAGAGCAGCCGGTGGAAGCGGTTTTACGCGCCCTCATCGACGCTTACCGGCTTGATCCCCAGGATTCCCATCTGGTGTGCTTGCGTGACCTGGCCCTGACCTTTGATCGTTCGCTTCCGGCCTTTGCCGCCCATCTCGAAAAATTTAGTGATGCCGTGCTCTACGATGCGCGGGCCGAGGCGGTAACCCTTTCCACCCTGCATGCCGCCAAAGGGCTCGAGTTTGCCGTGGTGTTTATCGCCGGATTGGAAGAGGATCTTGTACCGCTGACGCCGCGACTCCCGCTTGCCCCCGCTGCATACGCTGAGCATCTTGAAGAAGAGCGCAGGCTGCTGTATGTGGGCATCACCCGGGCCATCGCCATGCTCTACCTCACCTGGTGTCACTCACGCTCCGTCTTCGGTGGTCGAGTTGAAAACCGGCAGCCCTCACCCATGCTGGCCGAATTACCACTGGCCTCTTTTTCGCCCCCGCCTGAATCCCGGCCGGCGGCAAAACGAAAACCGGCCCACCGACAACTCTCCCTTTTCTCCTGAGATATGGATCAGCTGACGCCTCTTCAGACACGAATTACCGAACTCGAAGCCGAAGTGCAGCGGCTGGATCGAGAAAACCGGAAATTGCGGCAAAAAGCCCGGCAGGCCGACTCCGCCAATCAGGCCAAGTCCGACTTCCTCGCCATGATCAGCCATGAGATCCGCACCCCGATGAATGGAGTCATCGGCATCAGCGAACTGTTGCTCGATACCGAACTGCAACCCAGGCAGATGCATTTTGCCCAGCTTATTAGGACCTCGGCGACCAGTCTCCTCACGCTGATCAACAACCTGCTCGATTTCAGCAAGATCGAGGCAGACAAGATGGTGTTGGACATTGAGCCGTTTGACCTGCGGACCTTGCTCGACCAGTTGATCTCTCTGTATCAGGTGACCGGTAAGCGCAAAGGATTGAACGTCACCGCCGAAATTGATCCGACCTTATCCCCGCAATATCGGGGTGATGCGTATCGCCTGCGCCAGGTACTGGTGAATCTGCTCGGCAATGCCGTCAAATTCACGGAACAGGGGACGATCTCCCTGCGGGTGAGCAAAGAAGAATCGGACGGCAAAGTTCCCTTGCTCAGATTCGAGGTCGAGGATTCGGGAGTGGGAATACCCTCCGAATCGATAGGAAAGCTTTTTCAACCTTTTACCCAGGTCGACAGCTCCACCACCCGCCGGTACGGCGGCAGCGGCCTGGGGCTTTCGATCTGCGCCCGACTGATCAAACTTATGGATGGTGAGCTTGGTGTCCGTTCAGACAAGAGCAAAGGGGCCACTTTCTGGTTCACCGTGCCTTTACCAGCAGTTCAACGCTTTGCTGCATCCAAGGCAGCACCGGCGCAGATCGGACCAGAGGAGCACCTTCCGGTTTTTGGCGAGATCGACGCACTTGCCTCCTCCGGGGGGGAGAAAACTCTTCGCCTATTGATTGTCGATGACGAGGAAACCAACCGGATCGTCATGGCTGAGACCTTTCGCCATGCCGGCGATGAAATCATGATGGCCTGCGATGGACAAGAGGCTGTCGATCTATGCCGGACGAACCGGTTTAACTTAATTTTCATGGACTGCCAGATGCCGGTGGTCGACGGTTTTGCCGCGACTTTGGCCATCCAGGAAGAAGCTGCCAGCAATCAGCGGAAAGCGCCCCCCATTGTTGCCCTCACTGCCGATGCCACCCTTGCGGCCCAAAAACGGTGCCAAGAGGTGGGCATGGTCGACTACCTGATCAAACCGCTGGACTTCAACAAACTGCAAGCAGTTCTCTCTCATTGGCTGCCGGAACTGCGGCCGTCCATTGTTCCCAAATCGCTCGCCAGAAAAGAGCTCGAGGGGGGATTGACAGGGATCCAGGTCGCTGTCAATACGGCGGTCTTGCAGCGCTTGCGGGAGCATGTCGGCAACATCACCCCCGTGATTGGTGTTTTTCTTCGTTCGTTGGATCGGCGTGTCACCGAGTTGGATCGGGCAGTGCAGGCCAGGGACGCCGAGGCCATCAACAAGGTGGCGCATACCATGAAAGGAAGCAGCAGCCAGTTCGGGGCAGAGGACCTGGCCCAGCTCTGCCTTTTGGCGGAACACATGGGCAAGAGCGGTAATATCCAGCAAATTGACCGGATTTTTACCCAAATCGTCCAGGCTGTGGCCCGGGTGAAACATTTTTTTGCTGAACAGCTTGATTAACTCGCTGTCTTTCATACAATAGACAAAGGCGGTTACGACATTTTCCCTCTTCCCCCCTCTTTCTGGTTATGACGGTATCTTTACTGGCAGGTTCCCCCCCGGACATTCTGATTGTCGATGACGACGAAGTCATCCGCATGCTCATGCGCCAATTTCTGGAGAGTGAGGGCTATGCGGTGATCGAGGCGGAAGATGGGCATGCGGCCTTGGAAAGGCTGGCGGAGCGGTCGTTTGATCTGGTTATTCTCGATATTGCCATGCCGGGCATCGATGGGCTAGGGGTCTGCGAACATATTCGCTCCTCCATGGCCGATCCTCCACCGGTGCTGATGGTAACGGCGCTGGATGACGAAAAAAGCATAGAGCGTTCCTACAACGCCGGCGCCGTCGATTACATCCGTAAGCCCCTGCGCTGGCCGGTGCTGAAAAATCGTATCCGCTATATCCTGGGGTCACACCGGGCCAAGCAAGAATTGGAACTGCTGTCGGGCAACTACGAGATGATTCTTGACGCCGCCGCCAACGGCATCTGTGGTGTCGATGACGCCGGTCGCATCAGCTACATCAACCCAGCCGCATTGAACATGCTGGGGTACGAGAACGAGGAGGTAAAAGGGAGAGATTGCCGGAAGGTTTTCAGAATCACCCTGCCCGGCGGCGAGGAGTTTTCCGAGGATTGCTGTCCCTTCTTCGCCCAACCCAACATCAATGCCACGACCTGTTTTGATGAGGCCCGGATGCTGCGCAAGGACGGCACCAGTTTTCCGGTGGATTTTCGTTCAACCCCAATTCGCCAGGGGCAGCGGCTCGTTGGTGGTGTTCTGGTTTTTCAAGACGTCACCGAGCGGCAGGAGGCAGCCGAACTCATCCGCTACATGGCCAACCACGATCCGCTCACCAACCTGCCCAATCGCAACTATTTCCGGCGGCGCCTGCCCCAAGCCATTTCCCTGTCCAAACGCTACGGTCGTATTCTCTGCCTGCTGTTCATCGATCTGGATCGGTTCAAACCAATCAACGACCAGTTCGGACACGGGGTTGGCGACATTGTTTTAGTGCAGGTAGCTGAACGTTTACGCAGCGTTCTGCGGACCTCGGATTCGGTTTGCCGGTTGGGCGGCGACGAATTCGTCATCCTCCTAGAGAGCACCGAAACCTTGGAAGGTGCCACCCTGGTGGCGCAGAAGGTAATCGAGTCACTCAATGAGCCGATCGAGGCGGGCGATCACATCTGTTTCATTGGTGCCAGCATCGGCATTTCGGTCTTTCCCCAAGACTGCGACGATGCCGAGACCATGCTCCGCCACGCTGACATCGCTATGTACGAGGCCAAGAAAAAAGGCCGCAACTGCTGGCAGCTTTACAACGTTTAGCGCTACAATCCCTGGGCAATCGTCCGGATAATATCTGACTTGCCGATAACGCCCACCAAGTTCCCTGCCGCCATGACCGGCAGAGTGTGGATCTTCTTCTCGGCCATCAGAGTCGCCAGTTCCTCCAACTCCGTTTCCGGAGTCACCGCCACCAATTTGCGCGAACAGATGTCGCCGACCCTGGACCCTGCCATCTTTTTGAGTTCCTGCTCCATCTTTTCCGGACGCTCCAGAAAGACAAAGGCATCGAGGATGGCAAAGGCTGCGGGCAGGTGCACCTTCTTGTTTTGGAAAATAAGATCACTTTCGGTGACCACGCCAATCACCTTACCCGCGTCATCAACCACCGGGGCGCCGCTGATGCTGCGGGAAAGCAGGAGTGCGGCCAGTTCCCGCACCGTGGCGTTTTCATTGACCGTAACCACCTCGTGCGTCATGATATCTTGTGCTGTGAGCATAATCTCTCCTTGTTGGGATGTATGATAAAGGTTCCGACCACGTGTGGCAGGCTCTGCGCAACTTCCGAGGCGGTGAAGCCGTAAGGCTGGGTAGCGGCGATCTGATCAGCTGCCAGGCCATGGAGGTAGACCCCGAGGCAGGCGGCATTCCAGGGATCGTGCCCCTGGACCAGAAAACCCCCGATAATACCCGCCAACACATCGCCCATGCCGCCGGTCCCCATGCCTGGATTACCGGTGGTATTGATAGCCCAGGGACCGCTTGCTGCGGCCACCACGGTCCCCGCCCCCTTGAGCACGGTAATCATCGACGGCCAATCGGCGTTGGCCTCCGCGTTGAGCCATTGGGCCGCTTTCAGCCGATCCGCCTGAACCTGCTCGATGGTTGAGCCGAGCAGACGGGCCATCTCTCCCGGATGGGGGGTGAAGATTCTCGGACCCGCTGGTTTGCGGAGAATGTCCGGATGCCCAGCGAGGATGTTCAAGGCGTCGGCGTCCACCACCTGCGGAGTGCTGTTTTCGCTATAGAGGCGAAGCACCAGCTGCTCCGTCGCCTTCTCAAGGCCGATGCCAGGGCCGAGTACTAGACCGTCTTTTCCCTTGGCAAGGCTTACGATCTGCTCATAATCAGCAATGTTGAAAAATCCGCGGGAGGTGATCAGGGGAACGGACATGGATTCGGCGAGGGCAATTTCGAAAATCGGGTTGAGATCCCTTGGTACCGCAAAGCTCACCAAGCCTGCGCCGCTTTGCAGAGCGCCCCGGCCGCAGAGCAGGGCTGCGCCGGTTTTACCCTCGGAGCCGGCGAGGATGAGGAGGTGACCGTTTGCCCCCTTGTGCGCTACCTTGGCCCGTTGCGGCAACCGGCCGGTAATGCCGCCGTCCAGCACCGAACCGTCTAGTTTCATCAGGGCGACCACCTTGGCGGGGATGCCGATGTCAATCCGCTCAAGACGGCCAATGCAGGGACCACCGTGGTGGAAATGGCCGGGTTTGGGGAGGCCGTAGGTCACGGTGAGATCTGCCTGAACCGCGCCTCCTAGGACAGCGCCATTGTCACTGCTGAGACCCGAAGGGATGTCGGCGCTGACCACCGGCAGTCGGTGGCGTTCTCGGAGAATGTTGAGGCAGTTGATCACATCGAGAAAATGCCCCTCCACCTCTCGCTCCAGGCCGGTGCCAAAAAGAGCGTCGACCAGGCAGTGGATAGGATGGATCCGGTTCAAGGTGAGAACAGTGTCGACCAAGGTTAGCATTTTTTCTGCATAATCAAGGACCTGAAAGGGAATATGCAACCGCTTGAGAATGGCGAAGTTCTGAGCGGCATCGCCTTTGAGTTGTTCCGGATCGAGCAGAAAAAAAACGAAAGGATAGGCACCCAGGCCGTGCACCGTTCGGGCAACAACCAGACCGTCGCCGCCGTTATTGCCGGGTCCGGCGAAGATACACACCGTCTTTCCCGCTACCTGTCCAAAGATTTTTTCCATCAGATCGACCGTGCCCCGGCCGGCATTTTCCATCAGGACCATGCCGGGTATGCCGATATCTTCAATGGTTCTTCGGTCGAGTTCGCGCATCTGCGCGGCAAAAGCCAGTTGCATGAACGATCACATCCTCTAGGTTGCAGGCGCTGGGAAAAGCTGCCCAACTCCCATTATTTTCTACTGGAATGAATCACTTATGTTTAGAACATAAACCTTATACCAGTGATTGAACAGAGTCTATTTCGTGTAACATTCTTCAACGACACTCCATCTCTCTCTTATTGCTGTTCATCTCTGCCCCAAAAGAGTGGACGACTCGCTCGGATTCGCCGGAGCAAGTACCCGCCGCATTTTACTGCCCTGTTGGCGGAGTGATCGAAAACTCCTCGAATACCGCCTGGATGGGGATGGCAAAACCGATGCCCTGGGTATTCTGGATGATCATGGTATTGACGCCGTGCACCCGTCCGCGCTCGTCAATCAAGGGACCTCCGCTGTTGCCGGGATTAATCGGTGCGTCGGTCTGGAGCATGACCTCGCCGGTGTCTTTATGTTGGCGATAACCGGAAAAGATGCCGGAGGTCACTGTGTTGCGGAGCCCTACCGGGTTGCCGATGGTGTAAACCTTGTCGCCTTGCTGCAAAACGCTGTTTTTGACTGCGGGTTTGAGCACCACCGCCTTGGCCGAATAAAGCGACAGCAATGCCAAGTCCCGCTTGGTGCTGACTTGCGAGGATTGAGCGGCGTACTCGCTGCCGTCGGCGAGATAAATCTTGATATCCCCGGTCGATCTCGGTTTTTCTATTTCCTTGAGCCGTGCTTCTGCCTCCTCCTGAGTTGGCAGAATCTGGGCCAGCTGCTTCTCTTTCTCCTGAAGAATGATCACCAACTGGCGGCGGGTCGGGCTGTCGTTCATCTGTTTTAGACGGTTGCGCAGTTCCGCGATATTTTGCTGTTCAAGGGTAATCAGTTGCCGGCCGGTGGTGATCTTGTGGCGAATTTCGTCCACCTGGCCACGGTCCGGCTCGACCACATGTTTATTGGTGACGATGGAGGAATCGGTAATAAAAAAACCCGAGCCTTTGCCCCAAGGTGTCTCAATGGCCACGGTGCCGTTCTTTGCTTGTTCGATGGGACTGGCGGCGCTGATTGCCGGGGTTTGTTCGATCCGTTGCGGCGCTGGCTTGGCCGTATCCGGGGCAACTTTCTCCTCAACCACCGTTTCGATAGACTGCGTAGGAGAAGGGGGCACAGGTTCAGGCCTATTGCCGGCGGTGAGAACATAGGTGAGCGCGGCGGTAACCACCACCAGGGCCAAGACCGAACCGATTTTCATAGCAGAACCGGATCGTTCCGGTTGAGAGCCTGATTGCTCGCTTTGGGCGTTTATTTCTTCCCTCTCACGTTCCTGCGCCTGTTCAAATTTGCGAAACAGCAAACCGCAGGCTTCGCACTCCACCTGGTTGGTCTGCTCATGGGAACATTTGGGGCAACGGATCGTTTCAAGCGTCATATCAGTGGGTTTGAGCACGGCATTCCGGCCGGGCAATCGGGTTGAGAGGCTCCCGCTGTCGAAGCAACCGGTTCTTCATGCAGCTCCATATATGTTTTGGGGACGAAGCAAGACTGATAAAAGAGCGGGACGTTTTCGCCCCGCCCATGGTTGTTTCAAGGTCGTTGGACGCGGTGGACCCTCTATTTTTTGACCACTTCCACCCTGCGGTTCAACGCCCGGCCTTCTTCTTTGCGGTTGTCGGCAACAGGTGCACCCTGGCCACGCCCCACGGCGGTCATCCGGTCGGCGGCGATGCCTTTGGTCACCACGGCGGCCATCACCGCTTTGGCCCGGTCTTCGCTGAGTTTGATGTTGCTCTCCGGGGTGCCGATGTTATCGGTGTGCCCCTCGATGCTCACCTTGAGCGCGGGAACGCCCTTGAGCAGAGCGGCTATCTGGTTGACACTGCCCTCGCTTTCCTGCTTGATGGTCGCCTTGCCGGTATCGAAGTTAATGTAATACGTGATAAAGCCATCCTTGTTGAGCTGTTTTTCCAGCTCATTGACGCTGATTTCCTGCTTCATCTCCTGCTTTTCGACCATGAGCAGCATGTAATCTTGATAGTCTTCGCTGGCGCAGAGGTAGATCCAGAATTCGCTGCCGCCCTTGTTCAGGGTCATGGTGGTGTAGCGGTCGTACGAGGTGCCGCCAGGGGATTCGACCAGATACTTTATGGCATTCGGTTGGAGATTGGGGAAAATGGTGCCGTCATAATCACCCAGTACCGCGCCGCCGTCTTTTTTCACTGCGTTCTGGAAGTTGCGGATAATTTGCAGGGAACTAGCCGGTGTGGCGCCTTCCTTGAGTTTGTAGCTGATGGCGTGGATCTTGCCTTCAATGGTCGAGTAATCCTCCGGATTATTCCATTCCTTGAGTTCAGGCCTGGGGAATGCAACCGCATCAAATTCCGTGGTTGCGCACCCGTAGATTTCATATTGAGCCATCCGGGTGAACAAAGGGTGGTCCTTGCATTTTTCCGCATCCGCAGACCAAGCGGACGATCCACCAAACATGGCCGCGGCCAGAGTGGCGGCAACAACAAACCGTTTCATACTCTTCTCCTTGTGTGCGTTATTGAGTGAGGGGAAACCAAAATCAATTCGTCAAATTATAGGGTAAACGGATCGCCTTGTCCAAGGAATGAATGCGGCGATGAACACTGGGGCCGCCTTTGCTTTTATTGGCCGAACAGATAAAGACCGCCAGATCAGCGGTGAGGACAGCGGCCATGGCGTGAAGGATACAGCGATCCTCCACCGCGCCGAATGTGCAGGCAAGTGCTTGCAGCCTAATCCCGGTAGCGGCGGATTAGGTCGGTGTAGGCATCGATCCGCCGGTCGCGCAGATAAGGCCAGATACGGCGGATATTCTCGCTGCGCTGTCGATCCAGCTCCACCATCAGCACCTGCTCCTGGTCATTACCAGCCACGGCGAGCAACTCGCCCTGGCAGCCGGCGGCGAAACTGTTGCCCCAGAACTGAGACCCGGATCCGACCCCGGAAGGATCAGCCTCAAAGCCAACCCGGTTGACACTGAGCACCGGGATGCCGTTGGCGATGGCATGGCTGCGCTGGATGGTCACCCAGGCCTCGCGCTGGCGTGCCTGCTCCTCCGGTGTATCGGCGGGATCAAAGCCGATGGCCGTGGGATAAATCAGCATCTCGGCCCCGGCCATGGCCATCAGCCGGGCCGCCTCCGGGTACCATTGGTCCCAGCAGATCAGCACCCCGAGACAACCGACCGAGGTGGCAATCGGGGTGAAGCCGAGATCGCCGGGGGTAAAATAGAATTTCTCGTAATAGCCGGGGTCGTCGGGAATGTGCATTTTGCGATACCGGCCGGCGATACTGCCGTCTGCCTCCAGCACCACGGCGGTGTTGTGGTAAAGACCCGGCGCCCGCCGCTCAAAGAGCGAGGTGACAATGACCAGTCCCAGTTCCCGGGCCAGTGCTCCGAACACCTCGGTGGCCGGGCCGGGAATCGGCTCAGCCAGATCAAAACAGGCGGTGTCCTCGGTCTGGCAAAAATAGGGGCCGCAGTGCAACTCCTGCAAGACCACCAACCGGGCACCCTGGGCTTTTGCTTCACGGATGCCGGCAATACTTTTCTCAATGTTCTCCTGGCGGTCGCTGGTGCAACACTGCTGCACCAGACCAACGCGGATGGTGTTCATGGCAGCACTCCTTGGGGGATCTGCATGGTCACGCAGTGGAGCGAACCGTGCTGGGCGATGAGGGGCAGGCAGTCGATGCCTAGAATCCTGCGTTCGGGAAAAACTTGGCCGATGATCCGAAGAGCCACCGCATCCTGTGGATCCTGGTAGGTCGGCACCAACACCGCACCGTTGATGATCAGAAAATTAGCATAAGTGGCGGGCAGGCGTTGGCCGGCGGTATCGAAACAGGGTTTTGGCCAGGGCAAAGGGATGAGTTGATAAGGGCGCCCATCGGCGGTGCAGAAGGTGCGCAACTCCCTCTCCATGGCCGCCAGCGCGGCAAAATGTTCATCGTTTTGATCCTC
>JBBQCO010000006.1:0-63525 GCA_038318785.1 Desulfobulbales bacterium | reverse complement strand
ATTCAACCGGAAGCGGCGACAAGGGGGTACAGCAAGCCGCCTCAGGCGGCAGTGGGGGTCAGTGGAAGATCTTATACTGCACGATATAGACAAAAATACCGGCGAAATAGCCAACCGCTGCCAGCAGGCCGATCTTGCGGGCATACCAGAAAAAATGAATCTTCTCCAGACCCATGGCGGCCACACCAGCGGCGGAGCCGATGATCAAGATGGAACCGCCGGTACCGGCGCAGTAGGCCATGAACTCCCAGAGAAAGCTGTCCTGGGGGTAGGTGGCCATATCGTACATGCCCATGGAGGCAGCCACCAGCGGCACGTTGTCAACCACGGCGCTGGCCAGGCCGATCAGGGTGACGATGACGTCCGTGCGGCCTACGGTTTCGGTCAGCCACTGGGCCAGCGAGGTGAGGATATGGGTATGCTCCAAGGTGGCCACCGCCAGGAGAATACCGATGAAGAAAACGATGCAGCTCAAGTCGATCCGGTGGAGGGCGTTGACCAGACTGAGGTGTTCCTTGAACTCGCCGTCGTCCTTGTTGCGATGAAGCATTTCACCGACCAGCCAGAGAATGCCGAGACCAAAGAGGATGCCCATGAACGGCGGCAAATGGGTGATGGATTTAAAAATCGGCACGGCCACCAAGGTGCCCATGCCCATGAAGAACATGAAATTCTGCTCAAAGGGGGTGGTCTCATGTCCGGCGCGGCGCTCGACAAAGGCCGGTGAAACCACCTCCTGACCCCGCAGGGTATAGCTGGTAATCGCTAGCGGGATAATCAGGCAAGCCATGGAGGGCAGGAACACTCCCTTCATGATAGCCAGGGTGGTAATCTGACCGCCGATCCACAGCATGGTGGTGGTAACGTCACCGATCGGGCTCCAGGCGCCGCCGGCATTGGCGGCGATAACAATGATGCCGGCAAAGAAGAGCCGGTCGTCATGGCGGTCGAGCAGTTTCTTCATCAGCGAGATCATGACAATGGTGGTGGTCAGGTTGTCGAGGATAGCGCTGAGGAAGAAGGTGACGAAGCCGACCAACCAGAGCAGTGTGCTCAGCTTGGTGGTCTGGATCCGGCTGGTGATGGCATAGAAACCGTTGTGGGCATCGACCACCTCGACAATGGTCATGGCACCCATGAGGAAAAAGACGATCTGGGCGGTGGAAGCTACCGATTCGTGGAGATTCTCGATAGCCGCATGATTATCCGGACCGGCCAGGGCGTAGATGGTCCAGAGCAGACCGGCGCCAATCAGGGCCGAGGCTGATTTATTGACCTTGAGCGGGTGCTCCAGGGCAATGGCCGCGTAGGCCAAAATAAAAATAACTACCAGGGCGGTTAACATGACAACTCCTTTGCTGGCCTCTTTTGAGAGGGCTGAGGGGTGTAAAAAATTGTGGAGGACCGTATCACCACAACCTCCCTTCCGGAAAAATGTTCCGAAAGGGAGGCATGACAGCTGAGCCGGGCAGTTACTTCACCGCCGTAAACACCTCCATACCCATCATCGGCCAGACAAAGGCAACAAAGACATACAGCACCACCATCAGCATGATGCTGGCCATAATACCGAACTTGAGGAATTCACCGGGGGTGAACTGTTTGGAGTTGTAGGCAATGGCATTGGGGGCCGCACCGATCAGGAGAATGAACGGCATACCGGCGGTGGCCAGGGCGGAGAAAAGGATGACCTCACCGGCCACCCCGAGGTAGGGGGCGATGACCAGGGCCACCGGCAAAGAGATCGCGATGGCGGCGACGTTCATGATGAAGTTGGTCATCACCAGGACAAAGAACGACATACCAAGGATGAAGACCACACCAGGGGCCTTCTGGAACAGCACCAGCCAGTTGACCGCCAGCCACTTGGCCGCGCCGGTCTCCCACAGACAGAAGCCGATCGACATGGCTCCGGCGAACAGGAGAACGATGTTCCAGGGAATATCTTCCAGATCCTCAATTTTGAGAATATTGAAGACAAAGAAGGCGATGGTCGAACACAACAGGATACCGGTTTTGTCCAGACTGTCCAGCGCCGGGATGAAGCTCTTGAGGGCAATAACGAGAACTGCGGTGAAAATGATGGTGGCGGCCAGGATCTCATCGCGGGTCAGACCGCCCAATTCTTTGTACATGCGGGTGGCCTTTTCCTTGAGACCGGGGATTCTGCTTTTTTCCGGTTTACAGACGACCATGAAAAAGCCCCAAAGGAGGAAGACCATCAACCAGCCCAGGGGAAACATGTAGTAGCTCAGGGTGCCGAAGCTGATGTCGACATTCATCATGTCCTTGTAAAAAGCCAGGGCTACCGCACCGCGAGCCGCACCCAGTAGGGTGATGATCGAACCGGCACCGGCGACATAGGCCATACCCATAAACAGACACTTGCCGAAATTGGTGGGTTTAGTCTCGGTGGTGTACATCGCGTAGATGGCCATCAGCAAGGGGAACATGGTGGCGGCGACAGCGGTGTGGGCCATGACATGGGTCAGGAGCGCGGTCATCACAAAACAACCGAGCATGATCATCGAAGTTTTCTCGCCGATGATCGACAGCATCTTGTAGGCGATCCGCCGGGTGAGGCCGGTCTTGGTGAAGACCATGCCGATGACCACCGAGCCGAAGATAAAGAGGACCGAAGGGTCCATGAAGTCCTTGAAGGCCACCGCCGGCTTGCGGATGAGAAACAGGGCCTGGAGGGCGCCGATCAAGAGACTGGTAACGCCGATCGGCACCACCTCGAAGATCCACCAGGTGGCGGCCACGGCAAAGACGGCCAGCGCGCCCTTGGCCTGTTTGCTGAGGACAAAATGCTCGCCTTTGGGGTCAATGGCGTCCGGCCAGGCCGGGCTGAAATAAATAAAGGCAAAAAGAGCGAGGCCGCCAAGAATGAAGGCCACCCGCTTCCAGTCGAAGGGGGCTTTGGTGTCCGGGAGTTCTTTCACAATGGTACCTGACATGGTTTGGTTTCCTTGTATCGGTGAATGGGTCTCGGGGACGGGCTCACAGCGAGCAGCTGCCGGCAAGCGTCCGGAATATGTCGATCAGGCGGACAACGCCGATCAGGGCCTGGTTCTCGACCACCGGCAGGCAGGTCTCGTTCTCGGCCATCATGATTTCGGCGGCATGCAGCGGATGCATATCGGCCTTGATCGACTTGTGCGGCGGGGCCATGAACTGGCTGACCGGCAGGGCGCCCTGGCGCTTGCACTCAGTCTGGAAGCTGTCCTCCAGGAGGATGGCCAGATCGGAGAATTTTTCCTTCTTGCCGGCAAAAACGGTCTTCTGGCCGCCATCGAACAGGGTCGGAAAATAGCAGGTCAGGATACCCTGGATGGTGAGGCGGCCGACATACTGGCTCTGACTGTTGATCACCATGAGTTCATCGTAGAGCAGCTTGCCGCCGCCGTTGATGTGGGAAAACAACTGGCCCACGGCTTCGTGCACCGATTCTTCACTGCCCAGGTGCGGGAAATTCTCCAAAGGAACAATGAGGTCTTTAATAACGGGCATAGGATTGCTCATGCCTTTCTCCTTCTCATAGGGGGTTGTTGTGGGATAGCCCGGTTACCAGCTTTTGCTCTGGAGAATTTTACGCACTTCTTCCTGCGACTGTTTCTGCAGTACCAGCATTTTCTTGTTCTTGGCCTCACCGATTTTTGCCATCAGTTCGGAGAGTTCCACCGGTTTTTGCAGGAAATCACCGGCACCGAGCTTCATGGCCTCGACCCCGCTCTGCACCGAGGCGTGACCGGTGAGCATGATGATTTCAGCGTTGGGATTGTCGGCCTTGATCCGCTTGAGGGTTTCCAGACCGTCGATGCCGGGCATGGACAGATCAACAACGATAGCATCATATTCCTGCTGCTTGGCTTCGCTGATGGCCTGCTCACCGCTGGTAACAGCGCTGACCTTCAGGCCCCGCAGTTCGAGACGGCTGGACAGTGTTTCGAGAAAGTCTTCCTCGTCATCCACGAGCAAAACCCTGGCCTCCATTTCTTTCTCCATAGCTTCTCCTTTTCGTCCTTCTCTTGTGATCCAAAGTATTCGACCGTGCGAAAAACCGGGCGATGGCAGCGATTCGGCAGCTGAATGAGGATTCAGTCCGCCATGGCTTGAGCCATTGCAAATCAAAGGCCATTTTTTACAACAGTGGTTTATATCAATAATTCTAAACAGTTGATTCAAAAATACTGCTGACAGCTTGTCCGCGAAAGCATAAGAAACATAATGGAACACTACTTGTCAAGCGAATGTTTCGTTACGTTTCTTATTGTTGCACAATGCACCCTGAGGGGCCCTGCGGGGCGCCCGGCATCGGTTCG
Organism: Desulfobulbales bacterium; assembly: GCA_038318785.1. Taxonomy (GTDB): domain Bacteria; phylum Desulfobacterota; class Desulfobulbia; order Desulfobulbales; family Desulfobulbaceae; genus Desulfobulbus. The sequence goes on along the minus strand of JBBQCO010000006.1, from coordinate 59,200 downwards.
CTCGCCAGGCAAAGGCCATCCGCCATTTTTTTCTTGACGATCAAACGGTGAACGTTTAAGAAACTGACTGAGCACTCAGTCTAATTGTAAGCAAAAACTCACAGGTCAATCCGGCGTGACAAAAAAAGACGCAATCCTCCAAACAGCAACCTATCTGTTCTCGCGCAAGGGCTACAAGGACACGGCCATGGGCGAGCTGTCGAAAATGACCGGCGTCGCCGAGGGCACCATTTTCTACCATTTCAAAAGCAAGCAGGGGGTTTTTCTGGCGATTCTCGGCAGTTTGAAGGAAGGCATCCTGCCGGAGTTCGAGCGCTACCGGAAGGCGGAATCGGAAAAAACCGGGCTGGACATGGTGGAAGAATCGCTCTCCTTTTACCTCTACATGGCCAAAAGCAGGGAAGACCTGTTTGCCATTCTCCACCAGCGCTATCCCTACGAGCTGGCGGAAAGTAACCCCGAGTGCCGGGACATCCTCGAGGCCATTTACAACTGCTTTGTCGACATTTTCGAAAGCGCCATCACCGGCGGCCAGGAAGACGGCTCCATCGACCCTGCCCTTACCGCCCGCAAATCCGCCCTGATCGTGTTCTCGATGGTGGACAGCATGGTCCGCTTTCGGATGAACAATCTTTACGATGTCGGGGCACTTTATAAGGAACTGATCGATTCCTGCCGGCGCATGCTGGAAAACAGGAAACGATGACGCAACGAGGCGGTCTCCATTCTACATTTGATGATTTCGCAATAAGTTGACATCGCGGGCATGGCCCGCTCCTACAGCCCTTATGTCGCACATTGTAGGAGCGGGCCATGCCCGCGAATAAAATTCTTTAACCCTTTAGATGATCTGAGGTGAAACGAACGGCATGATCAAACGCATTTTTCCCTTCCTCGACTGGTTCTCCGGTTACAACCTGTCCCTGTTTAAGGCGGACGGTATTGCCGGCCTGACCGTGGCCCTGGTGCTGATTCCCCAGTCCATGGCCTATGCGCAGCTGGCCGGCATGCCCGCCTATTACGGGCTCTATGCCGCCTTTTTGCCGCCGATGGTCGCGGCGCTCTTTGGTTCGAGCCGCCAGTTGGCCACCGGACCGGTTGCCGTGGTTTCGCTGATGACCGCCGCATCGCTTGAACCGCTGGCCACGGCCGGCAGTGAAGGCTACATCGCCTTTGCGATTCTCCTCTCCCTCCTGGTCGGTATCTTCCAGCTTGCTCTCGGCGTCCTCCGCCTGGGTCTGGTGGTTAATTTCCTCTCCCATCCGGTGGTCAACGGCTTCACCAACGCCGCAGCCATCATCATTGCCACCTCGCAGCTGTCCAAGATGTTCGGCGTCAATGTTGATAACGCCCCGCACCACTACGAGACCATTGTCAACGTGGTCCAATCCGCCGTTCATTATACCCACTGGCCGACCTTCGCCATTGGCGCCCTGGCCCTGGCAATCATGATTGCCCTCAAGCGGATGGCCCCCAAGGTGCCCAACGTGCTGGTGGCGGTGGTCATTACCACCCTGCTCTCCTGGATGATCGGCTTTGAGCACAACACCACGGTGGACAGCAAGGCTCTGGTTGCACCGGCGGCACTGGAAAAAATCACCGCCTTTAATGCCGCCACCAACGGCATCCAGCCCCTGGCCGAGGCCCGAACCAAGACCAGCAAAATGCTCGAGGAGGCCAAAAAAGGCCACAATGCCATTGCCCGCCTCGACGCCGAGCACGACGACCGGGTCATCCAGTCCAATATCGAGGAACTCAAAGACAAGGCGCACCTCTATCGGGAAGAGATCCGGATGCTGCTCTTCAAGGCCGCCATTCAGGCCGACAACAGCGTGCTCTACTATCCGGCCGACCAACTGCCGGCAGGCGCCAAAACCGATGGCCGCACCTGGCGCATCCGGGTGGGCAACAAAGCGATTAAGACCGACAGCCTGCCGATGAACGGCGGCGGCGAAGTGATCGGCGTGGTGCCCAAGGGCTTGCCTGCCCTGGGTATGCCCAAAGTAGATCTGGGCGTCATGCTTCATCTCTTTCCCTATGCCGCCATTATCTCGCTCCTGGGTTTCATGGAAGCCATCTCCATTGCCAAGGCCATTGCCAGCAAAACCGGTCAGCGCATCGACCCCAACCAGGAGCTGATCGGTCAGGGACTGGCCAACATCATCGGCGCCATTGGCAAGAGCTACCCGGCGTCCGGCTCCTTTTCCCGGTCGGCGGTCAACCTCCAGGCCGGGGCGGCCACCGGCATGGCCAGTGTCTTCACCGGTCTCACCGTGGTTATTGCCCTCCTGTTCTTCACCCCCCTGCTCTACCACCTGCCGCAATCGGTGCTCGCGGCCATCATCATGATGGCGGTCATGGGCCTGATCAACGTTTCCGGTTTTCTCCATGCCTGGAAGGCACAGTGGTACGATGGTCTTATTTCGATTCTCTCGTTTCTCTGCACCCTCTGGTTCGCGCCCCATCTCGACAAGGGCATCATGCTGGGTGTGGTCCTCTGTCTGCTGGTCTTCCTCTACAAGAACATGCGGCCGGTGGTCAGTTCCCTCACCAGGGACCGGGACAGGGTCCTGGTCTGCGCGGTCAGCAAGGGTCTTGAGGAGTGCAAATTTCTCTCCATCATCCGCTTTGAAGGACCGCTCTTCTTTGCTAACGCCAGCTATCTCGAGGACAAGATCTCCGACCTGATGCTGTGCAAGGCCACTTTGCGCCACGTCCTGGTTGTCGCCAACGGTATCAATGATATTGACGCCTCGGGTGAAGAAACATTATCTTTGCTGGTCGGCAGATTACGCAGTGCGAGCATCGACATTTCTTTCAGCGGCATCAACGACACGGTGATGAAGGTGCTGGACCGGACCCATCTGTTCAACAAGATCGGTGCCGACCATGTCTACTCGACCATGGAAGAGGCCTTGGGCCAGATTCACCCGGCTTTACATTCGGCAGAAGAATCGAAGATCTGCCCCCTGGGGGCATACCCCAAACCAGAGATCATCCACCCCTAAGAGAGGATTCCCATGTCCGTGATTACGGTTTTTAACGCACTCTATTGCAATGAAGAACTCATTGTGCCGCAGCTGGTCGCCAAGACCGGCTACCGGCTCGTCAACGACAGCGAGATCGTCGCCCTGGCGGGCAAACTGTCCGGTATCGCGCCGGACCGGATCAGTCGGGCCTTTTCCTCCAAGACTTCGCTGTTCAATCCCTTCACCCACGAGAAGGAACGCTCCGTTGCCTATCTGCGGTTGGCGGTGGCCGAGATCCTGGCCGAGGGCAACATGGTGGTGGCCGGGTTCTGCTGTCACCTTGTCCCTGCCTCGATTTCCCATATCCTGCGGATCTGCCTGATCGCGGAGATGACCTACCGGTTGCAGGTGGCGCAATCCCTGCCTTCCGCGGAAAAGGATCCGCTCAAGGCCATCCATAAAAACGACGACGACAAGGCGGCCTGGATTCTGCAGCTCCTCGGGAAGTCCGATCCCTGGGATCCGGCCCTCTACGACATAGTCATCCCCACCGACAAGATCGGGGCCGACGAGAGCGTCCATCTGATTGTCCGCAACCTCAATACCGATGTTCTCGCCCCGAATGAAGCTTCGCTTGCGGCCCTGGCCGATTTCCATCTCCAGGCCAGGGTCCAGGTGGCTCTCGCTCTGGAGGGCCACGAGGTCAGCGTCAGCGCCAAGGACGGAACAGTGACCCTGACCATTGAAAAGAACGTGCTGATGCTGAGCCGGCTGGAGCAGGAACTCAAAGAGATCGTCATCAAAATTGAAGGAGTGCAATCAGTGGCCACTGAAGTCGGGCAGAATTTTCATCAGGCGGACATCTACCGCAAAATTGATTTCCAGGCGCCGTCACGGGTCCTGCTGGTCGATGACGAACGCGAATTTGTCCAGACGCTCTCGGAGCGGCTGCTGCTCCGCGACATGGGCTCGGCGGTCGCTTATGACGGTGAATCGGCCCTGGAGATGCTGCGCGAGGACGAACCCGACGTCATGATCCTGGATCTGAAGATGCCGGGTATCGACGGCATGGAAGTGCTCAAACGGGTCAAGGCAACCCAGCCGGAAATTGAGGTGATCATCCTCACCGGCCACGGCAACGAAACCGACCGGGAAACCTGCATGAGCCTGGGCGCCTTTGCCTACCTGCAGAAGCCGGTGGATATCGATATCCTCAGCGAGACCATGAAAAAGGCCAACGAGAAGATCATGCTGCGCCGTCAGCAAAAAGGCGCCTGACCCCCTCACCCGTCCACCAGGCGCGGCAGACCTCTTCCGGTTTGCCGCGCCCGCCCCGGCCTATTATCCTTGCCGAAACGGTGCCAAAGAGGTAAGCCGTGCTCACTTTCCCGATCTGAACGGGAACAAGGAATCAAAGAGCCTTGGCTGGAGAGTCGACCTTTTTCAACGAGAGAGGACGCCATGCATGATGCATTGAAACGCTATAAACCCCGATTTCTTGATCATCACGATCAGTTGTCGGGCATGTACAAATCGCTCTTCAACTTCAGGTTGCTGTGGAAGCAATCCATTGCCACCACCCTGGCCGTTGTCCTGTTGCCGCTGTTCACCCTGGCGGTCGTTGATTACACCATCAGCAAGGAGGCCCTGGAATCCGAGCTGTTGCTGCGAACCAGCCGCCTGGTTTCCAATACCCGGCGCACTCTGATCTCCTATTTCGATGAACGGAAATTCGCGCTGAATTTTCTCACCCTCGACAACACCTACGACCAATTGCTCGATGAGCAACGGCTCAAACAACTCCTGGAAAATCTGAAAAGCGGCCTGGGGGTCTGGTCCGATCTCGGCGTTATCGACCATACCGGTGTCCAGCGTAATTACGCCGGACCCTATCCGTTACAGGGGATGGACTACAGCCGGCAGCAATGGTACCAAAACCTCAGCTACTCCGACACCGATTCGTATCATGAGACCGTCTCGATGCGTTCCAACATCAGCGATGTGGTTCTCGGGTTCAGAAACACACCGCATATCGTCATTTCCGTGCTCCACAGCAACCCCTTCGGCTTGGACTGGCTGCACTATGTCCTGCGGGCCAGCCTCGATATCGATCGCCTCAACAACATCCTCTCCCAGATGGAGGTCAGCGGCAACGGCGATGCCTTCCTGATCAATCACGAAGGTGTTATCCAGACGCCTTCACGCTTCTACGGCGACATCATGAAGAAATTCCCTCTGGATGTTCCCCCCGTTTCAGACCGGACCCAGGTTGTGGAAGGGCGTGACCGCCAGGGCCGTGCCATCCTCACCGGCTACGCCTACATCACCGGCACGCCTTTCATCCTCATGGTGATCAAGCAAAAGGACAATCTCATGCAGACCTGGGAGGCTGCCGGGGTTAAATTGCTGCTCTTTCTTGCCGGTTCAGTCCTCACCATCGTGGCGGTGGTGGTCGGCATCTGCACCTACCTGGTCAACAGCATCTATCAGGCGGATCAGAAACGGCTTGCCTCCCTGCATCAGGTGGAATACGCTAACAAAATGGCCTCGATCGGCCGACTGTCGGCGGGCGTTGCCCATGAGATCAACAATCCGCTGGCGATCATCAACGAGAAGGCCGGGTTGATCAAGGACCTCTTCACCTTCCGCCAGGAATACGCCAGCGACCACCGCCTCATCAACCTGGTGGACTCGATCATTGGTTCAGTGGAGCGGTGCGCGACCATCACCCGGCAGATGCTCAATTTTGCCCGCAACATTCAGGTCAGCGTGCAGAAGGTCAACCTCAAGCGGGTCGTGGAGGATGTCCTCGAATTCCAGACCAAGGAAGCGGGGTACCGCAGCATCACGATCAACGTCGACATCCCCGACGAGATCCCTGAATTTTTCAGTGACCGGGGCAAACTGCAGCAGGTGCTCATCAACCTGGTGAACAACGCCTTTGCCGCGATGAAGGACGGCGGCAAGCTCGACATCATCAGCCGTCTGGACGACACCGGCAAACGGATTGTTACCACGGTCAGCGACACCGGCTGCGGCATTCCGACGGAGAATATCAAGAAAATTTTCGAACCCTTTTTCACCACCAAAAGCGGCAGCGGCGGCACCGGTCTGGGGCTCTCGATCACCTATGGCCTGGTCAAAGAAATCGGCGGTTCGATTGACATTGAAAGCATCGTCGGCAAGGGGACGACCTTTATCATCACCCTGCCGCTCGAATACCATGCGGAGAAAGGAGAAACTCATGCGCGTGTTACTGGTTGACGACGAAGTGGAATTGGTTTCAACCCTGGCGGAACGGCTCGACATGCGGGGCATCGCCGCCACCTGGGTGTCCGACTACCGGGCGGCGCTTGAGGCGGTTGAAAAAGAGGCGTTTGATATCGGCCTGCTCGATGTCCGGCTGCCGGAGATGAACGGGCTCGAACTCAAAAGGCTGATTGAAGCCCGACGACCGGGAATGAAGTTCATCTTTCTCACCGGCCATGGATCGGAAGAGGATTTCAAAGCCTGCACCGCGGAAAGCGGCAAGGAATACTACCTGATCAAACCGGTGCAGATCGAAGTGCTCATGGCCAAACTCAATGAAATCGCCCAGTCCTGAGGAATTGCAGATGCATAACGAAGACGACACCGCCGACACCCTGGGGCTCCATTTTTTCGGCAACATGACGGCCTCGATCTCCCATGAAATCAAAAATGCCCTGGCCATCATCAACGAAAATGGCGGCCTCCTCGGCGATCTGGTGCTGTTGATGGAAAAAGGGCGGCCCCTGGATCCCGAACGGTTGAAGACCATGTCGGGCAATATCCGGCGCCAGGTGCAACGGGCCGACGATATCATCCGCAGGCTCAATCGTTTCGCGCACAGTGCCCATGAACCGGCGACCAGCATTGACGTGCGCGAAATTTTCGATTTTACCACAGCCCTGGCGGCGCGGCTGGCTACCATGAAAGGGGTCACCATGACGATCGCGCCAGGACCTCCGGTCCAGATGGAGGTGCGCCCGTTTCAGCTGGAGAATCTGTTGTGGCTCTGCCTGAAACATCTTTTTGTCGTCACTGAGGGCAGCCAATCGGTGGAATTTGCGGTAGCGGAGTCCGGCGCAGATATCCTGATCAGCCTGCGCTTTGGCACCGATCTGCCGGTCGCGGAAATCGGCGCACGGGTTGCACGCGAGGGGCAGCCACTGTTGGCCGCACTTCAGGCGAAAATGCAGATCGACACCAGCGTTCTTCAGCTCAAGATTCCGAAAAAACTGGAAGATTGACTGTCTACTGACCGATAAACAACAACAAAACCCAAGGAGAATGCCATGTCCGAAAAAGTATTGTTGATTGACGATGAAAAAGATTTTCTCGAAGTCATGTCCGAACGGATGAAAAACCGGGACATCGACGTGACCACCACCTCCTCGGCCAAGGACGCCCTCGGCCTGGCGGCAAGCGGATCGTATGATGCCATCATTCTCGATCTGCAGATGCCGGAAATGGATGGACTGCAAACCCTGGAAAAACTCAAGGCCATCAATCCCGATCTCCAGATCATTCTCCTGACCGGCCATGCCACAGTGGAGAAAGGGGTGCAGGCGATGAAACTGGGGGCCTCGGACGTGATGGAAAAACCGGCGGATATCCAGGTGTTGACCGAAAAGATCAAAAAGGCGCATGCCAGGAAAATCATCTTGGTGGAAAAAGAGACCGAGGCAAAAATTCGCTCTATCCTCAGCACCAAGGCCTGGTGACACCGGCGGCGGTCCTTTTCTTTTGGCAAGGGAAACCGAGCTCAGGACGCGACCTCAAACCCCTTGTTGCAGGTCGCTTTCGGGGGGAGGAACGAGGTGGGGAACTGCGAAGACCTGCTGCCGGCTGCGGTGTGGCCTTCAGGAGCAGGTCCCAGTCTCGTCCTTTTCCCGGTACTGGTGCAGTTCAAGCCCGTACTTGTTGATCTTATCATACAGACTCTTCCGGGAGATGCCCATCACCTGATGGGCCGCGCTCACCTGCCCGCCGACCCGGCGGAGCACCTCCTCCACATACAGTTGCTCCTGCTGTTCCATGTACTCCTTCCAGGGCAGACAGACCATCTCTGGCCCCATCACCGGTACCGCCGCCGTTTCCCCCACCAGTCCGGGCGCACCCAGGACACAGTAGCGGCGGACAAAATTGCGCAGCTCTCGGATATTGCCCGGCCAGTCCTGCTGCATCAACTGACGGATCAATTCCGGTGAACAGGGGCGGGTCTCGCTGGGCCGGCCATCGCAGTATTCGTTCCAGAAATAATCGACCAGAAGAGGAATATCCTCCCGCCGCTCCCGTAGCGGCGGCAGATACACCGGCAGGACGTTGAGGCGAAAATAGAGATCCTGGCGAAAGGTGCCCTTGTCGATCTCCGCCCGCAAGTCACGGTTGGTGGCGGCGACGATCCGCGCCTTGAGGGGAATGGCGGCATTCCCGCCCAACCGCGAAAAGGACCGTTCTTCCAGGACACGCAACAGTTTAGCCTGCAACTGGCCCGGCATCGAACAGATCTCGTCGAGGAAGAGCGTGCCCTCGCCAGCGTATTCGAATTTGCCCACTTTGCGCTGGATCGCGCCGGTAAAGGCCCCCTTTTCATGGCCGAAGAGTTCGGATTCGATCATCTCCGAGGGCAGCGCCCCCATATTAACCGCCACATAAGGCGCCTTATCCTGGCGACTGATGGAATGGAGGGCCCGGGCCACCAGTTCCTTGCCGGTGCCGGTCTCGCCGATGATCAGCACCGGATCGGACTCATGGGCAATGGTCTCGATCAGGGCATAGAGGCCGAGCATGGAAGGATGGCTGCCGACCAACCCATAAAAACGGGTGCGGCCCTCACGGGTGGCGGTCAACTGCTGTTCCAGGCGGCGGTTTTCCAACACCAAGAGCCGCCGCTCGATGGCCCGCGACAGGGTGGCCAGGATGATGTCCTCGTCCGCCGGCTTCTGGAGAAAATTGTAGGCCCCTTTCTTGACCGCCTCCACCGCCAAGCTGATGTCGCCGTGTCCGGTGATCAGAATCACCGGCAGATCGGCATCCTTCTCCAGAATCCGCTCCAGCAGAACCATGCCGTTCATCTCCGGCATGCGGATGTCGGCCAGCACCGCGGAAAAGGTATGCCCATCGATACTGGCCAGGGCCTCAAGCGGATTCCCGAAGGTTCGTGCCGCGTACCCGTTGAGCACCAGGGTCTGCTTGATGGCCGCCAGCAGGTAGAGGTCATCGTCAACGACGAGGATTTCCGGTACAGACGGAGGCGGTGGTTGTTGCACCTTCATGCCTTCCCCCCCTGCTGCTGCCCCAGGGTCGCATCCTGCCGATACTGGGGAATGTAGACGGAAAAACAGGCCCCTTTTCCCGGCTTGCTCTCCAACTCGATGTAGCCGGAAAAGCCGCGAACAATCCGATCGACGATCGACAGCCCCAGCCCCATGCCGGTGCCGACCTCGCGGGTGGTGAAAAAGGGATCGAAAATCTTTTTCTGCAGCTCTTCGGGAACGCCCTCGCCGTTATCGGCCACGGTCACCTGAACATAGGGTTCCGTCTGCATGGTGGTCAGGTTGAGGCAATTGGTGACGCGGCTGGTGATCGTCAACCGGGGCACAACCACTCGCCCCATGGCCTGGATGGCGTTTTGCACCAGATTGAGAAAGACCTGCTCCAGCCGGACCTCCACCCCCAAGACCTCACAAGGCTGCTCGGTCAACCGCAAATCGAGAAAAATCTCGCTCAAGCGCAACTGCGATTCGAGGAAACTGAGGATCTTGCGGATGATCCCGTTCAACTCCACCGGCGCCTGTTCTTCCTCGACCTTGCGGCCGAAACTCCGCATGGTACTGATAATTGAGGAGGCCTTGTTGACCCGGTCGATGATGATCTGCAGGTTTTCCCGCAGCATCTCGGTGTGATCGCCCGGTGCATCCAGGGCCTTGAGACAGTTGCGGGCAAAAAGCAAGATGGCGTTCAGCGGCTGGGTCAGCTCATGGCCTACGCCGGCAGCCATTTCGCCCAAACTGGCGAGCCGGCTGGAATGGATCAGCTGCTTCTGCCCCTCCTGCATCTGCTCCATCAGGTCGTAAAATTCACTGCAATCGGAACAGATCAACATGTGCAGCACCAGCCCGTTGGGATTGACATGGGTGGAACCGCGCATCTTGACCGGCAGGCCGGAACCCTTGCCGGTTTTGAGATGGGCCTCGAACTCGGCGAACTCCCCTTTGGCAAAGGCCTGACGGATCGCCTCGGCTTTGTCCGGCCCCACGAGATCCTCAAGGGTTAGCTGCCGGTCGTCATCCAAGGTAAATCCGGTACGCTGGAGAAACTCCCGGTTGGTCTGGATCACCCAGAAATCCTGGTCCATGAGCAGAAACAACTCGGAAATGCCGGCAAGGATGCGTTCAGTAAACGACCGGCTGGCTTCCATCTCCTCGTGCTTTTTCAAGACGCGGACAACCAGATCCTGCCGCTGTTTCTCGAGTATTTTTATTGCCTGATCATGCATTGCCCTTCCTCCCGGCGGTTGTAGTGACAGCCGGATAATACTCTTGGCCCTTCCCTTTCGTCACCCAATTTGCACAGGCTTGGAGGATTATATCCGCGCTGTTTGCCGTTGCTCCACGGGATGAACTGCTCTTTTTCCTGGATAAATTGGCCGTTCTCCGGTACCCCTGCTCCCAGTAGCTCGTTTTCCGGAAACGGCGAACGGTCTGATGACGGATGTCTCCCCCATACGAGGACCGACCATGCTCCATTGCTGCATTTTTCTCTGCGGCGCCGCCCTGATGATCATCGAACTGACCGGCTCCCGCATTCTTGCCCCTTTCCTTGGCACTTCCCTGGTTGTCTGGACCAGCCTGATCGGCATCATCCTCGCCAGTCTCAGTCTTGGCGCCTGGTGGGGTGGCATCCTGGCGGATCGCCATCCTCAGCCCCGGCTCCTCGGACGGATTGTCCTCCTCTCCGCCTGGGCTACCGCCGCCATCGGCTTGTCGAAAACCTGGGTGCTCGAATTTCTTCTAGGCGCGGGTAGCCTGCACACCGTTGCCATCGCCGCCACCGTGGCCTTGTTTGCACCGGCGGCAATCCTGCTTGGCATGGTACCCCCTTTTGCTGTGCGGCTTTGCCTGAAAGATCGCGACCATGGCGGACGGACGGCGGGCAGCCTCTATGCGATTTCCACCGTTGGCTCCATTGTCGGCACCTTTCTCGCCGGTTTTGTCCTTATCGCCTGGGTTGGCAGCACTGCCATTCTCTTCATCACCGCCGCCTTCCTGGCACTGGCTTCCTGGCTGGCCGATCCCTCGAACCGGCCGCTGAAAGGCGCATCGATTGTCTTGTTCGTGCTGGCCGTGTTTTTCTGCCGCCAGCAGGATCACTGGCTGGCGCAGCAAGGTTTTATCGACCGGGACACCCCGTATAACCGGGTGCTCGTCTATACTGGCAAGGAGGCTGGCAGCGACCGCCTGACCCGAGAAATGGTCACCGGGCCCCAGGGCAGGCAATCAGCCATGTACCTCGACAATGCCACCGAGTTGGTTCTGCCCTACACCCGTTTTTATCGCCTGGTGGAATATTACCGTCCCGGCGCGCGCCGCATGCTGGTGCTCGGCGGCGGAGGCTACTCTTTTCCCAAATACGCCCTAGCGCAGTATCCTGACCTGCAGATTGATGTAGTGGAACTCGACCCCGGCATCACCGCCCTGGCCCGCAGCCATTTTGGTTTAACCGATCACCCCCGGCTCACCATCATCGAAGAGGATGCCCGCACTTTTTTAACAAAGGTCACCAACCGCTACGACGTCATCCTCTGCGACGTATTCAACTCGCACTATTCCATCCCCTTCCATCTGGTCACGGTTGAGGCCATCCAGCTGATGCGTGCCGCACTCAACCCGGACGGCGTGGTTCTGGTCAATCTTCTCGCCTCGCCCGAGGGTGTTTCAAGCCGTTTCTACAAGGCTCTGCATGCAACCTTCAACACGGCCTTTGCCTCGGTCGAAGCCTTTGCGGTGATCGATCCCGTTGACCGTCAACTGTGGCAGAACATGGTGCTTGCCGCAGGCAATAAACCGCCAGTCGACGTGCCCAAGGATCCGACCCTGCAGCGGATGCTTTCCCACCGGCTAACGGCACCTGGCGACAGCATTGCTCCCTTCACCGACGAATACGCCCCGGTGGATCGCTACCTTGGCGAGTTGAGCCTGCAGGCTGGGCCAACAAAGAAGAGGGATTCCTAAAAAGAAACGCCCACGTAGAGGGTTTCTGTTTGGGAGTTGATAATCCGAACTTCTGCGCAACCGATTGCCAAAGCAGCAAATATCTGTCCCCTCCTGGTCAACGTCCCACGTACAAATCCCCAACCAATGCAACGCCATTATTGCGCAAAATAACCCCGCAAGACCGCCTATTGCACATTAATATTCCGGACATAATCTTGCACAATTGCACACACCAACTCGTTGTCAGACCACGTAGGACTGAGCAACCAGATAGCGACAAGAAGGACCGCGACCCGATTTTTTCAGCAGCCCCTTGGCAACGAGATCGTGCAAATCGTACTGAGCGGTGCGCACGGAAATGGAGTCGCCTACGGCAACCTGATATTCGCTCCGGCTGACCTCCCCATTTCGAGCGATAATTTTCCATGCCTTGCGCTGACGGGGATTCATCTCCTGGTCTAAACGCTGTTTTTCCTGCTCGCCACCATCCTGCTTGGGATTAGGAACCGTCATCGGATTGGGGGGCGGCGGCGGCAAAGAAAGCGGAGGGACCGATGCCTCTCCCTCCAAAATTCTTCTTGAACCTGTCGAACCATTGCCGCTTCTATCGTCAAAAAGAACGTGCTCCGCTAAAAGAATATCGCCTTCAGCAAAGGCAAGGGTGCGCGTGATACAGTTGCGCAATTCGCGGATATTTCCGGGCCAGTCATAACTCTGCATCTTTTCCAGGGCGCCCCGGCTGATTCCAATAGGAGCATGCCCGGTGCGGGTTATGTTTTCTCTGAGAAAGTAGTCAATCAGCACGGGGACATCCTCTTTTCGCTCACGCAGGGAGGGCGTGTTGATGGTGATCACTGCCAACCGGTAATACAGATCCTCACGGAACTCTCCCCTCGCGGCCAAGAGCAGCAGATCAACATTCGTGGCTGCGATGATCCGGGCATCGAAGGCTATATCCTGATCCGATCCCAGAGGGCGGATACGCCTTACCGACAGGGCACGGAGAAGTGCCTGCTGCACCTTGGGCGAGGCATTGCCGATTTCATCAAGGTGAAGGGTACCCCCCGAAGCGGCGACGAAGGCCCCTTTGCGGTCGGACTGGGCATCGGAAAAAGCGCCTTTAACGTGACCGAAGAGGGCGTCCATGAGCAGATTTTCGTCCAAGGCACCGCAGTTGATGGAGATAAACGGCCCCTTCGTCCGGTGACTAACCGAATGAATAGCCTCGGCGGTCAGTTCTTTACCCGTTCCGGTCTCGCCGACAATCAAAACATCGGCGAGGACGCGCGAGGCCTTGTGAATCTGCTGGCGCAGGCTGCGGACAGCCTGGCCACCGCCAACGATGCCGTAGAGGGGCATGGCCAGCAAGCTTGCTTCGAGGAGGGGATTCTTTCGGATTTCTTTTTCCAGGTCAACACGCTGCCCCATACGGTCACCTTCCATGATGCCTTCGCGCAGCAGGGTGTCGCTGCGCGCAATCTGCAACTGCATGAGCAAGATATTGATCGATCGTTGAAACTGATTGATTTCGACAAAGAGCGGTCCAACGGCCAGGGGCGTGGCGTCGTCTCCGCCGGCACGGACCTCGACCGCTTCGAGCAGCAATTCCAGCGGCCGACGGATACGGCGACTGGCAAAATACATGGCTAATAACACCAGCACCAAGCTCCCCCCTAAGCAAATGGCCAAGGTGCTGGCGATCTTATCGGTCGAGGCCATATACACCGAACTGGTGTCGACGCACCCTATACCGCCGATAATCCGCTTCGAATCGTTACTTTCCACGAATACGATCGGCACATAACTCAGGTACAGAGTCCGGTCGTCACCGGAGGGGGTAATAAACGGTCGCGTGATCATTGTCTGGCCGGACCTGCCGGCCTGGATGTCCGAGATCATTGCCCAATACAGCTCGTGGACTGCGCCGGGACGAAAGGCGGTAGCAAACCCTGGACGTCCCACATCTCCTTGCAATCCTGTGCGCAGCCCATCAACAGACAGCTCGTTTTTCCGCTTTTCTGAGGATTCCGATTGGAAAAGGAGCCAGCCTGCGGCATCAAAAAAGAAACTTTTTTTGAGCTCGTTTTCCTGCGGGGAAAGAAAAAGCGGGGATTGATCGGAGGTATGCAAGGATAGAATATCGCGCAGGTTCGGCAGATCAATCGAGAGGGTCAATTGCCCCTTATAGGTCGCATTGTCGTCATAAACCGGTGTCACGAGGCGAATGACGTGCATGCTGAGGGCGCTCATAGCGCCCTGGATATGTACGGAAGGGTAGACCACCTCCATGGGTTCACTGATCTGGATATATCCCGCCGGTTGGCCGGCCAACTGATCCCGGCTGGAAAAAATACCGAATTTCGCACCTTGCGTCTGTTCGAGAGGGACAGAAACAACGGCGGTTCCAGTGTTGACGAGAACAAAGCGCTCCTTGGCGGTCTGTCCCTGAAAGGCGATTTCCCGATAGCGAACCCGGTCCTCGGAAGATTTCGCCTCGAGATGACGGGCCATCGACTCCGGCGTCAGCGGCATGCGGGTGAGGAAATCCAGCTCATAACGGGCCGCAACCAGCAACTGATTGATTTCATGGGCCTGGGAGAGAGCACGAATCTGGGCGTTCCTTGAATACGCCTTGTCCAGGTACATCGAGAAAAGAGCATAGGTGAGGATCACCGTGGCCGTGAGGATGGCGCCCACCAGCATGGTGCCGAGCAGCATCAGAAACTTGCCGATGCTCCAGGCATAAATGGAGTTCTCGATCCGGATCATCGGGCTGGTCAGGGGGGGGTGCGAATAGCGCATGCCTTTTTCTCCTTGCAAAATCACCTTGTTTCATCACGCAAACATGTTAGTTCGCTACCAAAAATCACGATAAAGCGCAATATCAATCCAACAATACCCTAATTTAATTATAAAAATATTCTTGCACAAAAAATGGCACGCTAATTGGTAGGAACGAGACAGCTCCTTTTTCTCTCACCGGGTACCGCACTCCCCCGATGTAGAAAAAACCAGCCGGTCTGAGCGCCCAGACTCCCCCTCTGTCGCGCTCAGATTTTCTTTCATGACCAACTCGGTACTGGAACAACCGGGATAGTAAGCCGATAGCAACCAAACAACTCAAGGAGGAAGGAAATGAAGAAACGACTACAGCGGTTATGGTGGGCAGTTCTGACACTCATACTGTTAGCCCCGAGCCTCTCCCTGGCAGCGGGCGGCGGTGGCGCACCTATTATCATCGTGGCGGACACCCGCACTCTTGGCGGCCTCATGGCCTGGTGGGCCAACATGTACAATGAAAGCCATGTGCAGTTCACTATCCTGACCATCGTCCTCATTCCGTTGACCGGTGTCGCTTTCGGCGTCATAGCAGACATCATCATGGGATGGATCGGTATTGACCTGAAAAATCGCGAACTGGCTGAACATTAATTCGAATCTAAGGAGATTCCCATGGAATGGCTTTATGTACTCATGCCCATTGCGGGCGTTAAGATTTTCTGGCCCGGCCTCATCATCCTCGGTGTCGGCGTCGGCATTATCGGCGGCTTTTTCGGTATGGGCGGCGCCTGGATGGTCACCCCCGGTCTGAATATCCTCGGTTTCCCCATGGCCTTTGCCATTGGTACGGACATTGCCCACATGGCAGGCAAATCACTGATTTCCACCATGCGCCACGGCAAGTTCGGCAACGTTGACTACAAACTCGGCATGATCATGCTGGTGGGCACGGTTGTCGGTTTCGAAGCCGGCGCCCAGATGGTCATGTGGCTGGAGCGATTGGGCTCGGTCGAAAAAGTCGTCCGCTGGATCTATATTGCCCTGCTGGCCTTCATCGCCTGGATGGTCTTCCACGATGTCGCCAAACGCGCTCAAAAGCAAAAAGCCGCAGCAGCCAGGGGTGAAGCAGTCGATGCCCTCGCCACCGGCGTTGAATGGCATAAGACCCTCCATAAAATCAAGATCCCGCCAATGGTTCATCTGGAAGTTGCGGGCATTTACTGCAGCGCCTGGCTGCCGATTTTCGTCAGCTTTTTCACCGGATGGCTCGCTGGTATCCTCGGCATCGGCGGCGGTTTGATCCGCATGCCCGCCCTGATTTACATGATCGGTTGCCCGACCCACGTTGCCGTCGGCACCGACCTTTTTGAGGTTGCCATCTCCGGTCTCTACGGTGCGGGCTCCTTCACCTACAAAGGACGCACTGAGCTGGTCGCCGCCATGATCATGCTGGTCGGCGCCGCCATGGGCGCCCAGGTAGGCGCAGTGGCCACCAAGTACATCAAGGGCTACGGCATCCGGATCGCCTTCGGCCTCGCGGTCATCGGCTGTGCGGTTTCCATTCTGATGAAGCTGGTGCAGCCCTGGGTTCCTGAGTTCAAGGCCGCCCTCGACGTTGGCGCCACGGTACTGGTCCTTGGACTGGTCTTTAGTATGTCGACGTACATCTTCGTCAAGATGGTCGCAGGGGTAAAGGAAGAACTGCGCCGCAAGCAGAGTGCTTAACCAGAAGAACGCACAAGGAGATACTACACATGAACATGAAAAATATACTTCTTTCCCTTGCCGCAGCCTCCCTGGTTTTCACCCTCGCAGGCTGCGACCAAGATTACCCTAAAGTTGAACAGGGTCGCACCATTGCCTTCAACAAAGATACCAAAGAGGTGACCCTGATCCATGACAGCGCCAATGATGCCGCGAAACCGGTGTACGATGTGCTGCCACCTTCGACCTTCAAACTGCCGGTTGATCCGAAGGAGACCGGTCCCGAGCCCAAGGCCGGCCAGCGGCTCAAACTGGATACAGACAAGAAGATTATCGTCATTTTTGACACCAAGACCCAGAAAATAGTCGATATTCCGATCAACATCACTGACCTGCAGCAGAAGATCGAAAAAGATCATCCGCTGGTGTTTGACAAGGAAGCAAACAAGGCCAAGAAGTTCCCAATGGTTGACAAGGAAAAGAAAACCGTTACACTCTATTCCGGTCGCCAGAAGATGTACTGCACCTTCACGCTTCCCGAAACCTACAGCACCTACCCTGACAGCACCTGGGATGCCGGTGATGAGGTGCGGTTGACTTTCCGGGTCCCGGGCCAGTCACTGCGTTTCATGAACATCTCCAAAACAGATATTTACAAGAAGTAAGAACTGATCAGCGGGCGGGGCGACTGCCCCGCCCGCTTCCACCAACGCGAGGTTGACCATGTCGGAATATACATTCTTTCTCTACCACAAACTGCTGGTGGTCGGGATCAACTGCCTGGTGCTGGTGGCCCTCTTCATCGCCATGTACCATGCCTCGCTCGACCCGGACACCTTTACCCCCACCTTCTTCAAGACTCTGTTCTCCCTGCTCGTCCCGACCTTCCTGCTCGGTTTGGCCTGCAAGCGCTTTCTCGGCAAACGCCGTCCCGCCCTGGTATGATCGCCGGCGCCCGGTATGTCCTCTGGCAGAAGCGGGCCGGCATCCTGGCCATGGTTCTCCTGATTGGAGCTCTGCTTTCGATGGCGGATGCCCTGGTTGGCGGTCTCAAGGGAAGCCAGACTGCTATTGAACTCATTCCGGACAACCGCTTTCTGATCAGCGGCCCGATGCCGGCCAAGACAGAAGCGATCAAGGATTTCGTCATTGACGGCCAACCGGCGGACGGTTCGGTCCGCCTGGTCCCGGAAACGATCTACACTGGCTACTGGTTCGGCGGTTCGATGTGGCGCGGCGCCATCGTGGTTGATCCCTTTGCCAAGGAAGGCAAGTTTGTTATCTCCGTCAAGGACAGATCCGGAGAAAAACAGAACCCGGCCCTGGTGTTCAATGTCAGGATCTGGCCCGACCAGGCCACCCTCAACGCCCATTCGAGTTCCTTTCTCACCCGAAAAACCAACCGCAGCCCGTATCTTTTTGCCGTCATCCTGCTGTTGGGCGGTGTCGTCGCCGGAGGCGCGAATTTCGTCCTGGGATGGCTCTGGTCCAGGCACATCACCGCCCATGACTGCGGGGAGATTTACAAACGGCTCCGGACTGAACGAGGCACGGAAATTTCCTGCGACCTTCGCTGCAGCGAAGCCGTACGACCAGGTATGGAGGGCACCATTTACCGGCCATCTGGTGAACACCTCTGTTCGGCCACCGTGTTAAGCTGCGAGAAGGGCGAGGTGCTCATGCTGGTCAGCAAACCCGAACTCGTCCGCCTGGGCGATGTCGCCTGTGTCTCTCTTGCGGCCCCGATAATTTCGGCATCCTGAAGCCATCGCCCTTTTTGAAAAGTAATTGACAAGCCATACCGTACTTTGTAGTGATTACAGGGGCATAACAAACAGGGAGTGCGCTGGAACAGCCAAAGCGTTTGTTCAGGAGCACGACAATGGGAAGCATCTAAGTAAAGGGCACTTGGTAACATTTTTTTCTGACTCCACGCTTCCCCCCTCTCCCGATCGGACTGCCGATGGCGATCTGATTGTGCTGAAGTAAGGATATGACAATGGAAAGAAATTATCGAAAACTGTGGTGGCAGCATTGCCTAGCCATCATTTGTTTTTCCGTTATCCCTCTGGTTTTTATCAACATTTCCCTCTACACCCTTTTCGACCGGATCTACACTGAAAAAGTCACGGAAACCCTGCGGAGCACATCAGAAAACCGAAGGGATGCCATTGATCTGTTCTTCAACGAACGCATTGCCCAGCTGTTCACCGTCGCCAACACCAACTCCTTCCAGGAACTGACCGACGAAACCAATCTCAACCGGGTGTTCGAGATCATGCATACCAAGTCCAATTCTTACATGGACATTGGTATCATCGACAACGACGGCCGTCACCTCTCGTATGTGGGTCCGTATTACGACCTGCTCAAACAGGTCAACTACAAGAACGAACCCTGGTTCAGCGCGGTCAAGGCCAATGGCATCTACATCAGTGACATCTTTATGGGCTACCGCAAGGTTCCGCATTTCATCATCGCGGTCATGGTCCGGGAGAAAAACACCTCCTGGATTCTCAGGGTGACAATCAACCTGAAAAATATCGACGACATCGTCCACAAAGCCTGGATCGGCAACTTGAGCGACGCTTTTATCGTCAACAGCAAAAACGCCCTGCAGACCCGGCCGCGATTCGGCGGCAATTTTCTTGAAATCCCTGCCTTCCCCGAATTTGCCTCGGATTCAATGAAGCCCCACGCCTATCCCGACTATTCGGCTACCGTCGCCACCAAAGTGGAACGTATCACCCATAACGGTATCGACGGCTTTTTCGCTGCTGTTCCCATCCACAACACCAAGTGGATTCTGGTGATCAAGGAAAGCCCCGATGAACTCCTCTCGCCGCTGCAAAAGAGCAAATACTGGGTAGCTTTTCTCACTGCCCTCGGCCTGGCAATCATTGCCACGGGCGCCGCGCTGTTCACCAACACTCTAATCAACCGCATCAAAAAAACCGACCTGGAGAATGCGACCAACTCCGACATGCTTCTCCAGGCCAACAAGATGATTGCGCTCAGCAAAATGGCTGCTGGCATTGCCCATGAGGTCAACAACCCCTTGGCCGCGATCGCCGAAAAGGCAGGGTGGATGAAGGATCTGCTGGCCGAGGAAGACATTGCCGGCAGTAAGAATTTTACAGAGTTCAATGAATCGGTCGACAAGATCGAACAACATGTGGACAGAGCCCGCAAAATCATCCACAACCTGCTCGGATTCGCCCGCCGGATGGAACCGGCCAAGGAAAAAATCAACGTCAACAACCTGCTCGACGAAACCACCGGCTTTTTGGAAAACGAGGCCCGGTATGTCAATATCCACATCGAAAAACAGTATGCGGAAAATGTACCGGTCATCACCAGCGATCTCTCCCAGATCCAACAGGTGGTGCTCAACCTGCTCAACAATGCCATTGACGCCATCGGTCACGACGGAACCGTCACGGTCTCCACCCGATATAACGAAAAAACGGAAGAGGTGGAGATCAATGTCGCCGATACCGGTAAAGGTATTCCGGAGGGCGACTTGAATAAAATTTTCGACCCGTTCTTTACGACCAAGGAAGTCGGCAAGGGCACGGGCCTCGGACTTTCAATTTCGTACAGCATCATCGAAAAATTGGGCGGTAAACTCAAGGTACAGAGCAAGGTAGGCACAGGGACGGTCTTTACCCTCCTGCTGCCCAAACATTAAAGGGATATGATGGATACAACATTGCGGGTGTTGATTGTTGATGACGAGGATGATTTCCGGGAAACCATTGTCAAACGGCTGAATGCGCGGAAAATCCAGTCGGAAGGAGCGGCCAGCGGCGTCAAGGCCCTGGAGGTGCTGAAAGACAAGGATTTCGATGTCATTGTCCTGGATGTTAAAATGCCGGACATGGATGGCATCGAGACCTTGCGGCACATCAAAAAAATGAAACCGGAGATCGAGGTCATCATGCTCACCGGCCACGCCTCGGTGGAATTCGGCCTTAAGGGCATGCAGTTGGGGGCCTTTGACTATGTGATGAAACCGGCACCGCTCAACGAGTTGCTCGACACTATCGGCCAGGCCTACAACAAAAAACGCGGCCTGCTGCACTAACTTTCGCTCGCAGCTTCACCTTGACAGCCCTGCCTTCAGCCGGCCGCCACCGGGTGGAACAGAAACCTGGTACGGGGTGCGGACAGCGGAACACCGTGAAGGGGAGGCGGAGAACCATCCTATGAGAGTCTGGGATACCAGTCATCTGCTCGATGACATACCGGCCAACAAAAGTGCATCCGCCGAGCATGTCTACGACCCTGCCGACAGCCAGGCCAATCTGCAGAGAATCAGGCTCCATTTCAGACAACTCCAGACTCGGTTGATCCTGGGACTGGTCCTGGGCTTTCTTCTGCCCAATGCCCTGCTTTCCGCCTATTTTCATTTCCAATTCACCCACACTCTGAAAAAAAGCGCCACGCTCAATCTGGCGGCGGTCGCGGAAAGCCAAAAAAACACCATCGATCTCTACCTGCAGGAACGGGTCGTCAACCTCTACAACCTGTTTCACAGCAAGGAATTCTCCCTCAAACCCACCTCGGAACACATGGAGAATTCGCTGGGCAGCCTCAAACAATATAACGACGGCTTTGTCGATGTCGGCTTCTTCGACACCAGGGGCGTCCAGATCGGCTACGCCGGTCCCTTTCCGGCGCTGCTGGGCAAGGATTACAGCAAGGAAGCCTGGTACCTGACCCTGCTCAAGGAGAGCAAGAGCTATCTGATCAGCGACATCTACCAGGGATTTCGCAATGTTCCCCATTTTACCATCGCCACAAAACAGACATTTGACGGCCGCACCTATGTGATGCGCGCCACCCTGGATCCCGACAAACTCTATATCTACCTGCGAGCCATCAGCCAGGGCAAGGAAGTGGAATCAACGCTGATCAACCAACAGGGGCAGTATCAGGTGGTGGACCCCGGCCGCAGCCACCTCCCCGGAAGCAGCGATTATGTACCACCGGTGAGCGCCGCCTCGGGTGTAGAAGAGGTCAAGCATGATGATCAAACCATGCTGATTGCCCATGCCTGGCTCAAGGAAACCCCCTGGGCCCTGCTGGCGATGCAGCCGGTGGCCGTGGCCCAGGCCGGCATGATCAAGGCGCGCCTGGTGCTGACCATCAGCCTGATCGTCATCAGTCTGCTGATTTCCGCCATGATCTTCTTCACCATTAAAAAACTGGTCAGAAGGGCGCGGCGCATGGCCGAAAAAGGCCAGCAACTCCAGGAAATGCTGGCCCACGCCTCCAAGCTCGCCTCCATCGGCGAACTGGCCGCCGGGGTGGCGCATGAGATCAACAATCCCCTGGCGATCATCATGGCTACCAGCGGCGTTATCCGGGACATGCTCAACCCCGAATTCGAACTCGACCACAGCCCGGAAGCCATCTGCAAGGAACTGTCGATCATCGATACAGCGGCCAACCGCGCCAAGGGCATCACCCGCAAACTACAGGACATGGGCAAGAGTCGGACCCCCTGCGCCGTGGAGTGCGATGTCAATGCGTTGATCGAAGAGGTGGTGGGCCGGCTGAAAAAAGTGGAATTCAAACCCAAGCACATCGAGATAATCAACAACCTCAACGCCGAGCTGCCGAGCATCCTGGCCGAGCCCGAGCCGCTTCGCCAGGTGTTCGCCAACATCCTCATCAATGCCAGCGACGCCATCACCGACAAGGGAACAATCACCCTCTCCACCGAAGCCAAAGAGGGGATGGTCTGGGTGACCATCACCGATACCGGCAAGGGGATTGCGCCCGAGAATCTACAACGAATTTTCAACCCCTTCTTCACCACCAGGGGTGGCGGCAAGGGGACAGGTCTGGGCCTGAGCATTGCCGCCAGCATTGTCAAATACCTGGGCGGCACCATCAAGGTGAACAGTATACCGGGAACGGGCAGTTCGTTCACTGTCCTGCTCCCGGTCAATGAACAGGCTAAAAAAGCCATTAAACAACACGATAAATAAGCATACCCCATGGACAAGCAACAACGGGCATTCAAGGTATTACTGGTTGACGACGAAGATATTTTCCGCGAGGCCACGGCCCGCCAGTTGTCGGTCAGGGGCTTTATCGTCCTCACGGCCGCCAGTGGCGAGGCGGCCATGGAGCAGGTGAACAGCGATCCTCCGGAAGTGGTGGTGCTTGATCAGGAGATGCCCGGAATGCATGGCTCGGAAACCTTCATCGCCATCAAAAAAATCAATCCGCTAATCGAGGTGATCATGCTCACCGGCAACACCAGCGTGGAGAACGCGATTGAACTGATGCAGCTGGGCACCTTTGATTATCTGATGAAACCGATCAACATCGACGAGTTGCTCTATAAGATCGAAGATGCCTACACCCGGAAACAACTCAACGAAAAACAACAACAGGAAACGGGTCAATAAAAACCGCTCCAGGTTTTACCGTACTTCCTGCCGTTGTTATCGATAAAGGCGATCCATGCTGAAAAAACTGGCCACATTCTCTAGAAAATTCTTCTTCTTCCAGCAGGAAGAGAATGATCCGGTTCTGGAAGCCGAAAAGGTGGAATCCCTGCGGCTGACCTTCAAATCCCGTTATCACAGTTTCAAACAGCTGCTGGCCGCCAACAACAGGATTTTGGAGGGCATGGCCGACATTGAGCGGGCGTTGCTGGGCAACGAGTCCTTCAGCATGTCGTTTGTCCAGACGCATTGCACCTCGATCTCGGTCAATGTGTTCCGGATGATCAATGCCATGGAAAACATTTCCCCCGGAAAATACAGCGCCCTCAAGGACAGCTTTGTCGCCATTCAAAAGCGGATCGATGCCCAGTTGGCCGTCAAAAAGCTGAACACCGACAAACGGCTGGTCATCCCCCTGGAAGCGGTGAACAGCGGCATGACCGACCTGGTCGGCGGCAAGATGGCCAATCTCGGTGATGTCAAGAACAGACTCCACATGCACGTTCCCGACGGTTTTGCGATCACCGCCGCAGCCCATGACCTGTTCATGCAGGCCGACGGCCTGCAGCGGGAGATCGACCGGCTCTTTCAGGTGGCCGGCTCCGACGAGGACCGCAATCTCGACCTGGTCAGTTCCCAGATCCGCCAGCTGATCATGTCGGCTGAGGTGCCGGAGCCCATCTATCTGGCGGTGGTCGAGGCCTACACCCGGATGAAGGAGGGCAACAACGGTCAGGAAATCCGCATGGCGGTCCGCAGCAGCGCCTTTGGCGAGGACGCCGAGAACAGTTCCTTTGCCGGCCAGTACCGTAGCGAATTGAACGTCGGCTTTTCTCAGTTCTTCTAT
This sequence comes from Desulfobulbales bacterium, assembly GCA_038318785.1. GTDB lineage: Bacteria > Desulfobacterota > Desulfobulbia > Desulfobulbales > Desulfobulbaceae > Desulfobulbus. Next base: position 35,196 of record JBBQCO010000006.1, on the reverse strand, counting down.
TACTACAAGCAAGTTATGGCTTCCAAGTACAGCGTCCAGGCCATAACCTATAAAATCAGCCGCGGTTTCCGGGACGAAGATATCGCCATGTGCGTTGGTTGCCTGGCCATGGTCGACGCCATTGCCGGCGGTGTCATCTACACCCGCAACCCCCTGGACACCAAGGATGATGCCATTTACATCAACTCGACCTGGGGCCTGCCCAAATCGGTGGTCGACGGCAACGATCTTTGCGATCTGTTTGTCGTGTCCCGGGACGACGCCCTGACCATCCAGCGCCGGGAAGTGCGGGAGAAGGGCTATCAGGTCGTCTGTTTCGAGGGCGAGGGCTGCATCCGCACCGAGACCGATGGTTCTCTCGCCAACAAGCCCTCACTCAGCGACGACCAGGTGCGGGATCTGGCCGATCATGCGGTCCGCATCGAACAGTATTACGAAACTCCCCAGGATATCGAATGGGCCATCGACATTGAAGGGAACATCTCTATCCTCCAATCGCGCCCCCTACAGCAGATGGAAGCGATCCTTCCCGGGGCGGATTTGGATCTCAAACGATTTGAGGCGTCCCTGCTGGTCGAAGGCGGCATCAACGCCAGCCCCGGTGTTGCTTGCGGCAAGGTCTACAAGGTGGCAAAGAAGGTCGACATCCTCCAGTTTTCGGAAGGCGCGATCCTGGTGGTGGAACAGGCCCTCCCCACTTGGGCGCCGCTGGTCGCCCGCGCCGCCGCAGTGGTTTCCGAGCAAGGCGGATTTGCCGGCCACCTGGCCAATGTCGCCAGGGAATTCGGCATCCCCGCTATCTTCGGGGTCAGCGGGGCCATGGCCCGAATGCGCAACGGCGATGCGGTCACGGTGGCCGCCGACCTGGGGCGGGTTTATCTGGGCTACATCGCGCCCCTGCTCGAATGGACCCGCCCGGAACCCAAGCTGATGCTGGGTAGCCCGGTGTACGAGTCGCTCAAGGAGGTTAGCCGGCACATCATTCCGCTGCATCTTCTCGACCCCGATTCACGCGATTTTGTTCCCCAGAACTGCCAGACCTTCCATGACATCACCCGTTTCATCCATGAAAAATCGGTGATGGAGATGTTCAGTTTCGGCAAGGACCACAGCTTTTCCGAGCGATCGAGCAAGCAGCTGCATTACCGGGTTCCCATGAACTGGTGGATCCTCAACCTCGACGACGGCTTCACCCACGAAATCCACGGTAAATATGTCAAGCTCGAAGACATCGCCTCGATCCCGATGCTGGCCTTCTGGGAGGGTTTTGCCGCCATTCCCTGGGACGGTCCGCCGGCCATGGACGGCAAAGGCATGACCTCGATCATGTTCCGCTCGACCATGAATACTGCCCTGGTCCCCGGCATCAAATCCAAGTACGCGGACCGGAACTACTTCATGATCTCGAAGAACTACTGCACCTTGAGTTCCCGCCTGGGGTATCATTTCTCCACCATGGAGGCCATGGTCAGTGAACGGTCCGGGGAAAACTATCTGGGTTTCAAGTTCAAGGGAGGGGCCGCCGATTTTGAGCGCTGCCTGGGACGGGTCAACTTCATCAGGGAAATCCTGGAACGGTACGGCTTCCGGGCGACGGTGAATGCCGATAATGTCGACGCCCGCACCGAAGGACATGATATGGAATACATGATCAGCCGCCTCAAGATTCTGGGCTACCTGACGCTCCATACCCGGCAACTCGACATGATTATGGGCAACAGCGCTCTGGTGACGTATTACATGAACAAACTCACCAAGGATATCGATTCGCTGATCAAGTGACGTGGTTGACCGAGTGCGGCAGGGTGAGCACCCGGACAGCTTTGATAATGTCTTGAATAATTCAAACTAACCGTCCCGAGAGTCCCGGGCGACCTTCGGCCCGATACTTGGCGGATGGAAGGGTGTGAACCTTCAGCGGCACAAACAGTGGGGGAACAATGAAGCAGGTTTTGCACATATTTTTTTGCATGGCGGCGTACTTCTTGCTAACGACGGGAGCCTTGGCCGCAGACAAAGCCGCCATCAAGAACAACGTCGATGCCATGGTCGCGGCCATCGACAATGGCAAAGTTGCCACGAGTTTCGCTGCCGATACCTACACGCCCTATGCCTTTGTGATGGAACCCAGCGGCAAGCTGATCGTCCATCCCCATCTTGCCGGCGAATATCTCCAGGAAAAGGCCGCCCCTGTGTATTCGGCGTTGCAGCAGGCGACGACGGAGGGGATATGGGTGAGCTATTTCTGGAAAGGGGCAGAGAAAGAGACCTATGTGCGCAGGACCAAAAGCAACCTGACCGTCGGGAGCGGCAACTGAAGGAGCCGACCCAAACAACATCGATCAGGTAAGTGCCGCGACGGGAGGGCTGAACGGGGGCAGAGCAGCCCGCACCCATCGAACCCAAGGAAGCAAGGGCGTAAAGGTATCAAAAGACCGAGGAATATGAATTTCTTCACAGTCCCGATCGATGCCACGCCACTGGCCATCACGCAGAACGAACCTTAGTCGCAGGAAGATGCCATGCCCACCATTCTCGAAAATCTCAGAAAAATGTTCACGGATATACGGAACAGGAACGGTTCGGGTCAACCCGGCAATCCTTCGGAGATGAATGCGCTGTTCCGGTTCCGGTATACCCTGTTCAAGGAACTGCTGGCGGCCAACTCCGAATTGCTCACCGCCCTGTCCGACATGGATGAGAAGCTCAAAGGCGAACAGGTCTTTGGCCTGTCCTATATCAACAATCAGATCAACAAGTCCCTCAAACACGCCTTTCAAATGGTCAAGAGCCTCAACGTCATGTCCGGCAGCAAACACCGCGAGCTGTATGGGGCCCTGGAGCGAATCAACAGCCAGATCAAGACCCTTATCGAGGAACGGAAGGCGGAACCGGCACCGCAAGCGGTCGTGCCCTACGGCCAGATCTTGCTCAAGGATGCCGACTGGGCCGGCGGCAAGAACGCTAATCTCGGAGAAATCAAAAACTGCCTCCACATTCCGGTTCCCGAGGGTTTTGCCATCACCACCAAGGGATTTCACGATTTTTTTGACTACAACGATCTCAAGGAAGCGATCATCAAGCAGAAAAATCTGATCTACGTCAACGAGCTCGACCTGTTAAACAGCCTGAGCGCCGAAACCCTGGAACTGGTCAAAGCCAAACCCCTGCCGCCTGAGCTGGAAGAAGAAATTCTCTCGGCTTGTGAAAATCTCTGGGGAGATGACCATGCAATCCTGGTAGCTCTACGAAGCAGCGCGGTGGGCGAGGATGGAGACCTCTCCTACGCCGGGCAGTATCTGACCCTGCTGGGCGTGACCCGGTCCGAAATCTGCGAGTCCTACAAGGCGATCATCGCCAGCCTCTACTCGGCCCGGTCCCTTTCCTATCGCAGTTCCAAGGGCGTCCACGACGAGGACCTGGCCATGGCCGTGGCCTGTCTCAAGATGGTCGATTCCCGGGCCAGCGGCGTGCTCTACACCCGTCACCCCTACGATATCACCAATGAACATATCCTGATCAATGCGGTCTGGGGGCTGGGTCCCTATGCCGTCGACGGCGTGGTTTCACCGGACGCCTATACGGTTTCCAAGGATGACCGCCTGGCTCTGCTGGAAAAAACGGTCTCGATCAAGCCGGTGCAGCTGGTTCTGGGCGCGAAGGGCGGGGTTGAGGAACGGCCTGTTGCCACCGAGCTGCAGAACACGTCCTGCCTCACCGACGAACAGATCCGCACTCTCGCCGGCTACGGCGCCGCCCTGGAGAACCACTACAAATGCCCCCAGGATGTCGAGTGGGCCCTGGACCCGGAAGGCAAGCTGCTGATTCTCCAATCGCGGCCGCTCAAAATTCAGAGCCCTAAGAATTTCTGCTTGCTCAAGGCCGCGCCTCTTACCGGCTACAGGCTGATTGTCGACAGCAGCGAGATCGCCTCCCAGGGCGTGGGCAAGGGACCGGCTTTTCCTGTCCGGACAGTGGAGGAACTGGTCAACTTTCCGCCGGGCGGGGTGCTGATTGCCCGGCATTCCTCACCGGAATATGTCGTGGTCATGCGCACATGCGGCGCCATCGTTGTCGAGGCGGGGAGCGTCAGCGGCCACATGGCGGCACTGGCTCGCGAGTTCAACGTGCCGACCATCATCTGCTCCCAACCGGTGCTGGACCGGATACCACCGGGTATGGAGGTGACGGTGGACGCCTATACGGGGAGGGTCTACGAAGGCACGGTTTCCGAACTGCTGGCCGCGGTCAAGAAGGACGAAGCCCACATGAAAGGGACACCGGTTTATGACCAGTTGCAGCGGATCGCCCGGTATGTCATTCCCCTGAATCTGGTCAATCCCGAGGCCCCTGAATTCACTCCGGCCGGATGCGCGACCCTGCACGATCTCGCCCGCTACTGCCATGAATTTTCCTACAAAGAGATGTTTCAGATCAGCGATCTGGCCTCCAAATTCCACGGCTGGTCACTCAAGCTGGACGCCCCCCTGCCCATGGATATCCACCTGATTGACCTGGGCAACGGCCTCAAGGAGGAGGCCACCGTCAAATGGAACGCAGTCAAGGTCGACGAGATCGTCTCCGTCCCCTTCCTGGCCCTGCTGCAGGGCATGCTCAACAAGGATGTGCATGGACTGGAACCCCGGCCGGTCAACTTTTCCGGCCTGCTGTCGGTGATGAAGGAACAGACCCTGGCGCCCGGCCATGTCGGCGAGCGGTTCGGAGACCGGAGCTATGCGATCATCGCCGACAAGTATATCAATTTCAGCTCAAGGGTGGGGTATCATTACTCTGTGGTCGATGCCTATTGCGGCGAGACGATCAATAAAAATTACATCACCTTCACCTTCAAGGGCGGTGCGGCCGACGACGTCCGTAAAAACAGGCGGGTCAGGGCCATCTCCCTGATCCTTGACCGGGAAGGGTTCAAGGTCAACGTCAAGGGTGACAAGGTCGATGCGCGGCTGCAGAAATATCCCAGATCCTATATCGAAAGCCGAATGGATATCCTTGGCCGCCTGCTGATCTTCACTCGCCAGCTCGACATGCTCATGACCACGGAACAAAGCGTGGAATGGGTTGCGGAAAATTTCGTCGCCGGCAATTATAAGCTTGTAGCCCAGCCAACGGCCGCCTGAAAGACACCATGCCGTTCCCCCTGACTCCTGAAAACCTCAACTGAGGAGGAAAACCATGCAAAACCTCATACTCCTGATTATTATCATCGGCTCCATCATCATCGGCCTGGCCATCGGTATCCGGATGAAGAACAGAAAAAAATAACGGACAGGCCGGCAATGTGCCCCCCAATGCCGCCGATGCTGGAGGAACCGCCATTCCTCTCTGGAAGAAAGGATGATTACCCAGCCCCCTGGGTTGTCATTTGCGCCAGTACCTCAACGAAAATAATGCTATGCGCGAAAAATTAAAAAACTATCTCCGATTGAAAAGACTCCTTTCCGCAGGCTTTTTCATCAGCGGCATCATCCCCATCCTCATCATCGCGGCAGGGGCAATCTACAACTTCAAGCAGATGTCGATCGACGACATCGAAGCCAAAGCCCGGCAGGTGGTGGAACACCGCAACGATGTGATCAACACCTTTCTTCAGGGTCAGGTCGATTTCCTCTCGACTCTCATCGGTCTCTATCAGTTGGACTCCCTGAAAAATGAAAAAAATTTCGAAAAACTCTTTCAGTCCATCAACCAGAAAGGAAAGGAAGGCGTTATCGTCGACTTGCAGCTGATCGACACCAGCGGCAAGCAGCTGGCCTATGTCGGACCGTATGGAGAAAAAGTTGAGGGCAAGATCTACAATGACGCGCCCTGGTTCAATCAGGTACTGGTGCGCGGCACCTATGTCAGCGATGTGTTCAGTGGTTTCCGCGACTATCCCCACTTCGTCATCGCCTTGACCGATTCGCTGAAAACCTTTGTCCTGCGGGCAACCATCAATTCCGGCATCTTCAATTCACTCCTGTACAGCGCCCAGATCGGCACCAACGGTGATGCCTTCATCCTCAACTCCAATGGTGAATTCCAGACGCCCAGCCTGCAAAAGGTCACCAAGTTGGACAAGATGGAAATCGCGATGCTGAAACACCATGCTGGAACGGAAATCTATACCGACAACGAGTACCTCTATGCCGGAAAATGGCTCAATGGCGACATGTGGCTCCTGGTGGTCAAAACAAAAATCACCGATTCCCTGGAAATCTACAACAAGCACCGCGACCGCATCATTTTTATCGTCATTATCACGGCTGCGGTGTTTCTGCTGGTCGGCAGCGGCATCAGCCGGTTCATTGTCGAGCGGCTCCGGCGGGCAGACCGAGAGCAGTCAGCTCTTGATCAGCAGATGGCGCATATCGAAAAAATGGCGAACATCGGCCGTTTGGCTGCCGGTATTGCCCATGAAATCAACAATCCCCTGCAACTGATTCAGATGCAGGCCGGGTGGATCGACGAACTCCTCCAGGAAGAAAAGCCCGAGAGCGTCGAGAACCTGGAGGAGTACCGGAAATCGGTGGCCAAGATCAAGCAGCATGTCAGCCGCGCCGGCACCATCACCCACCGTCTGCTCGGTTTCTCAAGGAAGATTAGCTCCGAATACGATGTCCAGCTCAATGAACTCATCAAAGAGACCATTTCCTTCCTCGAAAGCGAGGCGCACAGCAGCAATATCGCCCTCAATCTGCGGCTTCAGGAGGATCTACCGACCATCAGGACCGACGGTGCCCAGGTGCAGCAGGTGCTGCTCAATCTGATCGAAAACTCGCTGGATGCGGTTGGCTCGGGTGGACAGGTCGACATTTCCACCGAGAGCAAGAATAATGAGATCTTTATCATGATCATCGATAACGGGCCAGGGATCAAACCCGAGATCCTGGAACGGATTTGGGATCCTTTCTTCACCACCAAGGAGGCTGGTAAAGGAACCGGCCTGGGCCTCTCCATCTGCAGCGACATCGCCCACAAACTCGGCGGCTCAGTCGTCGCTGAAAACAGAGTCAATGGCGGTGCCCGATTTACCTTGAAACTGCCCCTGCGGAGTTGATTCGGCTCCGCTTCGATTCCTGAATACAAGCGCCGGCGGATGGAAACGGGATGCGTTTCCGCCCGCCGTCGCCTCACCTTTTTTACACACTCCCCTGATCACCGAATACCCTTGTCACCTATTTTACACATACAGAAAAACCCCTTTATATCGAAGAGATAACTCCAAACACCTTCCCCGCCCGTCACCCAATCTACACACCCCCGTTTTGGTCATCGTGGCACACAACCCTTGACCCAGGCAGCCAGTTCCATCTAACCATTTGGTATTCAACATAAATTAATTTTATGCGCCGTTTGGCACCAACTGGCCCCTGTCCTGCAATATAACCGGCAGCAAGCGTGTTTAACCTTTCCGAAGGCGACAGGGAGAAGCCATGACGAACGGACAAAAACCATTCACACCCACCGATCTGGAATACCTCGACCTGGAACAGGCGGCGGTCATCTGCTCTGTTTCAGACGAACGATTCGGCAAGTGGATTGGCAAGGGACTTGTCCCGGTCGTCGAAATCAACGGCAAGAAACTGATCCATTCCCACGACCTGATCCAGCACCTCGTCCGTCACAACATCCCCATTCCCGACAGATTGCTCCAGGGCAACAGCAAAAAAATTCTGTTTGTCCTCACCGACGAGTCCGTTCCCCACGCGGTCACCACCGAGGTCATCTGGGCCCTGTACAAGCTGCGCAAACGGACCTCCTATATTTTTGATTTTGTCCGCTTGGATACCAACATCGAGTTGAAGATCATCACCTTTCACCCGGATGTTATTGTTCTGCTGCAAGAGGATGCCGGCAACCGAGAACCGGAACGGCAGATCAAAAAAATGGTCAACGGTTCCACCCCGATCTACACCTTTGCCGCCGATCGGACTATCGAACTCGACCAATTTCTCAGCGAGTAACAGAGAAACGCCATGATTCAGCAAAGAACCCAAAGACATGCCGGGCTGGAAAAAACGACGACTCTTTGTGCTGAATGCGGCCCTTATCTGTTCCCGCTTTTTCATATGCCGGTGCGCTGCACTGGCTGGAGCGTCGAACCTGGTGATGGTTGCCGTGGTCTCCCCCACCACGGCGCCATCCGGTTCGGCCTTCCCGCCCAATTGCGCGGCGCATCACCTGTCCTCTCGATCTCCTCCCGCTTGCCGATGCGGCACAGCAGAGGGGACCAGACCATTGCCCATCCATCCGGCCAGCGAACGAGCTTATCCATGCTGTGCTCACGGCCGGTACGCACCAAAAGAAAGAAGCAGGAAAGCGACCCTATTCCCCCACTTTCAAAGAAATAACCCAAGAGGAGAAAAGCCATGTCACTGTATACCGTTCTGATCGTCGACGATGAAGAGGAGTTCCGGGAGATGACCGTCAAAAGACTGAGCAAGCGCGATCTCGAATGCGAAAGCGCTCCGGACGGAGACACGGCCCTGGAAATGATCGCCAAGAAAAACTACGACGTCGTTCTCCTCGACGTCAAGATGCCGGGACGAGACGGCATTGAAACCCTGCGCGAAATCAAAAGAATGACCCCCATGACCGAGGTGGTGATGCTCACCGGACATGCCTCGGTGGAATCCGGAATCAACGGCATCAAATATGGGGCCTTTGACTACCTGATGAAGCCCATGGAACTCGATGCGCTGTTCGAAAAACTCAACGCCGCCTACGAGCGGAAACGGGAACAGCAGAACAAGATCGAGATGGCCCAGATCAAAAAAGATATGGTTCGGCCGGGTTGACCGGCACAGCCTTCTTGTAAACCCAAAAACCCGTTTTTATCGACAACCACAAGGAGAAAAAAATGAAGTTTTTTCGTGATCTGTACCAATTCATGGCGGCCGGGTCTAGGGCCCATGCGCGGTGGGAATTGGAAATGTCCAACAATATCCTGCAGAGCCGGACCCGGCTTCTGGTTCTGGGATTGTTGCTCATCCCCGTTTTCCTCGGCGGCATCGCCTTTGCCGACGCAGTGAGTCAAGCCCTGCCCACCTTCATCGGCGGGAAATCAGCCTACGGGCCTTCCCATTACACCAATCTTATCTTCGGCGCCTCCGTCCTGGTTGGCCTCTGCGCCGGTCTGATCACCGGCTGCATCGGTGCCGGCGGCGGTTTCATCATCGCCCCGGCCCTGATGAGCGCCGGCGTCAAAGGTATCCTCGCGGTCGGTACCGACCTGTTTCACATCTTTGCCAAAGCGATCATGGGATCGGTTCTTCACCGCAAAATGGGGAACATCTCGGTCTCCCTGGCCGTCACCTTCCTGATCGGCGCCATCGCCGGTTCAACCCTGGGCGGCTATGTCAACCGCAAGATCTATGACGCCAACCCGGTGCTGAGCGATATGTTCATCACCGCCATCTATGTCGTTATTCTCGGCTTCCTCGCCTTTTACGCGATGAACGATTACCTCCGGTCACGCTCCAAAAAAGTGGTGGTTGAAGAAGGCGCCACTAAAATCGCCGAGGAAATCCCTAACATCGGCAAGAAGCTGCAGGCAATCAACATCCCGCCGATGCTGACCTTTGACGAAAACATTACCCCCGGCGGTCGTCGCATTTCCTCGGTCTTTTTGGTTGTTGCCGGTTTCATCGTCGGTATGGCCGCCGCCATCATGGGCGTCGGCGGCGGCTTCCTCACCTTCCCGATCTTTGTGTATGGCCTGGGCGTTTCTTCCATGACCACGGTCGGCACCGACATCTTCCAGATCGTGTTCACCGCCGGTTATGCCGCCATCAGCCAGTATGCGATCTACGGCTTCATCTTCTACACCCTGGCCATGGGCATGCTGCTTGGCTCCCTGATCGGCATCCAGGTCGGCTCGATCGTCACCAAGGTTGTTCCCGGCACCACCATCCGCGGTTTCTACGCCGTCACCGTGACCGCCGGTTTCCTCAACCGGGTCTGCGCTCTGCCGGAAAAACTGATGAAGATGGGTTATATCGAATTGACCCCCGGTTTTATCAAGGTCGTCGATTTTATCGGCAACGCCGGCTTCTTCATCATCATCACCACCTTTGCCGTGTGGGTCTTCTGGTGCTTTTTCTCTAATCTTAAGGTCCTGAAATCAGGGGAGGTGCATTGATCATGGCTAGCTCAACTCAACTCAAAACCCAGGGATACCTTCTGCTGGTATCCTTCTTCGCGGTCCTGGTGGCCATTTTCATGCCGCTTTTTCCGGGATCGGCGGGCCAGAAAATCAACGGACTCGATTACCTCGACAACTTTTTCAACGAATTGTCCAAAAGCTCGGCCTATTACATCCCCGATCAACTGAAAAAGACTGAACAGTATAAAGGCCAGCAATTCACTACCTCGTTGAAGATGAAATCTCCGGAACAAGCAGCGGTGACCGCCAAACTGTTCGCCACCAACAAGATCACTGCCGTTGCCGAGGGCGACAAGGTGCAGGTCAGCGGCGATTTCGGCAACATGATCACCATCATGCTCCAGGACGCCGACATGATGTACAAAAACGACGGCCAGGCGCTGACCGCCAAATACGGGGTCGATGAGCGTCAGACCCTTTATTCCTGGTATCAGGCCCTGGTGGCTATGGAAAAAGACATGACCAAGACCGGCAATTTTGCCCAGGCCAAGTTCGTCAAGAACTGCATGTCCAAGGCGATCGAACCGGCCTACAATTATTATGGCGTCACGGCTAAACCGGTGCGGGAGGAGATCTTCCTGCTGATTGCCTCCCTTGCTTTCTATGTCATTTACACCATGTGGTACGGCTTCGGACTGCTCTTTTTGTTCGAAGGTGCGGGCATCAAGCTTGAACACTGATTTCCCATGTAACAGACCATGACAACCGGGCTGCGGCAGGAATTCCTTTCCCACCGCAGCCCTTTTTTATTGCCATGACGATTATTAACCGAATCCTCACCACCTTGCGGCGATTCCTGCGGCCAACGTCCGCTCCGCCCCTCCTCAGTCCTGAAGAATTGCAGCGGCTGTTCACCGCCCGCTATCGCTCTTTCCGCGAACTCCTAGCCGCCAACACCAATACCCTGGAAGCCATGGCGGAGCTGGAGAAAGCCCTTCGCGATGGCCGCACCCTCTCGATGACCTTCATCCGGTCCCGCTGTACCCTAGTGACAGTCAATGTCTATAAAATCATCCATAATCTCAACAAGATCGCCGACGGACGCTACAGCGAATTGGAACGGATTTTTTCCCGCCTGCAGCAGTCCATTGAAACGCTCCTTGCTGGGAACCAGGGAAGAACCGAGGGAGATCCCGTCCTGGACCTGGAACGGATCGGACGCGCCCAGGCCGACCTGGCTGGGGAAAAAATGGCCAATCTGGGCGAGGCCGGCTCCCTGGCCGGCATCCGGATTCCACCCGGTTTTGCCCTGACCGCCGTTGCCACCCGGCTCTTTTTCCAGCGCAACCAGTTGTACCCGAAGATCAATCACCTCATCCAGCAGATGGATATAACCAAACTGGAGGACCTCCACCGCAAGAGCATGGCGATCCAGGAGATGATCCGGAATTGCCCGCTGCCGCCGGAGTTGGAGTCGCTCCTTTTCGATCATTTTGACCAGCTGGCCGCCGTCATGTCCGGACTCAAGGTGGCCGTCCGCTCCAGTGCCCTGGCCGAGGATCTCGGCCAAGCCTCCTTTGCCGGGTTGTACCACACCGAGCTCGACGTGGGGCGCGACACGCTGGCCTCCGCTTACAAATCGGTTCTGGCCTCGAAATACACCCCCCGGGCCATCTCCTACCGGCTGGCCAAAGGGTTTCGTCACGAGGAAACCGAGATGTGCGTCGGCTTTCTGGCCATGATCGAGCCGGCGGTCAGCGGTATCTGCTACTCGCGCTCCATCGGCGGCCGGGGCGACACCCTGGATCTGTTCTTCGCCCCCGGTGGCGCCAAGGGGATAGTCGACGGCACCCGATCAACCAGCCACCTGCTGATGGAGAGAACCGCGCCGCATCGAATCGTCCGGCGTCTGGAGGCAGAGGATGCGCTTGGGGCCAGGCTGACCGATGCCCAGGCGGTCAGCCTGGCCGAAATCGGCATGCAGCTAGAACAACATTTCGGTGCGCCGCAGGATATCGAATGGTCGATCGACCCAGCCGGAACACTTTTTATTCTCCAGAGCCGGCCGATCTCGACATCACCCTTCGTTGCCACAGAAACGGATCAGCCGCCTGCCCAGGAAGACGAGCGCGTGCTGCTCCACGGCGGGGTGACCGGTTGTGCCGGAGCCGGCTGCGGTCCGGTGTTCATCGTTCATTCGCCGGAGGACATGCTTCACTTCCCCAAGCGTGCGGTGCTGGTGGTCAAACATCCCTTGCCGGAATGGGCACCGCTGTTGAAGCGGGCTGCGGCCCTGGTGGCCGAAACCGGTAGTGAGGCCGGCCATCTGGCAACCCTCTCCCGGGAATTCGGCCTCCCCTCCCTGCTGGCCCTGGGCCGGGCCACCGAAATCCTGACGAACGGCGAGACGGTCACCGTCGATGCAGCCCATCGGGCCATCTATCGGGGACGTATCGAGGAATTGTTGCACGACAACGGCAAACACCCCAACCTCATGGAGGGTAGCCCGGTGCAGCAAACCCTGATTTCGGTGCTCAAACTGATCTCGCCCCTCAACCTGACTGACCCGGCCTCGCCGGATTTTCACGCCTGCCGCTGCCGGACCCTGCACGACATCACCCGATTCTGCCACGAAAAATCGGTGCTCGAGATGTTCGATTTCGGTAAACGGTACCATTTCGACAAGGGGGCAGCCAAACGATTGCGGGACAATTTACCGCTCGAATGGTGGCTGATCGACCTCGGCGAGGGGCTCCAACCCCACTACGATATCCGGAGCCCAGACATTGCCATCACCGACATAGCCTGCCCTCCTATGCAGGCCATCTGGGAAGGCATGCATGCCGTGGCCTGGGAAGGGCCGCCGACTGCCGGATTGCGGACTATGGTTTCCTTTTTATTTCAATCCGCCGTGCATAACGGCCTCGATCCGTCCCGCACTTCCGCCCTGCGAGAGAAGAATTATTTTCTTATTTCGAAGAATTATTGTAATCTCAGCGTGCGCCTCGGCTACCACTACGCCATGATCGAGGCCATGTTGGGGAATCGACCGGTCGACCGCTACATCACCTTCCGTTTCAAGGGTGGGGCCGCCGGGGAAGACCAGCGGATTCAGCGCATCGAATTGCTGGCCGAAGTCCTGGAACAGTTCGACTATCGAATCGAGCGGATCGGCGATGCTTTGACGGCCCGAGTGGAGAGAGAGACTGAACAATTTGTCGTTGATCGGCTTAAGGTCCTCGGTTATCTCACCATTCATACCCGACAGTTGGACATGGTGATGGTCGATGCCGGTGCGCGGCAATTCTTCCGTGACAAATTTATTCAAGAGATTGAGGAAATGCTGAACCATGAGTGAACAAGCCTTCAAGCTCGAAGCAGCGCTCAAGATTCACCTGCTGCTGGTTGACGATGAACCTGAGTTCAAGGAGGTCATGCAGAAACACCTGTCACGGATGGGTATTCGGCTCAGCCTGTCCGAATGCTGCCTTGATGCCTTGGGAACTCTGGAAGCCCATGCCATCGATGTGGTGATCATGGACATGAACATGCCGGGAATGGACGGCATCCAGTGCCTGAAAAAAGTCAAGGAACGCTGGCCCCTGATCGAGGTGATCATCCTCACCGGCCACGCCTCGGTAAAATCGGGAATCGAAGGCATGGAAAGCGGCGCCTTTGACTACTGCCTCAAACCGATCGATGTCCGGGAGTTGATCGAAAAGATCGAACTCGCCGCCCAGAAAGCCCTGATCAACCAGGAAGACGCCGCCTCGTAACCATTGACAGACAATTTCGGCAGTGCCCTTCTGGTACCAACACTTCACCCCCTTGGAAAGAATCCCATGAAACCTGTACTTATTAAATCTCTGCGTCTCCTCGTTTTCTTCCTCTGCGGCCTGATGCTGGTTGGCTGCGTCAGCGCCGGCAAGGATTTTAATGTGCACATGGTGCCAAAGATTCAGTTGCACCAGACCACCCGGGCCCAGATCGAACAGATGTTTGGCCTTCCCTGGCGGACCGGGGTTGAGGACGGCCGCCTGACCTGGAGTTACGGCACCTATAAATACGGCGTCAGCGACACCCTGAGTCGGGATCTGGTGGTCCGTTTCGACGCCAACGGTACGGTCGCCTCCTACACCTTCAATTCCAATTACCCGGAAGACAAACAGCTGTAAACCGCCCCTGGCGGCTGGATACCCTGAGGTGGGGCCACCGAGCCCCACTTGTTCCATCAAACATCTTCCAGCTCACTTTCACTCGTCCCGCAACGACTTCACCGACAAACGGGCAAATATTCAGCCCTGCGTTTATCCCGACGCATTCACTCCAAGCTATTCTATTGATAACGAATAGTTTTTTCTCTTTTCCGACAAATTTTTTTCCCTGATAAGCTTGTTTACGCCTTCCAACTGAGCACGGCCATGACGGGGTAATGATCCGAGGGGAAGAGGTTCCCAACACGCGTACGGTCGATCTGCACACGCAGGACGCGAAAATGTTCGGAGACCAGGATCCAATCGATGGGCGCCACTTCCACCTGTTGGCCGAAGGCGTGAAAGGTGGCTTCATTCTCCTCAGGAGGATGGACTTGGCGAAAGGCGTCGATCAGCGAACCATCGCCGGTTAGGAGGCGGTAGGCGTTGGAATCCTTGTCGGCATTGAAGTCGCCGGTGATGATGAGCGGGGTGTGCGAGCGAGTCTGATCGAGCCAGTGGCGCAGGGACTGGGCGTTGCCGTCGATGGCCGCCGGTTCGTAGTCAAAATGGGTGTTGACGTAGGTCAGTCCAGCGCCCGTGGATCGGCAGGCGAGCCTGGCCCAGCTCACTGTTCGCGGATAGGCGCTGCCCCAACTTCGGCTGCCAGGGACCTCCGGGGTATCGCTCAGCCAGAAGCATCCGGATTCGAGCAGGGTGAAGGCCGAGCGGCGAAACAGCAGGGGCGCCATTTCCAGCGCGGTGTCGCCGGGCCCCCCTCGATGGACGCCTAAGAAATAGTATTCCGGCAGGTTGGCGCGGACAAAATCGGCCTGGGCATCGTCGCGGCATTCCTGGAGACCGAGCAGATCGGGCCCAAAGGCCTGGATTCTCGCCAGGGCCAGAGACTTGCGATGGTTCCAGTGATTTTCCCCGTCGTCGGCCAGGCCATAGCGGATGTTAAAGCTCATCACCTTGATCATGGCTCGGTTCTCCGGCGCCATGCCGCCTATTTTTTCGCTCGAGCCAGCATCTTGCGGATTCCCGCCATCTGTTCCTTCCTGCTCAGATCCGGAAAGAAATCCTGATCCACGCAGTTGCGATAGCTCCACTCCGGCGTGGTCTCGGTGCGATAGGTCCAGAAGAACCAGCCGGCGTATTTCTCAAACGTCAACACCTGGGCCGAGGCGTATCCGCGAAACGCCGCCGACATCTGGAATTCGTCCATGGCGTCCAGGGCATGGTTGAAGGGCCCCTCCGCCCACAGCGACACCACCTTCAGATCCAGCCCCAGGCACCATTCGCCGCAATAGACCTGATAGCCCGACTCACGAATGATCTCGTCCGCCTCAACGCGCAAATCCACGGCACTCTTGCGGATGTGGCCGAAGATGTCCATGTCGATGTCGTCGCGAGCAAAGCATTGATAGCGATGAATGTCGATGGCCACGTTGCGGAACTCCGGTTCCTGGAGAAACCCTGCATACTCCCGGAAGCTGCGGAAGCCGTCGTGGAACACCACCGTCGCCCGCTCGGGCGGACAATGGCGGCGGATGCGGCGGTAGGCCTCCAGGGTGAAGCGCTTGAGCAGGTCCGTGGGGATGTCCCAACTCGGCTCGTTGAGCGCCTGGACGCCGTGCAGCGCCGGGTGATCCTTGTAGCGCTGCGC
This sequence comes from Desulfobulbales bacterium, assembly GCA_038318785.1. Taxonomy (GTDB): domain Bacteria; phylum Desulfobacterota; class Desulfobulbia; order Desulfobulbales; family Desulfobulbaceae; genus Desulfobulbus. The sequence continues at coordinate 19,229 of JBBQCO010000006.1, read as the reverse complement.
CAGCAGTTCCAGCACATCCAGGGTGTGCTCGATGTACTCCTCCTTGGTGTGCCACTCGCACACACCCAGAATGCCGCCGTTGTCAAAGCCATTTTGGCAGCCCGGCGCGGCGTGGAGGTCCAGAAGCACCAGCAGGCCGCACTCCGCAGCCCACTCGAATATTTTGTCGACGATATCGATCCCCCCCACAACAAAGGGATGTTGGATCTCCTTGTAGCTGCGGTGGTAGGGATAGTCTTTGCCAAACAGCCAATGGCCGACGGGGAGGCGCACGGCGTTGATGCCGGCGCGTGCCAGCCAGGCAAAGTCGTCGCGGGTGATGAAGCTGTTCCAGTGGTGGTGCAGTCGCCGGGTGGCCTCGGCCTCGCCCAGTTCGACGCAATAGGAGGTCTCGTCGGTGGCCTCCAGCCCCTCAAACAGACTGGGGGTGATCCACTTCTCCAGCACCAGCCAGCCGCCGAGATTGACGCCGCGCAGTTTGCTGCCGTGTGATTTTCTGCCGCTTTCGTCAACTGTTGGGGTAGCCATGTTGGGTCTCCTGAAAAGTTGTTTTTATAAGGCCAAGCGGCGCGAGTAGAAGGAATCGCCGTTGGCCATATGGGAAATCGTCAGCAAGGTGGCCTCGGGGAGCTGGTCACAGATCAACTTCAGCATCTGCTCCTCGTCCTGAGAGTCCAGGGAATCAAAGGCTTCCTGCAAAAATATCCACTGGGGCCGGTTGAGCAGCAGACGCACCATGCCCAAGCGTTGCTGCTCCGCCGGTGCCAGGATGTTGCCCCAATTACCGCTCTGATCAAGCTGATTGATCAGGTTTTCAAGGCCCGCCAAACGGAGCGCCTGCTCGATTTGCTCCTGGGCAAAAACCCGGCGGGAGGAGGAGGATGGGTAGCAGATGGCGTCGCGCAGGATGCCGGTGGGCAGATACGGCCGGGGTGGCATGAAGAAGAGGCGGCCTTGACTGGGGAGTTCGATGACGCCGGTTCCCCAGGGTCGTATCCCGGCGATGGCGCGGAAGAGCTTGGCCCCGGTGAAAGTATTGCCGGTGATCAGGACATGTTCCCCCTTGCCGATCTCCATGTTGATGTCCGGGGCCAAAACCTGACCGTCGTATTTGACGATACTGAGATCGCGGAATGCCAATACCGGTTGATCGGAACACTTTACCTGGATCAGATGGTCCGGTTTGGCCAGTTCCTCGTCCACATTATCCAACGCCCGCAGGAGACTCAAAATGCGTTCCACCGAGGCGCGCCACTCGGCGATTGCGCCCGCACTGTTAACCGGCCAGGAGAGGGCGCCGGTCATGTGCTGGAAGGCCTGAGCGGATTGCATCAAGGTGCCCAGGGAGATTTTCCCCAAAATATAGCGGGGGGCGGAAATCAGGATCGGAAAGGCCATGGAAAGCACGGAATACCCAGAGCCGAACATTGTGATATTTCGCCATGCCGAAGTCTGCGCGTCCCATACCACCCCGAGCTTGCGGAACAACTCACGAAATTGATTCCGTTCGCAGCTCTCGGCATGGATCAGCGCGATGGCCTGGCTGTTTTCCTGTGCCTCCAGCAGGCTGGCGCGAAAGTTCGCCTCCGCCGACTGCCGGGCATTGGTGGCCCCGGTCAGGGGTCGGATCACCAACCAGCCAAGCCAGGAGGCCAACGCCGAGTAGATGATCGCGATCCAGACCAGATGCCCGTAGATGGGGATGTGGGAAAATCCCAGGTCGAGCGTCACTACCCCGGAACGCGACCAGAGCACTTGTGTGAAGCCGATCAGCAGCAAAATTGAGTAAAAGAGCGAGTGGCACAAAACGACCGCCGACTCGGCGGCGACACGGCAATCCTCGGCGATGCGGCCATCCGGGTTGTCGTGTTCGCCCGGCAGATGGGAGATCAAATAGTGGCGGCCGGCCTGCATCCAGCAGGTAAAGACATGCTCCGTCATCCAGTCACGCCAGTAGATCTGCAGATTGCGCTTGGTGACCAGATGCGATCCGGTCAGGACCATGTCGGCGACCAGGAGGATTGCCAGCAGACCGACCTGGGTCATCAGGCCGCTCATGGAGTGCTGCTCCAGGGCATTGAACAGGCCCGCGCTCCACTGCGTCATCAGCACCGCCATGACCATTTGCAGCACGGTCAGGACTGCCAGCAGGAGGACGGCGCCCCGAATCTTCAACTTGCGATTCGAACGCCAAAACTGTTTGGTCAGCCGGAGAAATTCAATAAAAAAATTTGGGGATTGGGGCATAGGAGGGTCAGGGTTTAAGGAGTGGAGTGACGCCAATCAGCGGCGATGCATTTTCTGTCGGCGCATTGTGGTAGACGGGTTGTATGAGCACGATCGGGTAAAAAAGACAGCCGGGACATCGACAAGTGGGGCAAGTCATAGTTTTTGTTGCGGCAAGGTAGGTAAGGCATCCAAATACCGTCGCACCGTCTCCCCGCTGAAACCATTTTTTCCGATGACTTCTCGGTAAAAAAAGGCGCTGGGTTTCGGGGTGCGCTCGAAGGTCTGGAAATCCACCGCCACCAGGCCGAAACGGGGGATGAAGGAGGTCCACTCGTAATTATCCATGAGCGACCAGTAGAAGTATCCGCGCACATCCACGCCGCGCTCCAGCGCCTCATGCAGGGCGGAGAGGTGCAGCGCCAGGTAAACGATGCGAAAGCGGTCATCAATGGCGGCGCAGCCATTCTCGGTTATGGTGACCGGATAGTCGCGCAGCCGCTCCAGGTTGGCGATCAGTCCCTCGGGGTACATCTCCTCCAGATAGAACCGCATCGGGACCATTCTCAGTTCTTTGTGGCGGAACCTGGGCCCATCCAGGTCGGCTCGGCGGGCATCGACCATGTGGCGGGTGTAGTAATTGATCGACCAAAAATCGAGCGCGCCCTTGACGTCGGGATCAAACTCGGCATCAACGCCCGGATAGACCAGCTCGCCGGTACGCAGGGCGTGGAAGAAGAACTCGTTGGTGGTGAAGTCAGCAAACCCGGTCATGCGCTGGTCCAAATCGTCGTGGAAGCGGCGGGGAAACCAGTGGATAAAAGCGTGGGCGCTGCTCACCGGGGCGGTCGAATGGAGCTTGATCAGGTGGTAGCCCAGGGCATGCACCCGCAGCATATTGAACTTGAGAGGCGCAACCGCCGGCCCAGCGGTGAGCCCACCCCACTGGTTGAACTCGTTGATGACGTTCCAGCCGCTGACGAACGCGCTGATTTTGGGTACGAGAAAGTTGAGATAGCGCTCGAAGTAGCGGCGGTTGTCGGCTTTGCTGAACCCTCCCAGCCGGTCGAACCAGAGGGGATGGGTGAAGTGATGCAGGGTGACAAAAACCTGGATGCCTTTCTCCACCAGACGATCCAAAAGATCAAGATAATGCTCCAGGGCATCGTGACTCCACTGCCCTTCCAGGGGTTCGATCCGGCTCCACTCGATCGACATGCGATAGGCCTGATGGCCAAGGGAGGCAATCAGCTCCACATCCTCCCGATAGAGCCGGTAGTGGTCGCAGGCCTTGCCGGAGGGCGCGCGGACCGTGCGCTTCGGATCCTCCTGGTAGAAATCCGGCAGCTGCTCCTGGTGCCAGGCCTGGGAGTGGATGTTGTCGCCCTCGATCTGATGCCCAGCGGTGGCGCTGCCCCATAAAAAGCCATCAGGGAAGTGGATAGGCGGCAGGCTGAAGACGTCGTACATAATGAATCACCCGGGATTATCTCGACAAGCCGAAGGACGTACGGCTAGAGGAAATCGCTTTTCAGCCTGGCTGGTGATGAGGGGAAAAGGAGGAAGCGAAAGGGGCCTTTCGGTCCGGTTTCGTTCCTGCCAAGGTTACCTCGTTGACTCAAGGGAGTAAAAATGCACTTCTTCATTCCCCTTGCTGTCAGCAATCACACGTTTAATTCCTATAAAAAACCAGGGGTCCAGTCAATAACTTCTTGCGAGTGATGGAAAAAGTCTTTGGCCGAAAAAGGATGCACATGGGGGGGAGAGTGTTTCGTTTGTTTGTCGGGATCAGTTAAACCTGTCCAGGTGGCGTATGGGGAGTGTCGAACCTCGTTATCCGGCACACCGCAAAAAGCAAACAAGCCCTGCAGTGTGAAAAACTCTGCAGGGCTTGTTGTTTTTCCTTGCTCTCAAACCTTCCACAAAAACGCTCTTGCAGGCGGCTGTTCAAGAACCGTAGGGTTGGTACCTACGGTGTAGCAGGTGCTTGCTTCCTTTGAATTCTCTTCTTTACGCAACCAACTCAAAAATCGATTTTTTGGCTCCACAAACAGGACATTTCTCCGGAGCCGATCCCAATTCGATATATCCACACACAGGGCAAAGGTAAAAATCGCTCACGTTGAGATCCACACCTTTCTTAACCGCTTCGAGGGCTTTGGTGTAAATTTTTGCATGAACAGCTTCCGCGTCGACTGCAAATTTAAACATGGTTTTGGCTTTGTGCCCATCGGCTACCGCCAGTTCAACCATGGGTGGATACATTTCGGTAAACTCATAGGTTTCACCGTCAATGGCAGCCTGAAGATTGTCTGCCGTGGATGCGATCATATCCAGCGCCTTAAGGTGTCCTTCGGCATGAATACGCTCAGCTTCGGCGGTAGTTTTGAACAGTTTGGCAATATTGACAAAGCCATCTTTCTCAGCTTTTTTGGCAAATGCGCGATATTTTTGATTAGCTTGACTCTCACCGGCAAACGCATCTTTTAAATTGTCTTTTGTAGTAGGCATCGCTTTCCTCCGTTTTTGATTTTCTTTCATTTTTTAGACTTTCCCCAAATCAACGCGACCAAGATACCCTAAACATTTATGAGAGGCAAGTGTAAATAGGAATAAAAACCATTTAGCACGTTCTACCAAAACCCTTTTAGTTATTCCGATTGCCAAAGACCAGTTTCCCCCCCATGTGACCAGCTCCACCGACCGCTCCCACCAAGACAAGGGAAAGGAAGAGAAAAACCCACCGTCCATTGGAGGCTGTTGCCACGATATCCGGTTGCACAAACCGCCAGATGATGAGGGTAAAAAGAAGAATGACGGTTACAATCGAAGCGGTGATTTTAACTTTAAATATCGGTGTCATCGCACCACGATAGCGCTTCTGCCAGACCTCGTACCCGGTGAACATCACCAGCGGCATGGATATGAGGACAAAGACTAAACTGTAAAGAGCGGCGGTTTCAAAAAGTGGCAAACCGAAAAAAGCTGTGATCAGCAAAAAGACGAGCGCCATCGGCAAGATGCCGTTCGGCGTGTGGACCATAATCGGATGCAGGTGGTGTTTAACAATCTGTTGCGAAGCTAACGTATAAACCTTGAGCAAAAATGATGCCTGCACCATCGGCGCTGGCGTGGATTCTGCGGCCTGTCCTGTGGGTGAATCAATGGGTGTAGCTTCCGCAACGACCTCGACAAACATGCTTTTGTCGGCTGAGCACACTGGACACTCGTCAGGTGGTTCCTCCCCTTCATGGATATAACCACAGACCGTGCATTCCCACTTCTTCATGACTGACCTCCGTAAAGATTATAATGTAGGTGAATCGATGGTGACCAGAATAACAAGGACACGAAGTTGCCCCTTTCGACGAACGAGAAACCTATCCATCAACGATGGTCGTCGTACATCGTTTCCCTGCGGGGTAATCAACCGGCTAAAACTTCGACTTCCTGCTTTAGATCTCGTTGGAACAATTCAGACACAGCATCCTCGCACCTCTTGTTTTGGTACAGGACCTGATACACCTGTTCGAGGATAGGCATCTCAACCTTGAGTTCGGCCGCAAGTTTGTAACATGATTGAGTGGTCTTAACGCCCTCTGCCACCATTTTCATCTCACTCAAAGCCTGTTCCAGGGTCAACCCGGATCCCAATTTCAAACCGACGGTGCGATTCCTGCTCAAATTACCGGTACAGGTCAGCACCAAGTCGCCCAGGCCGCCGAGGCCGGCAAAGGTCTGGGGCTCACCGCCCAAGGCGACACCCATGCGGGTGATTTCCGCCAGACCTCTTGTTATCAAAGCTGCACGGGTATTAAGACCATAATTGAGGCCATCGCAAATGCCAGCCGCAATGGCGATCACGTTTTTCATGGCGGCACTTATCTCAAGGCCGATAACATCACTTGAGGAGTAGACGCGGAAATAATCGGTGGAGAAAAGGTGTTGCACCGCTTCAGCAGCCTGCGGATCGGCAAAAGCGACAGTCACCGCGGTTGGCTGACTGTCGGCTACCTCCGCAGCAAAACTGGGGCCGCTCAACACGCCGAGGTGGATGGTCTTCTTATCGGGGTTCTCCTCCTGCATGATCCCGGTCATGGTCATGCCGCTGTCTATCTCTATACCTTTGACCGCAGAGACAACCAAAACCCCTTCCTGCAGAAAGGGGATAATCTGTCGGTAGACCTCGCGGTATCCATGGGAGGGCACGACCATGACCACGCACTCCGCATCCCTGACCGCATCGGCCAGGTTGCCTGTAACCTCAAGGACATTGGGAAAGCTGTGCCCTGGCTGGTATCTTTTATTTTCCCGTTCTCGTCTCAGTTGCTCGATATGATCAGTGTCTCTGTCCCAGAGAGCAACAGGACATCCTTTGCGCGCTAATAGCAGGGCCAGTGCCGTTCCCCAGCTTCCCGCCCCTATCATCGCGATTTTGTTAATCTTCATAAACCTCCTCGAACCCGTCATCCTCGTCGTCGACGCCCTCTTCCCTGGCGAGCATGGACATGTCGACCACAAACTCTCCTTCTTCCAGGTTGATCAGGCAGACGCCCTGGGTGTTGCGGCCGATGATGCGGACCGTATCCATCGGCATACGGATGATCTTGCCGGAGTTGGCGATAAGCATCACCTGATCCTCATCGACTACTGGCTGCACCCCGACGACATAGCCGTTGCGTTCACTGGTCTTGATCGCGAACACACCTTTGCCGCCCCGGTTTTGCAGCGGATATTCGGAAACAGCAGTGCGCTTACCGTATCCATTTTCCGTGACCGTGAGGATCGAATCGTTGCTCTGCAGGACAGCAACTCCGACCACTTCGTCGTCCTCACCTAAATTGATCCCTTTAACTCCAGCCGCCAGCCGACCCATGGCGCGCACATCGTTTTCGTGAAAATGGATAGACAGCCCCTTTTTGGTGACCAGGATGATCTCATCTTCACCAGAAGTGATGGCCGCAGAAAGAATTTCATCGTCATCACGGATGGTCAAGCCGAACTTGCCTTTGCGCAGGGGTCGTTTGTACTCGGAAATAAATGTTTTCTTCACCCGGCCCAGCTTGGTAACCGTGAGCACCGAAACACTGTTGTCCATGTTGGCGAGATCGGCCACGGGCAAGATGGCCGCCACCTTCTCACCATCCCCCAATTCCAACAGGTTGACAATTGCTTTTCCCCGCGCAGTTCGGCCAGCCAAGGGCAATTCGTAGACCTTGCGCCAAAAAACACGCCCTTTGTTGGTGAAGAATAGAAAGGTGTCGAGCGAGGAGGCGGTATAGAGGTTGACGACAAAATCGTCATCCAGGGTCACCATGCCCTTAATTCCCTTGCCTCCCCTTCGTTGCGCCCGATACAGATTAATCGGATTGCGCTTGATGTAGCCGGAATGGGAAACGGTCACCACCATCTCCTCGGGAGTAATCATATCCTCGGGCAAGATCTCATCCGGCGCGTCAATGATTTCGGTGCGACGACCATCACCGTATTCTTCGAGAATTTTGTTGAATTCTTCACGAATGATCTGCATCACCAGTTGATCATCGCCGAGCACCTGTTTTAACCAGTTAATTTTTTCTATAATTTCGTTGTAATCACTGACTATTTTATCGCGCTCCAAGCCGGTGAGGCGTTGCAGGCGCATATCAAGAATGGTTTGCGCCTGAATCTCGGAGAGCTCAAACCGCTGTATCAACCCCTCTTTGGCAACGGCCGGATTGGACGATCCCCTGATGAGTTCAACTACCTCGTCCAAGTTGGTGATCGCAATCTTTAGCCCTTCGAGAATATGGGCCCTTTCTTCGGCCTTGCGGAGCTCAAAAGCAGTCCGCCGATACACCACCGTCTTTCGATGAACGAGAAAGTGCTGTAAAATCTGCTTGATATTAAGGACTTCTGGTTTGTTGTTGACGATGCAGAGAAGAATGATGCCAAAACTCTTCTGCAGCGGAGTCATCTTGTACAGCTGATTGATCACGATTTCCGGGATCTCATCCTTGCGCAGATCCAGAACCACGCGCACACCGTGCCGGTCTGATTCATCTCGAATTTCAGCTATTGAGGTGATCCGCTTTTCTTTCACCAGCAGGGCTATTTTTTCTACCAGAGAGGCTTTGTTCTGCTGAAAAGGCACCTCCGTGATAATGATGGATTCTCCGTGCGTTCCGCGCTGCTCAATATGGGTCTTGGAGCGCATGATGATCACCCCGCGCCCGGTTTCATAGGCCTCGCGAATCCCGGCCCGGCCGCAAATAAAGCCACCTGTGGGAAAATCCGGTCCCGTAATGATCTCCATCAACTGGTGAACCGTGATCTCGGGGTTATCTACCAGAGCAAGCAGACCATTAATGACCTCAGTCAGATTGTGTGGGGGGATCTTGGTGGCCATACCCACCGCAATACCTTCCGAACCATTGATGAGGATATTGGGGATCTTGGACGGAAGAACTGAAGGTTCCTGCAAAGAGTTATCGTAGTTGGGGACGAAATCGACCGTTTCCTTCTCCAGGTCCGCGACCAGTTCCTGGTCAAGCTTGGTCATTCGCGCCTCGGTATACCGCATGGCTGCGGCCGAATCGCCGTCCATGGAACCAAAGTTGCCCTGACCATCCACCAGAGGATAGCGCATGGAAAAATCCTGGGCCATGCGAACCAGAGTGTCGTAGGCGGCGGTGTCGCCGTGGGGATGATACTTACCGATGACATCACCGACGATGCGCGCCGATTTGATGTACGGCCGGTTATAGGTATTGCCAAGTTCGCGCATGGCAAAAAGAGTACGACGATGCACCGGCTTCAAGCCATCGCGAACATCGGGCAACGCCCTGCCGATGATGACCGACATGGCGTAATCAAGATACGATTTTCGCAACTCCTTGGAGATGGCTATGGTGGGTTGTTGACCACTTTCTACTGATTGTTCCGTCATTATAAATTCCTGATAGACTCTGGCTTAGAGGGAGATAAAGGCATCTACGGTTTTAGATATCGAGATCCGCAACCTCGAGGGCGTGATTCTGAATAAATTCCCGCCGGGGTTCGACCTTGTCTCCCATGAGCGTCGTGAATATATCATCTGTCATTTCAACATCATCGATCTTGACCTGGACCAACATTCGGTTGGCTGGGTTCATGGTGGTGTCCCACAACTGTTCGGGGTTCATCTCACCTAAACCTTTATACCGCTGCAAATGGCTGCCTTTGAAGGTTTCTTCACGGACCAGTTCAATCAATCTGTGCCAATTTTCCGCTGTCAACACCACCTCCTGTCCACTGGTCGCCGTCCGTGTGACACTGAAAGTGACCGCCAGGTAGGGTTTAAGGGTTTTATAGAGTTCAAGGGCATGACGATACTCGTTGATCAGTGGAATATTTGGCCCCAGAATGGCAGGCATATGCCCTTGTCCCTGAAAGATGATCTCACATTCCAAACAGGCTGGTCGCCAGGAACAGGGGCGAATGGCTCCTATTTTTGCTCCCAAGTTGGTGAGTTGTTCAACAAGAGAATCGACAAAAACCTTGTCTTCGAACTGCCTCGCGGAGTGAACATCTTTTTCAAGTAAAAAGAGGGCTAGTGGCTCAGAGATGTTCAATCGTTCTAGGAAGGCGAGAACTCGTTCAAAGGCTGAAAGTTTACGCAACACGCTCACCATGTCCGCTTCGGCAATGACCACATCCTGATCTGTTTGGATGCGCATTAATTGGCTGGCTTGGGAATAGAGATAGGTGTTGAGGGCTTCATCGTTGAGGAAATACTGTTCTTTTTTGCCTTTTCCCAATCGATAAAGCGGTGGTTGACCTATGTACACATGCCCATTTTCGATCAGCGGTAACATTTGCCGATAAAAAAAGGTCAGCAACAGAGTTCGGATGTGGGCGCCATCGACATCGGCATCGGTCATGATGATGACTTTGTGGTAGCGCAGCTTACCCAGTTCAAACTCCTCGCTGCCTATCCCGGTGCCCAAGGAAGCCACCAGTTGTTTAATCTCTTCGGAACCCAGGATCTTGTCAAAGCGGGCCTTTTCCACATTCATGATCTTGCCGCGCAGAGGCAAAATAGCCTGAATGGCACGGTCCCGGCCCTGCTTGGCCGAACCGCCGGCGGAATCGCCCTCGACAATAAACAGTTCCCTTTGCGCTGGATCCTTACTTTGGCATTCGGCGAGTTTTCCCGCCATCATCACAGAAAGACTGCCTTTTTTTCGCGATAAATCCCGGGCTTTGCGGGCAGCGTCTCGGGCGCGTGCCGCTTCAACCGCCTTACTCAAGATGCTCCGGGCAACCGCCGGATTTTGTTCTAAATACGCCGCCAGCTTTTCGTTACAAAGGGATTCTACTATGGATTTAACTTCCGAATTACCCAAATTGTTTTTTGTTTGCCCTCCAAATTGGGGATTGGGCACCCGAACAGAGATAACGCAGGTTAGACCCTCGCGGACATCATCGCCCCCCATTTTTTCCTTAAGATGCTTGGGAACCAAGTCGTCGCTAGCATACCTATTGATGCATTTGGTCAAGGACGACCTGAATCCAGCTACATGGGTCCCACCTTCCCTTGTGTTGATATTATTGACAAAAGAGAATAATCGTTCTGAATATCCGTCAAAATATTGAAAACAGATATCTACCTGCACATTATCCCGCTCACCTGATATATGGATGGGTTTGGGGTGCACACAAGTCCGGTTGCGATTGAGGTATTCGACATAGGAGACGATGCCGCCGTCGAAATAAAAAGTATCTTCGGCGCCATCCCGTTCGTCTTTGAGGGTAATACTAATATTTTTGTTCAGAAAGGCCAACTCCCTCATCCTCGTTTTCACAATTTCATACTGAAACTCCAGCGTTTCTGTGAAAATATCCGGATCGGGCTTGAAAAATATAGTCGTGCCGGTCTGCTCGCTGACTCCTATCACCTCGAGATCGCTGACGCGAGTGCCGTATTCATAAATTTGTCTGTACGCCTTACCGTTTCGCCTTACCTCGGCCACGGTACGAATGCTTAAAGCATTCACCACCGAAACGCCGACACCGTGCAACCCACCGGACACCTTATAGGTAGAATGGTCAAACTTACCACCCGCATGCAAGGTGGTCATGACCAATTCCAATGCCGACATCTGCTCAGTCGGATGCTTATCCACCGGGATACCGCGTCCGTTATCCTCTACAGTTACCGAGTTATCTTCATGGATAATTATATTTATAGTGTTGCAATAACCGGCTAAAGCTTCATCTATAGAGTTATCGACCACTTCATAAATGAGATGATGCAGACCTTCCGATGCGGTATTGCCGATGTACATGGAGGGTCTTTTACGGACAGCTTCCAGTCCATCAAGAACCTTAATCTGATCTGCACCATACGATGTATCAATTTGGTCACTCACTTTTTTCCTTTTTACTTGAATATTGAATAAAAATTATGATTAATAAATCATTAAATGATAATATATCGGACTGATAAAAAAATATTTTTTAAATTTTCATCGGCATAATAATACTTAAAAATCCCGTATCTTCATCAGAAGTTATCATACAGGGACTCTCTTGGCTATTTATGCTTGCTGTTATGATCGTACCTTCCATAACTTGAAGACTTTCAATAAAATATCGACAATTAAATCCGAGAGAGAGTGGTTGTCCACTATAATCGACTTTAAATTCATCTTTTGCTGAACCAAAATCGGCATTCTGGGAAGTCAAAATCATTTTGTTTTCTTCAATATCAATTTTTATGGCATGAAAAAGATCTTCTGTGAAAAGATTTATTCTTTTCAATCCTTCTAGAAAACGGAGTCTATCTATGTGAATGGAGTTATCTTTTGATAAAACATTAAGAAGTCCTTGAAAATCAGGGAAATCTCCTTCCATCAAACGAATAATAAGCAAGGAATCTTCATTTTTTAAAACAGCCTGTTTTTCTTCAATGCCGAAAGAAAATACATTTTTATTCTCGCAAAATTTTCTTATTTCTTGCACACCCCTTCGGGGAATCAAAGTTGTCGAATTCATCTGCAATCCATCCAGACTGGCATCCACTTCCCTGCTCATAATGGTCAAACGATGACCATCCGAGGAAATCATCTTCAGATAAAGGTGATCATCCTTTGTAACTTTTTGCAGCATAGCCGCTGTCAATGTGAACATGTTCTCCTTATCCAAAGCAATAGAGAACACCGTTTTATCGACTAAGTCTGCCATGACGGCACTCTCAATCGGAATCATTTTTTGTTCATCATAATAAGGAAACTGGGGAAATTCATCTGCCACCATTCCAGCCAAACGGTAGAGACTCGAACCAGCAGTTATTTCGACCCAATTATTGTCGAGTTCTTTAAAGGAAATAGTAGTGGAACCTGATTCCCTGGCCAATTCAAATAACTTTTTAGCTGGCAAGGTTAATGTTCCGGTTTCAATAACCTCTGCGGGTATGGTCTGTTTGAGGCCTATTTCCAGATCGGTCCCGGTTAAAACAACATGCTCCGGTTTTACTTCCACCAAGACATTCGATAAAATAGCCAGCGTTCCTTTTTTACTGGTAATGTTTTGTTGAGCGCTGATAGCCCGGAGGAGATCGTCCCTGCTTATGTTAAACTGGAAGGCCATAATAACTTTCCTTTTTTATAGAGAATATTGTTATTGGTATTAACAGTGTGAGTCTGTTGACTAATGAGGTAACATTTTGTATTTAATACAAAATTTGTGCTAATAAAAATGTTTACCGCTGGCTTGGTATACCTTGATAAAAGAGGATGCTTATCCCTCTTTTAGTTATGAACAGCTTCCTTCACATCTTTTTAACAACTTTATTAACACAGAGAATGAAGAGCAAAATTACTCGAAAACAGTTGAAATATCAAATATTTTTTTAAGTAAAACACCCAATAAAACAATGAAAAATCAAATAAATATTCTACTCAAAGAAGCCTGTGAAAGAGGGTTGGCGCAAGGAGTGTATTCTGGTGTATCGGCAGCTGTCAGTGTCATAAAAAATAAGATCCGTTATAGGGGATGGTTCAGTGGCGGTTTGACCAGATTAGACCAAGCTGGTGTACCAGTGGAAGTCTCAACACCGTTCGATTTGGCTTCTTTGACCAAACCTCTGTGTACAACCTTGTGTACTCTTCATCTCGTTGCTTCGGGGAATATACACTGGGACGATGCTGTTATTCCTCTACTTGATACTACTCTCCCTCAAGATAAAAAGAATATTAATATCAGGGATATTCTTACCCATTCTTCAGGATTACCTGCATATCTACCCTATTTTAGAGAGTTTGATGCCCAATCTTCAAAGGACAATATGTACCCCATTTTTAAAAAAATAATGAAAGAGCCTTTGCAATATTCTCGGGGGACAACCTGTCTTTACAGTGATTTAGGTTTTATCCTTTTGGGATTTCTTCTCGAAAAATCGGCACAAATTTCGCTCGATCAATTGTATCGAAAAAGAATAACCGAACCTCTTAATCTGGCGGAAGAAATTTTTTTTCTGCCGTCAATGAGTTCTGCACAAACAGAAAAAACCAAGATGGCGGCAACCGAAGACTGTCCTTGGCGGAAAAGAATCATGCAGGGAGAGGTACATGATGAGCATTGCTGGCTCATGGGCGGGGTTGCAGGCCATGCGGGTTTATTTGGGACCGCTGGCGGTGTACTGAGCCTATGCGAATGTTTGCTCGATTGTTGGCAAGAGCGGGCTATTCACCCGGCCTTTTCCAATAATCTACTCCGCTATGCGTTCAATTGGAAGCAACCGGGAGAAAGCTGCTGGCGACTTGGTTTTGATACGCCATCATCAGGGCGATCAAGCAGCGGCCGTTATTTTTCACCGATGAGTGTGGGGCACTTAGGGTTTACCGGGACCTCGTTTTGGATCGATCTTGAGCGGAACGTTATTGTGGTTCTCCTGACCAACAGGGTGCACCCCTCTCGGGACAATATAAAAATAAGGGAATTTAGGCCTTATTTTCACGACTTTCTCATGGAGAAAATATGTGGATAAGGGCGGATCGGTTCAAGTTAAAAACCATAAAAAAAACCCTGTCACTCAAAGAATGACAGGGTGAAAGATGACCGAACTAACGGTTTATTTCAATGTTACCACCAGCAAACTGTTTTATCGTTGGCAAAAATTTTCTGTACTAAGGTGTCGTAATTCGGCTCACCGATATAGAGTTTGAATTCATCGGCGGTCCGATCACGATTGAGAATTTCAACCAATTTTTGGACATCCTCGGTGGGTTCTGATCTGTATACCTGCAATATTTTCATTTTATCACCATTCCTCGTATTCTCTTGTTATTCGCTGCAAGCACCTGGAGGCTCGTGGGATTGCTTGGGAAGACCGTAAGGAATAATGAAATCGGCTTCTCTCATTTGTTCACCAAGCTCTTCCAAGGAAATATTGGCTATCTCAGTTCCCTCTGGTAAATCGGTGGGAGCATCAGCACCACAGCTATACACCTGACCTTCCATGTCGGAAATCCAGGCGATGTTTTCCGCCATGTAATTGGACATGCGGGGAAATTCACCGTTCATAATAACGGGAAAGGCGTAGTGGTTTTCAACAGCAAGACCTAAACCCGAACGTATACCGTCATTGTAGACACGGTTGGCGATCAGTATGTACACTTTCAATGATTCCATTTCCGTGTCTCCTTACATGACTATGTACTTGGCGCATTCATCAAGAATGGCACCATGGAAAGCCTGGGTCCGCATCTGTTTGTCGATCAGGCCGCGGGGAACATCGTTGACGTTGTCAAATCCCTCACAGATGTAGCTGTCCGCGCAGATAGCAATATCTTCCACGGCGCACAGTTGGGTCAATTCATAAAAGAGGGGATTTTTGGTCAGGTGAATTGATTTAAAGGTAAAGAATACCATTACTTTTTTGTCGGCACGCACCGCAGCCTTGGCGATGCCGAGGATGTGACGCATGTGTTGGGGTGATGTAACGAAAATACCTAGTTTGTTTGGATCAGCAGACATTGGCTTTTTTCCTCCTCAAAAGGATTGTAAAGTTGGTTTGATCATCCTTTTTTGATAAAAAAGCTAATGTAACCAGACTCTTCTTTCTCGCCAAGATATTCGTGGCCTGCACGCTCGCACCAACCCGGAATATCATTTCTGGAACCCGGATCGGTACCTTGGATGTGCAGGATTTGACCGGCGTTGATTTTTCCAATTTCTTTTTTGGTGCGGAGAAGCGGCATGGGGCAGCTCAAACCTCTTGCATCCAAAACCGAAGCAATAGCCAGACCTTCAGGTGCTACTTTTACGTCACTCATTTGTGTTCTCCTTAAGAAAATACTTTTTTAAAAAGACCATTTTATACATGAAAAAAAGACGATTTAGTTTATAGATAAATACTGTGGTTGTCAAGGTAGAAACAAAGACCTGAACACCGGTACCGAACGGAAAAAAGTCATCTCTCAAGCGGAAAACAGCAGGAAGAAAAAACTCCTTTCCTGATCCGGTTGCTTTTATTGACAAATTCTCAGAGCAACGGTATTTTTGCCGATTTGAAGCGAATTTAACCTATTTTTACGATGTTCGATTTGGAAGCCATTATCATTTAAAGGGAAAAGGAGGCTGTTGAAGAAGATGGAAGACTTCAAGATTTTGTGGCAAAAGATTAAACATTTATACAAAGTGCTCTGCCAGGACGAATGGAACCCGATCATGACCGGTATCATCGTCGCCCTGCTCAGTGTACTTATTATGGCGTGGTGGCGGCCTTGGGGTGCGGTCGGCGCAATCCGCAACTGGGGTGACTGGATGCTCTGGCAGGGTGGGGTATTCAATGGCGATCTTGCTGAATTGGTCGGTTTTGTCAATGAAGACGGCGATAAAATCTTGACCAAATCAATGCTCTTCAACACCGGTTCAGTGATTGGTCTCGGGTTTATCGGCGGCGCATTCATTTCCGCCTGTCTTGGTGGACAGTTCGCATTCCGTTTTCCCCCGATACGTGAGTATGTTAAGGCAATTATTGCCGGTATTTTGATGGGTATCGGTTCCGCTTTGGCTGGCGGCTGCAATGTTGGTGGTATGTACAACGCTATCGGTAATCTGGCTGCCAACGGTTTTGCCATGTGGATAGGTTTGATTCCCGGCGTTCTACTGGGTCTCTGGCTTCTCTACAAGGAAATGGAGCATATCAGTTGGGGCGGCGGCGGTTCCTGGACCCTGAATATCCCCTATCCCGTTCAGTGGGTTTTCGGCATCGCCGGTTTGGTCGGCGTTATCTGGTGCGCAAATTACTATGCCAATTTTGATGGCGACGACTATGTCGAATACATTACCTCGCTTTCCGGTATCCTGCTCATCGCCGTCGGCCTCGGGTACACCATGCAGCGCGGCCGTTGGTGCATGATTCAGGGCTTTCGCGAACCGCACATGACCGGTGACTGCAAGATGGCGAAATCTGTGGCGCTGTCGATTGTGATTGTCGCGGTTGGTGCCGCTGTCCTTAAATATGAGGTGGGAACCCGTTTGGGCGGCGATCCTGTTCTTGATCCGATGAACTACGTGCGCGGTACCTTTGGCTGGGGTGGTGTGGTCGGCGGCTTCATCTTTGGGCTTGGCGCGATGTTGGCCGGCGGTTGCGGTTCCGGTGCCCTCTGGCGCGTCGGTGAAGGACAGATCAAGCTGTGGGTGGCGGTCCCCTTTTTCTCGCTGTCCAACTCGTTGATGGTGGCCTGGTTTTCCGCCTACAATTTCGAGGAAAAAGGCTATCTTGGCAATTATGTCTACATCCCCGATGTCATGGGATATGGGTACACCATGGCCCTGATCGTTGGTTTTTGCACCCTCTGGTATCTGGTGGTGACCTGGAACGAAGATTCCAATAAACTGTTGTTACCGATGTGATTTTTTCTTCGATTTAAGATCGTTGTCTGGGGCGGTATTCGAAAGAAGCCGCCCTTTTTCTTTTCCTTGGGACAATCAGACGGCTTACTCGATGATCGATAACCTGGTTGATGACCGCGATCGGCTCCGCCGGCAGTTCCTGGCACAACGCGACGCAATACCCCTGGCAGAACGGGCTACAGGGAGTGAGCAGATTATCCAATCCTTGGTTTCCCTGCCGATTTTTCAGGAGAAGCTGTTTTTTTTCATTTATTGCCATTTTCGCAGCGAGGTCGAAACGACCATCTTGGTAAACAGCTGTTGGGCTCAAGGGAAAACAGTCAGTGTACCGCTGAGTCAGCCGGAACACTCCCGGATGCTGGCTATCATCCTCACTGAAAAGTGCCATGATCTTACTCCCGGATACAAAGGGATACCTGAACCCTTGCCGCCATGGGAGCAGGAGAGGATTATGCCGCCGGCATCCATCGACGTAGCGATAATACCCGGTGCGGTTTTTGATCGTTGCGGTCATCGGCTCGGTTACGGCGGAGGCTTTTTTGACCGCTTTCTTGCCCGGACGGCGCCTCAGGCCACCCGGATTGGCCTGGCTTTCTCCTGCCAGGTGGTGGATCAGATTCCCTCCCTTGCCCACGATGTACCCATGGATCTGGTCATCACTGAGCAAGAGGTGCTGACCTGGTCGAGGGTTTCTTGTGCGACGAACAGCCGTTTATAAACATCCCCTTTTTCTGGCCCATGACACTGGAAGGGATCACCTCGAATCGGCCAATCGGCTCCGTACTCTTTACCGGGAACTGGAACGACCTGAAACGGCCGCTCAGCTTGTTTTTCCCTCCTTCCCCAAGGCCAGTGTCTCCTCGATCCAGCTCAACCATAGCCCGGAACTGGTTCGGGTGGTAGCTGCCACAGCAGCCCATGTGGCCTCCTTTCTTGACGCCGACACCAGGACCTCCTCCGATTCCTACGAGGCGGCCTTGATGGCTGCCGGTGCTGCCATCGACAGCATCAAACGGCTGGAACGCGGTGAGATCGATAATGGCTTCTGCCTGGTTCGCCCCCCAGGGCATCACGCCGAGCCCAACCGGGCCATGGGCTTTTGTCTGTTCAACACTGTTGCGGTGGCCGCCCAATGGGCGATCCGTCACCTGGGGCTTCAGCGAATCATGATCGTCGATTGGGATCTGCATCACGGCAATGGCACCCAGAAAAGTTTCTATCGCAGCAAAAAAGTGTTGTACTGCTCGTGTCATCAGTTTCCTTTTTATCCGGGTACCGGCGCCTTGGCTGAATCCGGCGAAGGGCGCGGGTGGGGGTATACTGTCAACATCCCGTTGAGCACCGGCCACGGTGATCTGGAGTTTGCTCGAATATTCAACGATATCTTTATTCCCTTTGCCCGAACCTATCATCCCCAGCTCATCCTTGTTTCCTGCGGTTTTGATTGCATGGCGGGCGATCCGGTCGGATCTCAGCGGGTCACAGCCACTGGCATAGCCTACATGACCAAGGTTCTGCTGGAATTGGCGGAAGAGCTCTGCCAGGGCAATATACTGTTCACCCTAGAAGGCGGGTACGATGGGGAGAATATGCGCAACGGTTTTTGGGCTGTCTTGAGCGAGCTGCGTGGCGCCCCTCTGGCCGCTGATCATCCCGCCTGGCTCTTTCCTGAGGATCTCCAAAGGTTTCGATCCAGCAGGGCCGAGTCCGCCTGTATTGATCAGGCTCTGCAATGGGTAAAAAAATTGAGGTCTTTTTGACCAAGTCAAACGACGCACGGAATAGTACTTCTTTTCGCTTTTTATTTATGAGAAACTACACATCGGGAAAGATGTTTGTGGGGCGCACGCTGCGTAGCGTTCAATGGGTTTATTGCTTGTTCCGACTTCCGAAGGCATATGAGTTCGAAAATTCTTTTAGCAGATGATGACACTCTGGTTCGGGTAGCGATCCAGAAAATTCTCAAAATGTTCCATCATGACGTCGTTGCTGTGGAGTCCGGCCGGCAAGTGCTGGAACAAGTGTCGGAAGATTTTGATGTCATTATCCTCGACATCAACATGCCGGACATGGATGGATTTGAGACCCTTGAGCGGTTGAACCAGCTACGGGTCGATATC
>JBBQCO010000005.1:0-69340 GCA_038318785.1 Desulfobulbales bacterium | reverse complement strand
ACTCGATGGAAGACTTTTCCATGCGGGTAGCCGAACGCTGGAAGATTGGCCGCAAGGGGCTCGACAACGGCGCCATCCTGGTCATCGCGCGCGACGATCGCAAGGTTCGAATCGAGGTGGGGTATGGGTTAGAGGGTCGATTGACGGACATCACAGCCGGACGGATCATCCGGGACCGGATCGTGCCTGAGTTTCGGGCAGGCCGGTTCGATCAGGGGGTGCTAAACGGGGTAATTGGGCTGACTGAAGTTGTGCGGGGTGAGTTTCAGGCCAGTGGCCAGCCACCTGCTGCATCCGGCGCCAAAGACTTTATGCCATTCCTGCTCATTTTTGTTTTCATGGTATTTACGATGGGCCGCACAAGCCGGCTCTTGGGTGCTGCCGGCGGCGGATTTCTCATGCCCTTCCTGGGACACATTGCTTTTGCCCCGGGGCCATTGATGCTGGTCGTTCTGGGCTGTCTCGGCCTGATAGTCGGCTATATACTCGCGTTAATTGCAGGCGCCACTTCGTTCATGGGGCCGCGCTCTTCCGGCCGTGGCGGGTTTCCGATCGGCTTTCCGCGTGGGGGTGGAGGATTTTCCACCGGCGGCGGCTTCTCCGGTGGAGGCGGCGGGTTTGGCGGCGGTGGCGCTTCCGGGAGTTGGTGAGCATGTTGAGAAATCCGATCAAAAATTTGATAAAGAAAGCCGAGCTGGAGCAGATCGAAACTTGTGTCAGCGAGGCTGAACAAGCGACCCGGGGGGAGATCGTAGTCATGATAGCCCCTGCCAGCCACGACTACCCAAGCGCCGGGCTGCTTGGGGCTGCAGCGTTCTCGATTCCGGCTGCTATTGCCCTCACCCGTATGGTCGAACGACTCGTTTGGGCCGGTCCCCATGACCTCTGGCTGTTTTTGGGAATCTTCTTTCCCTTATTTTTCCTCTGCCGCGAAATCGTCATGCGGCTTCCCTGGCTGAAGCGTCTGTTTATCTCGGAAAAGGAGATGGATTTCGAGGTCAGGGAAGCAGCCACGCTCCATTTTTTTTCGAAAGGCTTGTATCGGACAAAGGAGGAGGCGGGGATACTGATCTACCTCTCGATCTTCGAGGGGAAGGTCTGGGTACTCGGCGACCGAGGGGTCGATGCAGTGGTGCCCCCCGGCTTCTGGCAGGAGGTCGTAGACCAGATCGTGGCGGGGATCAAAGACGGCCGTCCAGCGGCCGCAATCTGCGCGGCAGTCTGCAGAATTCAGGGAATACTTGTGGAAAAGTTTCCAGCTGGCGCGGATGACAGCAATGAGCTACCAAACCTGATCATCGAGTCATAAAAATTTTCTTACCACATCGCCGGGGTGCGATCACCTAAACCGAGGGCAGGGACTGAGCTACAAGTATGGGGTGCAATATCGGCCAGCAAAGTCATTGGCCTCCTCAATCTTCTTTTGGGCTCTCGCGACTCCTTTGATTACCTTGGCTTGTATTTTTATAGCGCTTCAATTATTGGATTGTACTGTCAGTCTTTATTGCCTGAACATCATCTGCGTTCTAATACCCAAAACAGAACCCGAGGCGTTTTTGATAATGTCGAGGGCTTTGCTGTGCGACACGCCTTTTCTGTAGGACCTGTCACTGGTCAGGGCGTCATAGGTGTCGGCGACTGCCGTCATCCGAGCCCACAGAGGGATGGCAAGTCCCTGCAAACCTTGAGGGCAGCCATTGCCATCCATGCGTTCATGGTGAGAAATCACCACCGGAAGGACATCTGCAATACTGGGGATTGTTTTGATGATCGAGGCGCCAATGAAGGGATGTTGTTGCATATGTTCGAATTCGTCGTAGCTGAGGCGCCCGGGTTTCAGCAGCACGGCCCCTCATATTCTTCAATTTCCTCATGACCCATTTCGTCATCATGCGATTCAGGACGTGAAACGTCATGAACTGCGTTTTACAAATTCATCAATTGCCAGATCTACCCAGAAGCGGACAGGCGCAATAAATCACGGAGTCTCAAAATGCTCATCCCTGCTCTTGCTATTGTTGCCGGCCTTGTACTCCTTGTTTGGAGCGCAGATCGATTTGTTGAAGGGTCGGCCTCCGTAGCCCGCCATTTCGGCATGTCACCCCTGCTTATCGGCATGCTGATCGTTGGATTCGGCACCTCAGCCCCAGAAATGTTTGTCTCTGCCTTGGCTTCGTCCCAGGGCAACCCCGGTATAGCCCTAGGTAACGCTTACGGGTCGAACATCACCAATATCGCCCTGATTCTCGGCCTTACCGCTCTGGTCAGTCCCATTGCCGTTCACTCCCAAGTGCTGCGGCGGGAACTTCCGCTCCTCAGCCTGATCAGCGGTCTAGCGGTGTATCAACTTTGGGATGGAGAACTCTCGCGCAACGATGCCCTAGTTCTTCTCGTAGTCTTTGCCGGCCTCATAGCATGGAGCATCAGCCAAGGAATTCGGCAGCGGGCCGATGCCCTGGGAAAGGAGATGGAAAATGAACTTGTTGTTCACAGCATGCCCCTTGGCCGGGCATTCGGTTGGCTCGTAATAGGACTGTTGCTGCTTATTGTCAGTTCTCGCGCACTGGTCTGGGGCGCGGTGGAGATCGCCCGCCAGCTTGGTGTCGACGACTTGATCATTGGCCTGACGGTCGTGGCCATTGGCACATCTCTGCCGGAATTGGCCTCGTCGATCATTGCCATTCGCCGTAAAGAACACGATATTGCCCTAGGCAACGTGCTTGGATCCAACCTCTTCAACACCTTGGCCGTGGTCGGCATCGCCGGGACCATCCATCCGATGGTCGTCCCACCGGAAGTCCTCTCCAGGGACATGCTCGTCATGACCGGCCTGACCCTCTTCCTCTTCCTGTTTGGGTATGGCTTTCGCGGACCTGGCCGGATCAATCGTTTTGAAGGCGCCACTCTGCTGGTCGTCTACATAAGTTACACAGCCTTTCTGGTCATTGATGTGCTGAGCAAGAGGACGTAGCCCGAACCGGGGGGAGCGAGAATCTCAATCTGTGCAACGGGCGGGGCGGGATCAATGCCTATCTCGACGGCACGGTGGTGGCCCTGCTCGACTCCAAGGATCGCGGCGGCATCGAGCAATCGGTGCGCTGTTCGATCGCCACCTGCCAGGAACAGTTCACCCCCATCTTCGAATGGCCCAAAGCCATCCGATCCGGGCGGTTCGAAGTCAACGGCCAACGACCACCTGGCTTGGCATGACTTCAGGGCTAATCACACCGCGTAATTGATTGACAGTGCGTGCAGGAAAAAGTCATAATCGCTGGTTCAGTCAAGGTTTCACTTTGCAGTCTTCACCGCATATTTCTCCAGGACATAAGTTAAGAGCATAGGCTTTCTAAAACACCATGCAACACCACTCAAAGATTATCGCCAAGGAACTTGGCATACAGACTTCTCAGGTGGAAATCGTTTCCGCCTTCCTTGATGACGGTGCAACTGTCCCGTTCATTGCCCGGTATCGCAAAGAAGCCACGGGCTCTCTTGATGAGGTGCAAATCACCGCTATACGTGACAGGAGGGCCGATCTGGTAGATTTGGACAAACGTCGATCCGCCATCCTTGCTTCACTTGGTGAGCGAGACGTCTTAAACGAAGCTTTGTGTCGGGCCGTCAACACGGCTTCTGACCTAGCCGCCCTTGAAGATATCTACCTGCCTTATCGACCCAAACGGAGAACCAGGGCCAGCATCGCCAGAGAAAAAGGTCTGGAGCCTTTGGCAACGATGCTTTATGGCCAAAACAAGCAGCCCATCGAATTAGAAGCGTTCGTGAACTCGGAGAAGGAGGTGGCTACGGTTGAAGAGGCCCTGAGCGGTGCCCGTGATATTATAGCGGAATGGATCAGTGAAGATGCCGCCATCCGTGCTCGTCTTCGGGATTTTTTTCATCGGAAATCAACCATCACGTCAACCGTCATCAAAAACCAGGAGGAAAAAGGCAGCAAATTTAGGGATTATTTTGCTTGGCAGGAACCTGTCGGCAAGGTGGCCGGCCATCGATTGCTGGCCATGTTCCGAGGTGAGCATGAAAAAATCCTCAGCCTTTCGCTTCGACCGCCTGAAGCTGAGTCGTTGGCTATTCTGCAGCGCTGCCTTGTACGTTCCAACGGTTTTACTGGGCAACAGGTGGCCCTGACCGCTGAAGAGAGCTATAAACGGTTGCTCGCCCCCTCCCTGGAAAATGAACTCCGAGGGAACCTGAAAAAACAGGCCGACCAGGAGGCTATCGCCGTTTTTGCGGAAAACCTTCGTGGATTGTTGCAGGCCGCCCCCCTGGGGCAAAAACGGACTATGGCACTCGATCCTGGGTTTCGGACAGGGGCAAAACTGGCCTGTCTTGGCGAACAGGGGGAACTACTCGATTTTACAACCATTTACCCCACGCTCTCCGGGAGACAACAGGAAGAAGCGGCACAAACGGTCCTTCAGCTTTGCAAGCAATACCATATTGAGGCCATTGCCATTGGTAACGGCACGGCAAGCCGGGAGACGGAATCCTTTGTTCGGGGATTACAACTCCCACCTGAAGTGATTGTCACCATGGTCGATGAAAACGGCGCCTCCATTTATTCCGCCTCAGAGGTCGCACGTGCAGAATTTCCTGATCACGATATCACGGTCCGAGGCGCTGTCTCCATCGGTCGACGATTGCAGGATCCGTTGGCCGAACTGGTCAAGCTCGATCCCAAGGCCATAGGCGTCGGCCAATATCAGCATGACGTCAATCAAAAAGCACTGAAACAATGCCTGGACGACGTGGTGATCAGCTGCGTGAACAAGGTCGGTGTCGAGGTGAACAGTGCCAGCAAGGAACTGCTTGCCTATGTCTCGGGATTGGGGGAAACGTTGGCGACCAACATCCTTGCCTACCGCAGCGAAAAAGGTTCATTTACCGCCAAACGACAACTGTTGGAGGTGCCCCGTCTTGGGAAAAAAGCGTTTGAACAATGCGCCGGGTTTTTACGTATTCATGAAGGGAAAAACCCCTTGGATCGTTCAGGTGTGCATCCTGAACGATATGGTATCGTCGAACAGATGGCGAAGGATTGCGGCTGCACGGTAGCAGCGCTTTTGCAACAGGAGAACCTGCGGCAACTGATTCAAATTGATCGATATGTCTGTGATGAGGTTGGATTGCCGACCTTGCAGGATATCATGGCCGAACTCGCTAAACCGGGTCGCGATCCACGGCAATCGTTTGCAGCTTTTGCCTTTGCCCAAGGCGTTGAGAAGTTGGAAGATTTGCGGGAGGGAATGTCACTTCCCGGCATTGTGACCAATGTGACTAAATTCGGGGCCTTTATCGATATTGGCGTGCATCAGGACGGCCTTGTTCATATCAGCCAATTGGCCGATCGTTATATTACGGATCCATCTGAGGTGGTCAAGGTTCGGCAGCAGGTGCAAGTACGCGTGCTTGAAGTGGATACCAAGAGAAGACGCATTGCACTTTCTCTGCGCACCACTTGAGATTCGCATCTCGTTGATGTCGACGAGCGCGCCACCTTTCCCTTGGACATGACAGACTTATTACAAGATGTGCGAAAGTACTATGATCGCAACACCAGAAGCTTCCAGCGGCTTGGGCAGTCCGGTCTTTCTATCCATCGCGCCGTTTGGGGGCCTGGTGTCACGACACGCGATTCAGCAGTACATTTCGTCGACGACCTGATTCTGACAGAAATCAGGGGTTTGGGACCGAATCCGAAGATTCTCGATATGGGCTGTGGTGTCGGTGCAAGCTTACTCTACTTTGCGCAGAGACGAGCAATCATGGGTGAGGGAGTCACGATCAGCCCTCTGCAAGCCTCACATGCTGCCAAGTTGTTCAAGAGTGCACAAGTGCATACTCTGCGCTGCCGCTCCGGCAATTTTCTGGCGCTGCCTTCTGATATTCACGAAGTTGATTTGGCTTTCTCTATCGAAGCATTCGTGCATTCGCCTGATGCCGAGGGCTATTTCTCCCAGGCTGCCAGTGTTGTTCGACCCGGTGGAAAATTGATCATTTGCGATGATTTTCTTTCGCAGCGAGCATCCCTCAACCCTTCGGCCAAAGAGTGGAGGTGGCTGCAAGAATTTCGCACAGGTTGGAAAATAGGCTCGCTGGTCACGGTTGATAACGCTTGTGAGATAGCTCACACTGTCGGGTTTAAGTTGGTCAGTGTTCTTGACCTGACTGAGTTTCTAGAGCTTCGTCGACCGCGCGATATTTTTATCAGTATTCTCGTCAATATTGGCAAGTGTCTCGGGTATCACGGGGGAGATTACTGGAGCGCGCTGACCGGCGGCAATGCTCTCCAACAGGCTACTCGCTCCGGTGCTGTGGGCTACCAATATCTTTTGTTTGAGCGCAATGTGTAGCTCCCCGGATTTTTCCGGCAGCAATATTTTAAGGTTGCCTGGCCGAACGTAAGCCCTTTTGGCATCTGCCTCAACTTGACATTCCTTCTGTGAATATCAAAAAGAATGGATATCTGAATTATCTTGAATGAAGAGAAAGCTTACCGAGTAATTTGACTGTGAGTAAACATCCGCATGAGAATGCCAGCTGTCATCTTGGTCGCATTTGTTGTCGTAGGCTGTTCGGCCAGTCCATATGTTATCAAGCCAAAACCTGAGCGTAATCCTGTTCATTCTCATCCAGTGTTTGTTGTGAGCCATGGATGGCATGCAGGGCTCATCGTCTCCGCCATTGATGTCAACCAGGCCGTCCCAGACCTTCAATCGCGTTTCGGCAATGCCGCCTTTTATGAAATCGGCTGGGGTGACAAGAGTTTCTACCAAGCCCAAGATATCACAATCGGATTGACACTTGAGGCCATGTTTTGCTCAGAGGGCGCTGTACTTCATGTCGTCGCCATGGATGACATACCCGAACGATACTTTGCGGGCGAACCTATTATCAGCACATGCCTGTCGGGCAACGAACAGGCGGCGTTACGGGCTTTTATTGCATCCAGTTTTGCAAAAGACGCTTCTGGTCAGGTCGTAGCTCTGGGACCGGGTATTTATGGGAACAGTGAGTTCTATGAGGGTGTGGGTCGCTACTCCCTGTTGAACACGTGCAACATGTGGACGGCAAAGGCTCTTCGGAGTGCCGGGTTAGATATTCACCCAACCTCTAAACTTACTGCAGGGAGTGTTATGAATTATCTCGGAGGTCATCGGCGTAGCTGTTCAACAATTGTCTCAAACTGAGCACGTTGAAGTCGCCCAACCCGGGCGCTCAGTCCCGCTCAATCCAACCCAAATCCGGCGATCTCGACAAGAAAGGTGTACGCGATCACACCGGATATCTCCTTAAAGATATCGTCGAAGATATTGATTCGCCACAGATACTACCGGCTGGACTCCATTTTGCAGCTGCTCGCTTTCATGTCGTTGGCCCGGGTTAAAAATATTGAGCGGTTGCGGTACCGTCCGCCGGGAGAATGGGGCAAACTGCTCGGTCTTGACCGGATTCCGGAGGCAAAAACCCTGCGCAACAAAGTGCGGCTGCTGACCGAGGATGGTCAGGCAGCAACTCTGCCTGCGGGCGAACACCGATTACTGGGTGAATGCCATGGACGGTCAGCCGTTTTTCATGGTGAATCGGCCTGTCGATCCGGGGCGATCGTCTCTCAAATGATAATTTTGTCGACATTGCGGAACATCTGTCCTACTGTGTCTACTATATCCACAAATTGTGGACAGGTGAAAAAACGTTGAATCCTTGACCCGGAAGACTCTCCTCGATTCATGCACATTTTCGGTTACGCACGCGCCTCGGCCAATCAGCTGTCACTTGACATCCAAATCAAAACCCTGGAAACGGAAGGGATAGAAGCCGACCGCATTTTTACCGACAGGGTCACCACCTGTTATGTCGATCGAGAAGGTCTGCGCCAGTTGCAGGCCCAGGTCCAGCAAGGTGATACCGTTGTCGTCACCAAGGTGGATCGTCTTGGCCGCAGTATTAGCGAATTGATCCAACTGATCACGGCATTTGATGCAAAGGGGGTCGCGGTCCGCTTTCTCGATGACGGCATCAGCACCGAGGGCGCCATGGGCCAAGTGATCGTCGCGGTCCTCTCGGCGGTAGTTCAGGCTGAGCGGCAGCTCATCCAGGAACGAACCTGCGAGGGACGAATGGTAGCAAAGGAAAAAGGGGTGAAGTTCGGCCGAAAACCAACCGTCGATCGGGAGAGGGTGCAGAGGTTACGGGTGCAGGGAGTTGGGGCGGCCAACATTGCCCGCCAAATGAATGTGGGCCGCTCGACTGTGTATAAGATACTCCAATCGTTGTCGAAAAACGAACAGCGACAATGATGCGATAGGGCTGTTTGCATCTTGCTGCCTGTGTGCGGCTTATTGCCTCCCGTACACCGCATCCTCATCCCTACCCGCCACAGACAAGGAGCACCAGAATAATGAAGAGCGAGAACAGCCGGATTGAGATAACCCAGGTACCCGATTTCTGGCAGCAGGTTCGCCAGGCGAACACCCTGTTTCTTGGCCTGGATTACGACGGCACGCTGGCCCATTTTGAGATCGATCCAATGCAGGCCAAGCCTCTTCCCGGCATTGCGGATCTGCTCCGGGATCTGGCAACCGGAGGACGGACCCAGGTCGCCATCATATCGGGCCGTCCCGTGGACGAGGTGATGACCCTGCTGAACAACCCTCCGGTGACCGTTGTCGGCAGCCACGGATATGAACTCTGGCCCATTGACGGCGCCTGCGTGGTCCGGCAGCCAAGCCCGGAGCAACAACAGGGCCTCTTTGCAATTCGAACACAGCTGCAGAAAACCGGTTACGGCAGCAAGTTGGAAGTGAAGGTCGCCTCGCTCGCCCTGCATACTCGTGGCCTGGATCCGGTTGCAGCCGTCGCCATGGAGGAGGAAATTGCCAACCAGTGGGCCGGACTGGCCCCGCAGTACGGATTGGAATGCCGACGGTTTAACGGCGGCATCGAAATCCGGTGTTGCGGCTGGGACAAAGGGGCAGCGCTGACCGCATTACTAAACATCCAGCCGGAGAACGTTTTTGCAGTCTATGTTGGCGACGACGAAACCGACGAGGACGCCTTTACCGTTCTGCGCGGCCGGGGCATCGGCATCAAGGTGGGCGATCCGTTATGGCCGACGGCTGCCCGGGGTTTTCTTCCGGACTGCCGGGCCATGGTCGACTTTCTCCGAACCTGGATCGCCCTCACCGCTAACGACAGGAGGTAAGCATCATGGATACAACCCGACTGACCGTGGTTTCCAACCGTCTGGCTATCGTGGTCGATCAGAATCAGGAAGGTCAATGGACCATCACGTCCGGGTCCGGCGGCCTGGTCACGGCGCTGGGACCAGTGCTCCGCGACCGGGGCGGCCAGTGGATCGGCTGGCTCGGCTCGAATCTGCAAGGGGCGCTGGATGAGACGGCCTTGGCAGCGCTTCTCGACCAGGGCTCGCGTGAAACCGGGTATACCCTCAAACCCGTGGAGCTGAGCGAAGAGGAAATCCAAAAATATTATTTCGGCTTTTCCAACGAGATTCTCTGGCCCCTGTTCCACGATCTGCCTTCGCGCTGCAATTTTGATCCCGCCTACTGGAAGGTGTACGAACAGGTGAACGACAAGTTTGCCCGGGCCGTCGCCGCTTACACCTCGGAAGACGAGGATTATGTCTGGGTCCAGGACTATCAGTTGATTCTGGTGGCTGCTTCTCTGAAAAAAATGGGGGTCGAGCGGCATACCGGTTTTTTTCTCCACATCCCTTTCCCGCCTTTGGATGGCTTCGTTCGCCTGCCCTGGCGTTTCCAGATCCTGAATGCCCTGCTCCAATACGATTTGGTCGGCTTCCAGACGGCGCGTGACCGGCGCAACTTCATGGACTGTGTCCGCATGCTCATGCCCCAGTCTCGGGTGGTCGGTCATGGCCATGTCAGCCGCTGCCTCACGCCGGACCGCGAAGTGCTGGTGGGCACCTTTCCGATCAGCATCGATTTCAAGCACTTTGCCGAAAGTGCGGGATCCCGGGAGGTGCAGGATCAGGCCTGGATCATCCATGCCAACCTGGCCGAACGGAAATTGATCCTCGGAGTTGACCGCCTGGACTACACCAAGGGCATCCCTCTTCGCCTCCAGGCCTTTGCCAACGCCCTGGAACGGTATCCGCACCTGCGAAAAAAAACGACCCTGATCCAGGTGGTGGTGCCCAGTCGCCAGGAAGTCCCGGAATACGAGGCCCTGAAACGGGACATCGAGCGGTTGGTGGGCGAGATCAATGGCCGCTTCACCGAGGTGGGCTGGACGCCGATTCAGTACATCTACCGTTCGCTCAACCGGGTCGAATTGCTGGCTTACTACCGCACCTGCGAGGTTGCCCTGGTCACCCCGCTCAAGGACGGCATGAATCTGGTGGCCAAGGAGTTCTGCGCCTGTTCCATCGAGAACAACGGGGTACTCATTCTCAGCGAATTCGCCGGGGCTGCGGCCCAACTGCAGGGCGGCGCCCTCCTGGTCAACCCCTTCGATATCGAGGGGGTCGCCGATGCCATCCATCAGGCCTGCACCATGGATGCGGCCAACCGTCACGCCCGTATGGAGAAGATGCGGCGCTCCATCCAAAAGCACAACATTTTCCATTGGGTCAACGCCTTCCTGCGCGCCGGCATCCACAAGGATCTCAACCAATTTCCCCAGGCCGAATTTTTCGTACCCAAACCTCAACCGCCGGAAATCTGAGCACCGGGCACGCTCGCCTGTTCGTAGCTTTTTTTCAGCGCATCAGGCAGCCGGGATCAGTCGCTTGCCTTTCCGTCATTCTGAGCCATCCCGGCCTCATTCGCCCGCGCATGCGCCTCAGGAACAATCGGCATGACCTTTCTTTGAGGAATTCTTTATGCAGACCAAATCCCCGACGCCGGCAGCATGGTACAAGGACGCCATTATCTACGAATTGCACGTCAAGGCCTTTTCCGACAAAAGCGGCGACGGCATGGGCGACTTTCGCGGCCTCATCGCCAAACTGGATTACCTGCAGGATCTGGGGGTCAACACCCTCTGGCTGCTGCCGTTTTATCCTTCTCCCCTCAAAGATGACGGCTACGACATCTCCGACTACCGGGGGGTGCATCCCGATTACGGGACGCTGCGCGACTGCCGGCAGTTTATCCGCGAGGCCCATGCCCGGGGATTGCGGGTGATCACCGAGCTGGTCATCAACCATACCTCGGACCAGCATCCCTGGTTCCAGGCCGCTCGCCGCGCCAAGCCGGGGTCATCGGCCCACCGCACCTATGTCTGGAGCGACACCGATGCCAAATTCCCGGAAACGCGCATCATCTTCACCGATACCGAAACCTCCAACTGGACTTGGGATTCCGTTGCCGGGGCCTATTACTGGCATCGATTTTTTTCTCATCAGCCCGACCTCAATCTCAACAATCCCCAGGTGGTGAAGGCGGTCATCCGGGTGCTCAATTTCTGGTTGGACATGGGGGTGGATGGAGTCAGGCTCGATGCAGTCCCCTACCTCTGCGTTCGCGAAGGCACCAATAACGAGAATCTTCCGGAGACCCACGCCGTGATCAAGGAAATCCGACGGCAGATGGATCTCCACTACCAGGACCGCATGCTGCTGGCCGAAGCCAACCAGTGGCCGGAGGACACGGCCGCCTATTTTGGGGCAGGCGACGAGTGTCACATGGCCTTTCATTTTCCGCTGATGCCGCGAATCTACATGGCTCTGCGCCAGGAGGATCGGCGACCCATCACCGAGATCCTGGAGCGGACGCCGGCGATTCCCGATTCGTGCCAGTGGGCGATTTTCCTGCGCAACCACGATGAGCTCACCCTGGAGATGGTGACCGATGAAGAGCGAGACTACATGTACCGCGAATACGCCAAGGATCCGCGCATGCGGGTGAACGTCGGCATCCGGCGGCGGCTGGCCCCGCTGCTCAATAATTCCCGGCGGCGGATGGAACTGCTGAACAGCCTCCTGTTCTCTCTTCCGGGCACCCCGATCATTTACTACGGCGATGAAATCGGCATGGGAGACAATGTCTTCCTCGGCGACCGCAACGGCGTGCGCACCCCCATGCAATGGTCCGCGGACCGCAACGCCGGTTTCTCCAAAGCCGACCCCGCCAGTCTCTATCTGCCGGTGATCATGGACCCGGTTTATGGTCACACGGCCATCAATGTGGAGGCGCAGGAACGGGACCCCTCGTCGCTCCTCCACTTCATGAAGCGGATGATCGCCCTCCGCCGCCAGCACAAGGCCTTTGGCCGGGGCAGTCTCGAATTTTTACGGCCCGAGAACCGTAAGGTGCTGGTCTACCTGCGCCGTTACAAAGCGGATGTGATTCTGGCTGTGGCCAATCTTTCCCGTTTTGTCCAGCCGGTGGAACTCGACCTGTCCGAATTCCAGGGATGCATACCAGTGGAGATGATCGGGCGGACCGAGTTTCCCGCCATCGGCGAACTTCCC
The DNA here is from genome assembly GCA_038318785.1 of Desulfobulbales bacterium. Lineage (GTDB taxonomy): Bacteria > Desulfobacterota > Desulfobulbia > Desulfobulbales > Desulfobulbaceae > Desulfobulbus. Next base: position 56,865 of record JBBQCO010000005.1, on the reverse strand, counting down.
TATTTTCTCACCCTGGGGCCGCACTCTTTCTATTGGTTCCGGCTGGAACCTCCGGCGGAGCTCATCCACCTTGCCGGGGTTGATGCGCCTGCGCCTGCCCGTTTTCCCATCCTCGCCATCGGCGAGAACTGGCACGGCTTTCTGGAAGGTGCTTTTCAGCATGTTCTCGAAAACGAGGCCCTTCCTACCTGGCTCCCTGTCCAGCGCTGGTTCAGGAGCAAGTCCCGAACCATTACCGGCGTGGCGCTGGCGGACTGGGCCAAGATGGGGGGCGGATTTTTCATCGTCTTTCTCACCGTCAGCTTCAACGAAGGGGAAAAAGAAAGCTACTGCCTGCCGTTGAAGGTGGTGACCGGAGCGGATGCCAACCGGTTTGCCTACGAAGCGCCGGAAAGTGTCCTGGCGCTGTTTAAAACACCGCGGGCTGCGGGGGTCTTCCTCGACGGGCTGGCGGATCGGGTGGCCTGCTGCGTCCTTTTCGACGCCATGGCCGAAAACCGCAGCTTCCCCACCGTTCGGGGTTGGACCATTCAGGCCTTTGCCAACCGCACCTTTGAACAGGTGTGCTCGATCGACGGCCCCCGAGTCAAGGTTCGCCCAATCGGGGTGGAACAGAGCAACAGCTCGGTGATTCTCGACGAACAGGCTATCTTGAAGCTCTACCGGCGGGTGGAGGAAGGGAGCAACCCGGACTTCGCCATCAGCCTGCAACTGACGGAGCACACCGATTTCACTGCCCTGGCGCCTGTTACCGGCGGCATTGTGCTCAAGCGCGAAGGCCGGGACACCGCGGTGGCCATGCTCCAACCCTACCTCGCCAGTGACGGCGACGGCTGGATCTATGCCCTGCAATCGGCTCGGGACTTCCTGGAGCGAACCCGGGAGTCGGCCGAAGAGCGGTTCCGTCCATTTGCCGGCATGGAGGTACTAGCCGCCGCTGCTGCCTATGCAGCACGGGGCGGGGAGGACATGGAACTTTTCGGAGAGGACCTGACGGTTTTTGAAAACCTGGGGCGAAGGACGGCCGAGTTCCATGTGGCGCTGGCCGGTTCAACCCGGCAACCGGCCTTCAAGCCGGAAGCGCTGGACGAGGCCTATCTCCTGCGGCTGACCGATATTTTTTCACGCCAGGCGCATCTGACCCTGGAAAATCTAAATGCCCGTCTCCGCGACCTGCCCGGCGACGTCCAGGATCGGGTCAATCTCATTCTGGCCGCAGGCGACCGGCTCACCCGCCGGTTTCACGAACTGGCGGTGATGAAGAGCCGCGCTACCCGCATCCGCTGCCATGGCGACTACCATCTGGGCCAGGTCCTGCGGCAGGGAACAGACTGGATTCTCATCGATTTCGAGGGAGAACCCCTGCGCCCCCTGAGCGAACGGCAGGAAAAGCATTCTCCCCTGAAAGACGTGGCCGGAATGCTCCGCTCCCTCGTCTATGCCGCCATGCACGTCCTCTATTCCCGGGATGAGACACTTGCCCAAGAGCTGGCTTGTCTGACCGCCCGCCTCTACGCCTGGCAGGAGTGGACCCAGGCCGCTTTCCTCCACGGGTATCTCGATCGTGCGGCCGGGGCAACCTTCCTCCCGGCACGGGAAAAGCACCTAGAACTTTTGCTCACCTCTTTTCTGCTCCACAAAGCCTTCTATGAAACCGGGTACGAGATCAACAATCGTCCCGACTGGCTGCGCATCCCCCTGGAGGGTATCCTGACCTTGGTACCTGATGGCAGGAAGGAGAACGCTTCATGAGCAGGACTTCGTTTCTCTCCGCCGATGACCTCCACCTGCTCAATGAGGGGTGCCACTATCGGGCCTGGGAAAAGCTCGGCGCCCATGTTGGCACCGACCAGGGACAACCGGGGACCTGGTTTGCGGTCTGGGCGCCCGGTGCGCTCGCGGTGTCCGTGGCCGGGGAATGGAACGGCTGGCAGGAAGGGGCGGCGCCGCTTGCCAACCATTGCGGCAGCGGTTTCTGGGTGGGATTTGTCGCCGGCGTCGGCCATGGTCAACGCTACAAGTACGCCATCATCTCTCGCTCCGGGGGCTACCGGGTCCAGAAGGCCGACCCTTTCGGCTTTGCCGCCGAGATCACGCCGCAGACCGCCTCCCGAATCTGGGATCTGCGACAGTACCCCTGGAATGACGGCCAGTGGATGGCGGAGCGAGCGAACAAAAACAGCCTGGCCGGCCCTCTCTCCATCTATGAAGTTCATCTTGGCTCCTGGATGCGCGGGCCGGACAACCGCTGGCTGACCTACCGGGAACTGGCAGAAAAACTGACGACCTATGTCGTTGCCATGGGCTTCACCCATGTGGAGTTTCTCCCCGTGACCGAACATCCTTTTGACGGTTCGTGGGGCTATCAGCCGGTGGGATATTTCGCCCCCACCAGCCGTTTCGGCACCCCGGACGACTTCAGGTATCTGGTGGACACGCTCCACAACCACGGTATTGGTGTGCTGCTCGACTGGGTGCCGGCCCATTTTCCCCGCGACGAGCATGGCCTCGGTTTTTTTGACGGCACCCACCTCTATGAGCACGCCGATCCCCGGCAGGGGATCCACCAGGACTGGGACACCGCCATCTTCAACTTCGGGCGACCGCAGGTGGCCAATTTTCTCCTGGCCAGCGCCATTTTTTGGCTCGAAGTCTACCACATCGATGGACTGCGCATGGATGCGGTGGCCAGCATGCTCTATCTCGATTTTTCCCGGGCCGAAGGCGAGTGGATCGCCAATATCCATGGCGGCCGGGAAAACCTGGAGGCCATTTCGTTCATCAGACGCTGCAACGAACTCGTTGGCCGGCAACATCCGGATGTCCTCATGATCGCCGAGGAATCGACGGCCTGGCCCTTGGTTTCCCGCCCCACCTCCCAGGGCGGGCTGGGCTTCGGCCTCAAGTGGAACATGGGCTGGATGCACGATATCCTCCGCTACATGGCCCTTGATCCCCTCCACCGCAAGGATCATCACCACCAGCTCTGCTTCAGTTTGCAATACGCCTTTGACGAAAATTTCCTCCTGTCCCTCTCCCATGACGAGGTAGTGCACGGCAAGGGTTCCCTGCTGCACAGGATGCCCGGCGACCGCTGGCAGCGTTTTGCCAACCTCCGCCTGCTTTTCGGCTTCATGTTCACCCATCCCGGCAAAAAACTACTGTTCATGGGGGATGAATTCGGCCAGGAGTCCGAATGGAACCACGACGCCGGGCTGGACTGGCAACTTCTCGAACAGACCGAACACCAGGGCCTGCAGCGTTGGGTGCGGGATCTCAACACCACCATGCGGGCTACACCCGCCCTGTATGAACTGGATTGCGATGCTGCCGGATTTTCGTGGATCGACGCCGGCAATGCCGACCAGAGCATCCTTTCTTTCCTACGCCGCGGCCGCAATCAGGATGAGGCCGTGGTCTGTGCCTGCAACTTCACCCCGGTTCCCCGCCACGACTACCGGCTGCAGGTCCCGGCCGGCGGCTTCTGGGAAGAAATACTGAACAGCGACGCCACCCTTTACGGCGGTTCCGGCCAGGGCAATCTCGGCGGGGTCGAGGCGGAGACCGTGGCGGCGTCCGGTCAGGGCTTCACCTTGACGGTGACCCTGCCACCGCTGGCGATGGTGGCCTTCCAGCGGAAAACGGTGACTCCCTCTGAACAGGCGACCCCCAGGCAACCCGAACCGGTCGCGGTGCAAGTGTCGGCGACTACTGCGCCCACCGCAATCCGGGAGGCGCTGCAGGTGCTCGGCATCCGACGGCTCCTTCTGGGCATTCACGATCCGGCGTTCCCCAACGTCACCGGGGAGGATGTTGGCCGGGGCTCCCCGTATTCGGTTGGTGCCCGGGAATTTCTCGGTTTTGTGCGCTCACTCGGATTCATCGGGGTCCAGCTGGGCCCGCAGGGCATGACCTCGCTGACCAATGCCTCGCCCTACGACGGCACCCTGTTTTCGCGCAACCCGCTGTCGTTGGCCCTGCTGCCGCTGACCACGGAGGAGGGGGGTGCCTTGCTGCCGGCAGAAACGCTGGCGGCACTGGTGGCAGCAAGGCCGAAGGGAGATCCTAGCCGCACCGCCCATGCCTTTGCCTGGCAGGCACAATCCCGTATCCTTGCCGAGGTCTGGCAACGATTCAAGACGAAACAGGCCGAAGGAGCGTTGGCCGAACTGGCCGCGTCCTTTGCTCGATTCCGGCAGGCCAATGAGGACTGGCTGGTGCGCGACGGACTCTACGAGGCTCTCTGCCGCCGCTATGGCGGGCACAGCTGGCGCAACTGGACGGGAGACGAGCAGGCCGGATTGGACCGGCACCTCTGGCATTCGAGCGGAGAGGCGGGCGAAAACGCCGACAAACGGCGCCGGTTCCTTGTGACCCACTTCGGCGAGGCCATTGCCGCCTATGCCTTTACCCAATTTCTGCTCGACCGGCAGCATCGGGCGCTACGTCGGCATGCCCGGCAACTGGGCCTGGAGCTGTTCGGCGATCTCCAGATAGGCTTCTCCGATCGTGACGCCTGGTATGCCCAGTCCTTTGTGCTGCCCGGATATGTGATGGGGGCGCCACCCAGCCGCACCAACCCCGAGGGTCAGCCCTGGAACTACCCCCTCCTTGACCCGAGCCGCTCCAGCATGGGTTTGGCCGGTCAACCGGGGCCGGCGCTCCTATTTCTCCAGGAGCGGCTCGCCAAGATGCTGCGCGAATTCGACGGCCTGCGCATCGATCACCCCCATGGCCTCATCTGCCCCTGGGTCTACCGGGCCGGCCAGGCCGACTCCCTGGCCGCGGTGCAGAGTGGCGCCCGGCTTTTCGCCTCCCCGGACCTCCCCGACCATCCGGAACTTGCCCGCTTCGCCATTGCCCAGCCGGAGCAGATCAATCGGGACCGGCCACGCTATGACGACGACTGGGTCCAAGACCTCGATGCAGCCCAGGTGGACCGATACGGCCTCCTCTTTGAGACCGTCATGCAGGCGGCCCGGGACAACAACCGCGATATCCATGCCATCGCCTGCGAGATCCTTTCCACCCAGCCCTACCCCATCCGGAGGGTCCTGGAACACTACGGCCTCGGCCGCTTCCGGGTCACCCAAAAAGCGGACCTGAACAATCCGGCCGATGTCTACCGCAGCGAGAATGCCCGTCCCGAAGACTGGATCATGCTGGGCAACCACGACACCCCGCCCATCTGGCTGGTGGCCGAACAGTGGCGGATCTCAGGGGCGGCGCGCCAACAGGCCGAATACCTGGCCTGGCGTTTGCACCCGGAAGACGCCGGCCGCGGTGCCTGGATCGACCGGATAGCCGCCGACCCGGGCGAGCTGGCCCAGGCCAAGGCCGCGGACCTCTTTGCCGGACCGGCCTCCAATGTCATGCTCTTCTTCACCGATCTGTTGGGCATCGCGGAGGTGTACAATCGTCCCGGCGTCATCAGTGAAGAAAACTGGTCGCTGCGGATATCCGGCGACTTTGCCTTGCAATACCGGGAGCGGCTCGCCTGCAACCGGGCGATCAATATCCCCCGAGCCCTGGCTCTGGCCATTCGCGCCCAAGGCAGGGCTGTTGTCGAGGCACAGGAACCCCTGCTGACCGAGTTGGACCGGCTCGCCGACGAACCAACGGCGGCAAGGGGGAGACCATAACGTTCCACCTCCAATATTCTGGTCGGCTTGCAGATCGCCCTCACTCAACCGATCCGCCTCGACGATGTGGTGATTATTGAAAAGGAATGGGGGCGGATCGAAGAAATAACCGCGACCTATGTTGTGGTGAAACTGTGGGATGAGAGGAGGCTGATCGTCCCCACCTCCTATTTCACGGAAAAACCATTTCAGAATTGGACCCGGGTATCAGTGGAACTGCTCGGCACGGTTTTTCTCTATCTCGATTTTACCGTGCCGGTTGCGGCCCTCCGTCAGGAATTGCACAGGATTCTTCAAGGATCGAACCTCTGGAACGGCAAGGTCGGCCTGGTGCAGGTTACCGACACCACGGCGCAGGCCATGGAGATTCGCCTGCTGCTCAGTGCCGACGATGCCTCCCTGGCCTGGGACCTGCGTTGTGAAGTCCGAGAAAAAATGATCGCTTTTGTCCAGGCCCATTACCCGGAAAGTCTGCCCAAAATCCGCGGAGCAATCCAACAAGGACAAGCCGAGGGAGATGGCGGGAAGCGGTCGAATGCACGAGGAAATTTCCCTTTTTCAGACTCTGCATAAGGAGTACCTTGATGAGCGAGCCAATTGCCGAAAAACTCGAAAGCTATGATCTCCAGCGTTTCCGCAACGATTTCCGGCGGGCGGTGCTCATGCACCGGAAAGGCCGGCTCACCCTGTTCTTCCGCCTCCACTTCCCCAAGGCAGAACCCTTGTTTGGCGAAGGAAGTGACCTGCTTGAACAGTTGGACTTCAGGCAATGGCTGACGGAACCCCTCTTGGAAGAGGTCAGCGGCCACCGCGTCTATCGTGACCTGGTCGCCAAGCAGGAAAAACTGCTCCGGTTGGTGCACGAAACTCTTGAGAGCACCGCGTGTAATGCCTTGCGGCCGGAGCAGTTGGCCCGTCTCCTGCGTGCACTGCACGACTTCGACCGCATTGCGGACCGGCTGGATTCAGGCATCACCACCTCGCTGACGGATATTGACGAACTGACGGGCCTGCTCAACCGCACGGCCATGCTGCGGGATCTTGAACGGGAGCGGGCGCAGGCTCGACGCACCGGCCGTCCCTTCACCATCGCCATGGTCGATGCCGACCATTTCAAAAAGGTCAACGACGACCACGGGCACGTTTTCGGCGATGTCTGTCTCGAAACCCTGGCGGAGCGTTTTATCGAAAGCATTCGCCCGCGTGACCAGGTGTACCGGTACGGCGGAGAGGAATTCCTGGTTCTCCTGCCGGACACGCCGCTTGCCAAGGCAAAGCCGGTGCTGGAACGCCTGCGACGGCGGGCCTGCGAGCGTACAATCAGCGACGGCGAGATCGCGACCAACCTCTCTGTCTCGGTGGGCGCGGCCGAGGCGGCCTGCGACGAGGAGCCCAGTGCCGCCATTGATCGTGCGGACGCGGCTTTGTATCGCGCCAAGGAAGCAGGGCGCAACAGGCTTGAACTGGATCATGTTGTCAAGGAGCAAACACCGGCCGGAAAAAACCGGGATCAATCGTGATGCCGTCACGGAGGCATTGCACTGACACTGAACCGATGGGTTCCCATCCATGGATCGGAACACTCGCACAGCAGGATGACAAGAACGGAGGTGAAAACGATGCAACGGAAAACAGATTTGACGATACAGGCGGAAACGTTTGAAGCGATCATCTTCGATCTTGACGGGGTGATCACCGATACCGCCTCCCTGCATGCCGTAGCGTGGAAGCGGATGTTCGATGCCTTTCTCCTGCGGCACGCCGCCCGGGAAGGCATCCCCTTTGAGCCGTTTACCGTTGAAAAGGAGTATCTGCCCTATGTGGATGGCAAGCTGCGGCTTGACGGCCTGAGGAGTTTTCTAGCGTCCCGGGGAATCAACCTGCCCGAGGGCGGACCGGAGGATTCACCCGAAGCCGATACGATCTTGAACCTTGGCAAACGCAAGCAGGCGGATTTCCTCAAACAGATCCAGAAACAGGGCGCCATTGTCTACCGATCCACCGTGGATTTGATCCACAGCGCCAAAAAGCACGGCCTGAAAATCGCTGTCATTTCATCGAGTAAAAGCTGCGCCATGATTCTGGATTCCGTGCATCTTGCCGATCTCTTTGACGCCAGGGTGGACGGTGTGGACTCGGAACTCCTGGGCATTCCCGGCAAGCCGGCTCCGCACATCTTTCTTGAGGCGGCTCGTCAACTGCAGGTGCAGCCGGAGCGGGCGGTGGTGATTGAAGACGCTGTTTCCGGGGTCCAGGCCGGTCGAGCCGGGGGATTCGGTCGGGTCATCGGCATCGCCAGAGGCGGCGGCAAGCAAGCCTTGCTGGACAACGGCGCCGATATCGTGGTGGCCGACCTCTCGGAAATCCGCATCAGCGGCGATCCTCAGACGGCAGCACCGCTGCCCTCGGCTCTGGACGATTTTGCGCGGATTGGCCGGCAGGCCGAGGGCAAACGAATCGCGGTCTTTCTCGACTATGACGGTACGCTGACCCCTATTGTCGAAACTCCGGAGCAGGCCGTCATGGCGGACGACATCCGGGAAGCGGTGCTGGAACTTTCCCGGCATTGCGCGGTGGGCATCATCAGCGGCCGGGATCTTGCGGACGTGCGGGACAAGGTGCGGATCGACTCCATTGTCTATGCGGGAAGCCACGGTTTTGACATTGCCGGGCCGGAGAATCTGCAGGTTGCACATACAGTCGGCGAGGCATTTCTTCCCGAACTCGCCACAGCGGAGAAAGCGCTGTCCGTAAAGCTCAATGCCGTTGAGGGGGTACTGGTTGAGCGCAAAAAATTCGCCATTGCCATCCATTACCGGCGCGTGGCACCTGAACACGTGGAGCGGGTTGAAACGATCGTCGATGCAATCGCCTCCCAGCACCCCAAGCTCCGCAAGTCCTACGGCAAAAAGATTTTCGAGCTCCAGCCCCGGATGGACTGGCATAAAGGCAAGGCGCTCCTCTCCCTGCTGGCCACCCTGGGCCTTGACGGCGAGGAGGTGTTGCCCATTTTCATCGGCGACGATGTGACCGACGAGGACGCCTTCCGGGCGATGCAAGGACAGGGCATCGGCATTGTGGTCTGGGACCGGCCCTATGAGACCGCCGCCGCGTACAGCCTCAACAACCCTGATCAGGTTCGCGAATTTCTTGTCCGCCTGATCCCTTTGTGCAGGAGGCCGTCATGAATCCCTGGATCCTGGAGTATGACGGGTTCAATCCGCAAGAGGAAAGCCTGCGCGAGGCCCTCTGCACTCTGGGAAACGGCTATTTCGCGACCCGCGGCGCGGCGCCGGAATCCCGGGCCGATTCGATTCATTACCCGGGCACCTATCTTGCCGGCGGATATAACCGTCTGCAGACGGAGATCGCCGGGCGGGTCATCGAAAACGAGGACCTGGTCAATATGCCCAACTGGCTGGTCACCGTGATCCGTCCCGAAGGAGGCAATGCGTACCATCCTCAGTCGGTCCATCTTCGTTCCTGCCGCCAGGAACTGCACTTCAAAGAGGGCCTGCTGTGCAGAACCATGCAGTTCAGGGACCAGCAGAACCGGGAAACAACCCTGATGCAGCGGCGTTTCGTCCACATGGGCCACATGCATCTGGCCGCGCTGGAAACCACGATTATCGCCCAGAACTGGTCCGGCCGGATCCAGGTCGCCTCCAGCCTTGACGGCAGCGTGATCAATGCCGGGGTCCAGCGCTACAGGCAGCTCAACAGCAGGCACCTCGAGCCCATCCGGAGTGAAGCGGCGGACGGAGAAACGATCTGCCTGCTGGTGGAGACCAGCCAATCCCGGCTGCGGGTGGCCGAAGCCGCCCGGACCCGGGTCTTTTGCGCAGCGCAACCGGTCGAGGTTGAACGGACGCTTGTCCAGCAACCCGGCGTTATCGGTCAGGAATTTTTTGTCGACCTGACCGCCAAGGAACCGGTAACGATCGAAAAAGTCGTCTCCTTGTTTACCTCCAGGGATTTTTCCATCTCGGAGCCCGCCCTGGAGGCGGTGGAGGCGCTCGGGCAGGCGGGGAGTTTTGCCGAACTCCTGCACAGCCATGTGCTGCAATGGGACCACCTGTGGGATCGGTGCGATATCCGGCTCGAGCAAAGCGAACGCGCCCAGATGATCCTGCGGCTGCATATTTTTCATCTGCTGCAGACCGTGTCGAGGAACTCCATCGATCTCGACGTGGGGGTACCCGCCCGGGGATGGCACGGCGAGGCTTACCGGGGGCATATTTTCTGGGACGAACTGTTCATTTTCCCCTATCTCAATCTGCGCATCCCCAACCTCACCCGGTCACTGCTGCTCTACCGCTACAGGCGGCTGCACCGCTCCCGGCTGGCGGCTCAGGCGGAAGGATGCAAGGGTGCCCTCTATCCCTGGCAGAGCGGCAGCAACGGCCGCGAAGAAACCCAGCATCTCCACCTGAATCCGCAATCAAACCGGTGGCTGCCGGATAACACCCATCTGCAGCGCCATGTCAACAACACCATCGCCTACAACGTCTGGCAGTATTACAAGACCACCGGAGACCAAGAGTTTCTGGACACCTACGGGGCGGAGATGATTCTGGAAACAGCCCGTTTCCTGGCGGAGGTCACCACCTTCAACCAGGAGCTTGACCGGTATGAGATCCTCGGCGTCATGGGACCCGACGAATACCACGACGGCTATCCCGATGCGGCAAGGCCCGGTCTGAACAACAATGCCTACACCAATGTGATGACCGTTTACGTGCTGCGGACCGCACTTGAAGCAATCGATGCGCTTGACCCCAGCAGAAGGTGTGATCTGCTCGAAGCCCTGGACCTGAAGCCGGAGGAGCTGCAACGTTGGCAGGATATCATCCGCAAGATGCGTGTCGTCTTCCACGGAGAGAACATCATCAGCCAGTTCGAGGGGTACGATCAGCTCCTGGAGTTTGAATGGGAAGCATACCGAAAAAATTACGGCGACATCCATCGGCTGGACCGGATTCTTGAAACGGAAGGAGACACCGCCAACCGCTACAAGGTTTCGAAACAGGCTGATGTGCTGATGCTCTTTTACCTGTTCTCTGCCGAGGAAATCCAGGAACTCTTCCGCCTGATGGGATATGACTTCGACCCGGCGGGCATCCCCGCCAACATCGAGTATTATCTGCAGCGAAGCGCTCACGGCTCCACCCTGAGCAACATCGTGCACTCCTGGGTGCTGTCCCGGTCCGACCGTCAGCATTCCCTGCATCTGTTGTGCAAGGCCCTGGAGAGTGACATTGCCGACATTCAGGGCGGCACGACCCATGAAGGGATCCATCTTGGCGCCATGGCCGGCACCGTGGATATTCTGCAGCGCTGCTACACGGGACTGGAATTCCATGGCGACGTGCTCTTTCTGAACCCGAGCATTCCCCGGGGTTTACCCCAGCTCTCCATGAGAATCAAATACCGGGGCAACTGGTTTGATATTGCCGTGACCCCGGAGTCTATGACCATTTCTTCAGGTCCATGCGAGCTGCAACCAACCAAGGTATCTTTTCAAGGCACAATCTACCACCTCGCACCGGGACAGACGCTCATCTTCGATATTTGCGACAAATGTTTGAAAGAAGGAACCCCTTAGACTGGAAGAGATGGGCCGCAAGGCCAACCAGTTCGTCTTTGATACTTTCCTGGTTACCCGTCACCTTCGCGAGTAACTCACCCTGAAGTTTGCCACCATGCACGAAAGCAGCGAAAGAATCGAGCTGTACCAGGACGTTGCACCACCACCGACTGTGCTGCCCAGCCGGTTCTCTGCCAGAGGAGAATGACAAAATGGATCAGGAAACCACGACGACAAGCAGGGTGCACGCCATGCCCTTCGGGACCGAGGTTCGGCCGGACGGAGTGTTGTTCCGGCTCTGGGCTCCGGGGGCCTCAGCGGTTGAACTGGCTCTGGAGCAGGTCAATGGCGGCCCTGAGTTCTTCCCCATGGTCGATGACGGCGACGGCTGGTACCGGCTCTTCTCCACCCGGACCGGCCCCGGCTCCCGCTATCGGTTCCATATCGATCACCACCTGCTGGTCCCGGATCCGGCCTCGCGCTGCCAGGCCGAGGATGTCCACGGTCCCAGCGTAGTAATCGATCCACTGGCTTTCCCTTGGCGGGATGCCTCCTGGCGGGGCCGCCCCTGGGAAGAGGCGGTCATCTATGAACTTCATACCGGCGCCTTTGCCCCGGACGGCCGTTTTGCCGGGGTGATCGAGCGGCTGGACTACCTGGTCGACCTCGGGATCACCGCCATCGAACTGATGCCGGTGGCCGATTTCCCGGGACAGCGGAACTGGGGATACGACGGCGCCCTGCTGTTCGCCCCGGACAGGGCTTACGGCTCGCCCGACGATCTCAAGGCCCTGGTGCAGGCAGCACATGACCGAAACCTGATGGTCCTGCTCGATGTGGTCTACAATCACTTCGGACCGGAGGGAAACTATTTGTATGTCTATGCCAAAAATGCTTTTTTCGACGAACGCCAGCAGACACCGTGGGGCGGCGCGCTCAATTTCGACGGCGAGGGCTGCGCCACGGTCCGCCGGTTTTTCCTCGACAACGCCCTCTACTGGCTCGAAGAATATCATCTCGACGGCCTCCGTTTCGACGCGGTTCATGCCATCCTTGACCGGAGCAGGCCGCATATCCTCGAAGAAATCGCCCAGGCGGTCCACGCCGGACCCGGCCGTGATCGCCAGATCCACCTGATCCTCGAAAACGACGACAACGAGGCCCGCTACCTGGGACGGAACCCGGCCGGTGCCTGTCCCCTTTACCGGGCCCAATGGAACGACGACCTCCATCATTGCTGTCATGTTCTGCTCACCAAAGAGCACCAGGGCTACTATATGGATTACGCCGCCCATCCCCTTGAGCTCCTGGGACGCTGCCTGACCGAGGGCTTTGCTTACCAGGGGGAGGCCTCCCCGTACCGCAACAACCACCCAAGGGGCGAGCGGAGCAATCATCTGCCGCCGACGGCCTTCGTCTCCTTTCTCCAGAATCACGATCAGATCGGCAACCGGGCCTTCGGCGAACGGCTGGGCCGCCTGGCCCCGGAACCCCTGCTGCGGATGACCGTGGCCCTGGTGCTGCTGGCGCCCTCGGTGCCCCTGCTGTTCATGGGCGAGGAATTCGGCGCCACCACTCCCTTCCTCTATTTCTGCGACTTCGGTCCGGACCTGGCGGCCAAGGTCAAGGAAGGCCGGCGCCGGGAATTCAGCCGCTTCCCGCAATTTGCCGCGCCCGAGACAAGAGAGTGCATCCCCGACCCCAATGATCCGGAAACCTTTGCGCGCTCCCGCCTCGACTGGCGGCAAGCAGACCGGGAAAAAGGACGCCGCTGGCTGCGGCTGTACCGGGAACTGCTCGCCCTGCGGCGGCAGGCCATCGCCCCCCGGCTTGCCGGCCCGGGGCGCCACCGGGCCTGGTATAGCCGCATCGGTGGCGGCGGCCTCCATGTCCGCTGGCTCCTGGCCGGAGGGGGGCTGCTGGAGGTTATGGCTAATTTCTCAGGGAACGATCTGCCCGGCGTGGTCATCAATATGAACGCCGTGCTCTACGCCCTGCCGCCCATGGCCGAAAAAAGCGGGCAGCAGACCGGGCTGAAAGCGCACAGTATCGTCTGGTTGCTCAATAAAACGGAGGAGATCGACGATGAAGGCCAATGAATTCCGACAACTCTGGCAACTCACCGGCATCAGGCCGGTGGCCACGGCGGACGGCACCCCCGAAACGACCCTGGACAAGGAGGAGTGGCAGGCCCTTGTGACCGCCTGGGACGGTCTTTCCGGCCAGGGATCAATTGACCAGACCGTTGCCGCCCTGCGGCGACAACACTGGCAGCGGGTGCTGCCGCCGGTGCTGGTGAGGGATGAAGAGGCAGGCCCGATTGCCGTCACCCTCCATCTGCCCAAGGACATGTTCGACCAGCCGCTCCACTGGCAGCTGAACGAGGAAAACGGTGCTGTCCGGGAAGGGACGGTGCAACCGGTTGAACTGGAGATTCTGGAAGAGGCGCGTCTGGAAGGGGAATGGTACGTGGCCCTGCGGCTGCTCCTGGAGCCCGGGTTGCCGACGGGGTATCATCGGCTTTGGGTGAGGCATGCTGACGGCGCCGTACCGAACACCGGCGGCGAGTGTGTGCTGATCGTCACTCCGTCGTCCTGCTATACGCCGCCCGGTCTGCACAATGAGGCCAGGATCTGGGGACTGTCCGTTGACCTGGCAGCCATCCGGTGCCGACGCAACTGGGGCCGGGGCGACCTGACCGATCTGCTCGCGCTCCTCAGTTGGGCCGCGGACAACGGTGCCGGGACCGTAGCCGTCTCATCGCTGCTGGCGGGCCTGGCGTCCGAGGAGGGGCACGTCTCCCCCGACCTGCCCTCCGACCGTTGTTTTCCCGACCCCCTCTTCCTCGACCTGGAGGCGATCGCCGATTTCCACGAGAGTGAGGAGGCTCGAACCCTTGTCCGCAGCCCGTCATTCCAGGTGCGATTGGCCCTGGTGCGTGACACCGCGGCGGTCGACAACCAGGAGGTGGCGGCCCTGAAAGAAGAGGTGGCCGAAGTACTGTGGCGTCATTTCCAGCTCTATCATCTTAATCCGGAAACGGAACGGGGGTGGGAGTACCGCCGTTACCAGGAAGCGGGCGGCCAGCGGTTGCAGGCCTTTGCCCTCTACGAGGCCCTGCGGCGGGATCAGCGGACCACGAATGGCGAGACGGCGGCCGCCGTGCCCGTCCTTCTCCCGCCGCACGGATCGGAGGAGGCAACCTTCTTTGCCGACCGCCAGCGTGAACAAATCGGGTACCACCAGTACCTCCAGTGGCAGCTCGAACTGCAGTTAGCTGAAGTGGGCAGACGTTCGATGGAGCTGGGTTTGAAGGTCGGCCTCAGCCAGACCCTTCCCGCCGGGGTCGCCCCCCATGGTTTCGCCGTCTGGTACCAGCCTTGGCTGTTCGGTAAGGGACTGGTGGTTCATGGCTGCCCCGAGAACGATGGCTGGCAGCCGGCAGGGCCGCCGGTCCTGCCGTCGAGCTTGGCGGCAATGGCCTACGAACCTTTCATCGCCATGCTCCGCCACAACATGCGCCATGCCGGGGCGCTGCGTTTCAAGGCCATCGATCTGCTGGCCCGGCAACAATGGCGGTTGCCGACAGAAAGCGGTGGCAGAACCCTGGAGGTTGCCCTGCCTGATGAGGATCTGCTGGCGATCATCGCCCTGGAGAGTGTGCGCAATCGCTGCCTGGTCATCGGTGAGCACCAGGGGCCGCTGCCCGCCCCTTTTGCCCAGAAACTGATTGACCGGTCCATCCTGGTCAGCTGTCCCGGTTCATTTGCCAAGGATCAACAGGGGGAATGGCTGGCGTCTGCCGCCTATCCTGCCCAAGGGGTGGTCATGGCCAGCCGAGACGATCTCTGCACCCTCGCCGGTTTCTGGCAGGGTTGGGATATCGCCCTGCTGGCGACCTCTTGTCCCGATTTTGACGACGGCGCCCGGGAACGGGCGATCATCGCCCGGGCCGCGGACCGGGCCCACCTCCTGGTCGCCCTTAAACGGGAAAGCCTGCTGCCGCCAGGACACGCCCTGGATCCGTCCGCCGCCCCCGGCATGACCCCCGCCCTGATCCGTGCCGTCCATGCCTTCCTGGCCAGGACCCCGGCAAAGCTCTTCCTCGTCCACCTGGCCGACCTAGACGACCTGGCGGCCCCCGACGAACAAGAGACGATGCCGGGACCTCACCGCCCACCCCTTTTTCGGCCGAAGCTGTCCGCGGACCTGGAAAGCATGATGGGCAGCGAACCGCTCCAGCGGATGTTTCGCGAATTCTTCCTGGAGCGAGCCATCGGGGTGGTCCGCCCCTCCGCCCCCCGGGCCGATCGGCAAAAGCACGACAGTCATGCGCTGCCGCACGCCTTTTACCGGCTCCAGTTCAACCGGGACTGCACCTTCCTCCAGGCAGCGGCGCTCCTCCCCTATCTGCGGGAACTCGGCATCAGCCACTGCTACGCCTCACCCTATCTCAAGGCCCGCCCCGGCAGCACCCATGGCTACGACATCATCGATCACGGCTCGCTCAACCCGGAGATCGGCACCAGAAAGGAATACGAGGAGTTCGTGGCTGCCCTCGACCACAACCACATGGCCCAGATCCTCGACATGGTGCCCAACCACATGGGGGTGGGACCAGACAACCGCTGGTGGGTCGATGTCCTCGAAAACGGCCAGGCCTCGCCCTATGCCGCCTTCTTTGACATCAATTGGCAATCACGGGAAGAGGGCTTGAAAAACCGTCTCCTCCTGCCGGTACTTGGCGATTATTTCGGCGTCGTCCTGGAGGAGGGCAACCTGCGCCTGATTTTTCTGGCCGACCGGGGCAGTTTCTTCATTGCCTCCTACGAGCACCGTTATCCCCTGGCCCCGAAAACCTACCCCACCATCCTCGGCCATGACCTGCAGCGGCTGGAAACACGGATCGGCAGCCAGCATGAAGGGTTTCTCGAACTGCAAAGCCTGATCACCTCCTTTTCCGACCTCCCCGGCCGAGAGGAGACCGATGCCCTGCAGCTCGAGATGCGCGTTCGCAACAAGGAGGTGCTTAAACGGCAACTGGCGCGTCTGTGCCGGGAGGTGGCCGAAATCGGGGCTTTTATCGAGGAGAATGTCCTCTTTTTTAACGGCGAGCCTGGACGGCCGGAGAGTTTCAATCCACTGGAGCACCTGCTGGCCATGCAGGCCTATCGCCTCGCCTTCTGGCGGGTCGCCTCGGACGAGATCAACTATCGCCGTTTCTTCGACATCAACGATCTGGCCGGGATCCGCATGGAACACAAGGAGGTATTCGACCAGACCCACCGCCTGGTCCTCGACCTGATCGCCACCGGCAAGATCGACGGCTTGCGCATCGACCATCCCGATGGACTCTATGACCCGGATCACTATTTCCGTACCCTGCAGACCGCGGTCAGCGGCCTTTCGCCGGAGATGGAAACGATGCTCTCCCCTGAAGGCGATTCCGCCCAGGAACGACAGGCGACCCTGTCCCTCTATGTGGTGGTCGAGAAGATCCTTGCCGACTTCGAGCAACTGCCCCCCACCTGGATGGTGCACGGCACCACCGGTTATGATTTTTCCTGCCAGCTCAACGGTCTGTTTGTCGACCAGGCTGCGGAAGAAGAGATGACCGGTATCTATCACCGTTTCATTGGCCACGAAATCGATTTCGCCGCTCTGGCCCATGACTGCAAGCGCCTGATCATCAGAACCGCAATGGCAGGGGAACTCAATGTCCTCAGTGATCAGTTGCATCGACTGGCCAAGCGCAACCGTTACACCCAGGACTTCACCCTCAACGGTTTGCGTGAGGCCCTGACTGAAATCATCGCCTTCTTCCCGGTCTACCGGACCTACTGCACCGGTACTTGTCTAGACGACAGCACCCGCCGCTCTGTCGAGCTGGCCGTGGAGCGGGCCAAGGCGCGCTGGCAGGTGGAGGAGACCAGCATCTACGACTTCATCGGATCGGTGCTTCTGCTTGAGACGGTGCCGCAACCAGATGGCCGGCACGACCAGGCGGCCGTCGATTTTGTCCAAAAAATGCAACAATATACCGGTCCGGTGATGGCCAAGGGTCTGGAAGACACCGCCTTCTACATCTACAATCGCCTGGTCTCGCTCAACGAGGTCGGCAGCGACCCCTGCAGTTTCGGGGTCTCCGTGGCCGCTTTTCATGCCGCCAATCGATCCCGGTTCGAAAACTGGCCCGCTGGCATGCTCACCACCTCGACCCATGACAGCAAGCGCAGCGAGGATGTCAGGGCCCGGATCAATGTCCTCTCGGAAATGGCCTTGGAGTGGCAACAGGCGCTTGATCGCTGGCACCGCTTGAACCAGAGCAAGAAATCAACCCATGGCCGAGAGGCGGCCCCCTCGAACAACGACGAATATGCCCTGTATCAGAATCTTCTCGGGGTCTGGCCCTTTGAAGGACTCACCGCGGCGAACGGCGACGCCTTCCGGGAGCGTTTCACCGACTACATGCTCAAGGTGATCCGCGAGGCCAAGGTGCACACCAGTTGGTTGAACCGGAATCAAGCCTATGAAGAGGCCATGACCGCTTTCATTGCCCGGCTGCTCAACCAGGAGGATCGCGCCTTTCTTGACGATTTCAACGCCTTTCAGCGTCAGACCTCCTGGTTCGGCATGCTCAACAGTCTCGGCCAACTCCTGCTTAAACTGACCGGACCGGGGATCCCGGATATCTACCAGGGCAACGAGATTTGGCGGTTTTGCCTGGTCGATCCGGACAACAGGCGGCCGGTGGACTTTGACCGGCGCATGGCGATGCTCGCCGGGATCAAGGAGTTTGTCACCGACCCCAGCGCTCCCCTGGCCCCACGGCTTTCCGAACTCATGGACCATGCCGCCGACGGCAGGATAAAGATGTACCTGCTCTGGCGAACCCTGACCTGGCGACGGCAGCATCCTGATCTCTTCGTGCACGGTGCCTATGTTCCGCTTCAGGCCGTCGGCTTGGCCAAGGAGCACCTCTGCGGTTTTGCCAGGACTCATGGGGAACAGGTGGTGCTTGCGGTTGTGCCCAGGCTGACGGCCCGGTTGCTCGGAGGCGTGGCCGGCCGGATGCCGATCGGCCGCGAGGTGTGGGGCGAGACCGCGCTGCTGCTGCCCGGCCCTCTCCAGGGGGCCCGCCTGACCAATCTGCTGAGCGGCGAAGATGTCGGCACTCCGGGTGATAACGGTCGTCTGGCGGCGGCCGATCTCTTGCGCAATTTTCCGGTGGCCCTGCTCGTCGGCACCCGTGACGGCCCCTGAGATGATCGGCTCGCGCCCTGAAGTCACATGCCGCTGGCAGAGACGGTGGCTTGAATTCCTGAACCGCTCAACCTGGAGCCACCTACAGGCGGCTATTGCTCAAACAATTTCAGTTGATCAAGGTGATTATTTTTTCGCTCATGATTTGGATCTTGGCGCGTATCGTTTGGGTAGTCCACGACATCCGGCCAGTGAAATTGGGAGACGGCCATGAAGCACCATCAGGTGGCGGTCATCGCCCAGGTTATGCCGGGTAATCAGAAGAAATTCCATCTTGCCGAGTTCACCCTTGATGCCCAGGGCAAAATCCTTGCTTGCCCGCAGGGTGCAAAACCCGACAAGGTGAAGAAATCGACATCAGGCTACAGCGCGTCCTTCCCGGTGGCTACCTACCTTGAGTGTCCCGCGTTTGACCGGTGTCCCGTCTCCAAGGGGAAAAAGGCCTGTTACTATCGGTACCGGGCCGGTGTCGAGGCAACCATGTCGGAATTCGACCGGCGCACCGGTGTCAAACATCTTCGTGTTCGCGGCATGAAAGCAGTGCGGTTCGCCGCCATCATGAAGGCCATCGGCCTGAACATCTTGAGAGCGAGCAGGATCCGGGGTCGGAAAAACACCTTAAAGGGACCACATCGTGGCTCTCTTTGGCTTCTTTTGACCATCTGGAGCCTTTTCAAAGAGCTTGTTCAGCAACGATTTCTCAAACACGGCCCCGCCGGCAGAAACTTTCAACCAACAGGTTCGATTCGAATGGAATTGGCGGTTTGTCTTTTTACGACTTCATCAAAGGTGTTGAAAAGTATTCCCGAGCAACATGCTCGCAGCTTCTGCAGGCTGGATCAGCAGCTTTTTTTGTCTGCCTCTCGTTCACCGCTGCTTGGCGTCAGTGCTCATCTCTTGTTTTTTTGACTTTTGAGCCCTCTTGGCGGGCAGTCCCTGTGTTGTTTTGATGAGCAGAACGCAAAGATCGGCAATGACGATCATTAGTCGATGAGATTTCTGATATCTTTTTTTATATCAATTTTTTATGGAGCTATGCTGCTTTCTTTGCCTCCCATAACAGTTCCTGATGCGGTCTGATGGCCGGCTGCTTTTTGCGGACACCGGCCATCTTGATCAGCAAGACAGCCATGCTGCTGATGGTGCAGCGGGCAAAGGTGGCCTGCTGACTGCGAACCCGCACGATCTCCAAGCCGGTTTGATGCTTGAGGAGGTTGAAGCTCCGTTCGCAATTTTTACGCAGCTCTTGAGCTTCCTGTACGTGTTCGGAACGACTGAGCACCCTCTGGAACCGGCCGCTATCCAGAGGAATGAAACGATATTTCCGGCAGTCGCTGCCATAGATGCATTCTCCCGGAGTTGCCTCACATTTTTACTCGTGGCACCCGTCATGCTTTGTGAGGATGCCGTATAGTCGGCACATGTTGAAATTCTGGCTGAATAGCTTTGAGTACAAATTAGATCGTATTTAACCACAGTGGTCAAACTTGACCATCAGGGAAAATTACCGAATGAAAGCGGAATTGATACTGGTTATAAAATTATATTATAAAAACAGGGCTATGGGTGATAATTGTTGGGTTTGAAAACCTGGTTCAGAGATTGCTGTATCTAAAAGCATTGAACGAAAACATCAGAGTGAGAACTCTGTCCCGGCGATCCCCAAAAAATATAATATTGATAAAACAATGAAGCCTTTTTTCTCTAGGGCATCAAGGAAGGGATGTCGCATGAGCACATCGCAGACAATCGTTTTCGACTTTGATCACACCCTGATATCTTGGGATTCTTCTGATCGATTTTTCCGCTGGCTCCTGAAGCGCGGCCCGTGGCGATTGCTGCTCGTTTTAGCTTCAATTCCCTTGCTTGCCCCGCTTCTGCTCATCAAAAACACACGCAAGCAACCAATTAAATTTGCCGTGTGGGCAGCAACCTTGGGACGGTCGAACGACGCTCTCAACGCACTCGCTAAAACACATGTCACTGAGATCGTAGCCATGCGGCAGCCTGTGGTTTTGCAGGATGCGATAAGCCAATTGCACCATCATCTAGCCCTAGGGCATCGGGTTGTAGTCGCAACTGGCTCGCTGGAAGTGCTGGCTCGAGAATTTCTCGATCAAAGCGGCCTGGCCACGATTCCACTGGTGGGATCGTCGCTCAAGCCGCTCATGTGGGGCATGGTGGCCCATGAGCACTGTTATGGGCCCCGCAAAATACCCATGCTCTCCCGACGGGGTTACCCGCCCCCTTGGGTCGCGACCTACACCGACCATGAATGTGATTTACCCGTGATCGGACAGAGTGCAGAGTGCTTTCTTGTGAACCCACGCCCGAAGGCTATCCGGATCATTTCGGACGAGCTCTCCTTTACGCCCAAGGTGCTTTCATGGCGGTAAGTGACAACACTTTGTTGTCTGGCGCTCTCATAAGCGATGGTGAAGGGTGCCAGTGAGAAAAAGGATTTTCTTCATCTGCGGTTCGATGAATCAAACAACGCAAATGCACCAGATTTCCAAGCACCTTCCCGACTACGAGCACTCTTTTTCGCCTTTTTACTGCCACGGGTTTGACGAGATGCTGCGCAAACTCGGCCTGATCGAATTCACGATCGCCGGGAACAAGATGGTGGAACGCTGCCGGGTATATCTGCAGAATCACAGCCTTGTTATCGACTACCAGGGAAAAAACCGACCCTTTGATCTGGTGGTGACCTGCACAGACGTCTATCTGCAGAAAAACATTCGCGACAACCGGATCGTACTGGTTCAGGAGGGGATTATCGATTCGGAATCCCTCATGTTTCAACTCGTCAAGCGTCTCCGGTTCCTTCCTCGTTGGATGGCGGATACGGCAATGACTGGTCTAAGCGATGCGTACCGGGCTTTTTGTGTTGCCAGTGAGGGCTATCGCGATTTCTTCATCCAAAGAGGTGCGCGGCCCGAGAAAATCGTGGTGACTGGCATACCCAATTTCGATAATTGCCGGCAATATTGCGCCAACGATTTTCCCTACCACCACTATGTACTGGCCTGCACATCTAATTACAGGGAACTGTTCCGGCGTGAGGACCGCGAGGCTTTCATCCGAAGGGCGGTGGAGATTGCTGGCGGCCGGCAGCTTATTTTCAAGCTGCACCCGAACGAAAATATCGAACGCGCCACCCGGGAAATTCGAACGCACGCGCCGGCAGCCATGGTGCTGACGACGGGGAGCGCGGAAGAAATGATCGCGAACTGCGATACCCTGATTACGCGATTTTCATCGACCGCCTTCGTCGGCGTTGCGCTGGGTAAGGAGACCTACTCCGACTTTGAAATGCACGCATTGACCCGCCTGATGCCTCTGCAGAATGATTCGGCAGCCTCGAACATCGCCACTGTCTGCCGCCGGATTCTTGAAGAGAATTGACGGCTGCTCAAGGTTCCTTGCCGATCTGATTCGCTGGCTGTCAGAGCCTCTGTCTCTTTGATATCTAAGGGGTTGAATGCTGGAAAAACTTGAGGCACTCCATTGCTTGTCATCCATCGAGGAAAGGAACATTGAAGGCATTAGTTACAGGCGCGACAGGATTTATCGGCAGTCATCTGGTGGAAGCCCTTGTTCAGCAAGGAACGCAAGTCCGATGCCTTGTCCGCAATACAAACAATCTCGGGTGGGCGAAGGACTTGCCGGTTGAGTTTATCGTTGGTGATTGCAGGGAGAAAACATCGCTCCAAGAGGCTGTGCGAGACGTCGATCAGGTGTTTCATCTTGCCGGTGCCATAATGGCCGTCCAAGAAAAAACGTTCTTCGAGGTGAATGGACTGGGCACTAAGAACCTCGTCCAAGCCTGCATCGAGCATAATACCCGTCTCAAAAAGTTTATCTATCTTTCGAGCCAGGCAGCAGCAGGTCCGTGTCCGAGCGGCGGCAAGAAAAAGGAATCCGACCCCTGCGAGCCGGTCTCGCCCTACGGGAAAAGCAAATTGCTGGGGGAGGACCTGACTTTGTCCCACGCGCATGAACTTCCTCTTCTCATCCTGCGGCCCTGTGCCGTTTATGGGCCTCGGGATAAAGGTTTTTTGACTCTTTTTCAATGCCTCGCCAAGAACATCAATCCGTGTCTCTCCGGCCCCGAGCAGCATATCAGCCTGTGCTATGTTGAGGATCTGGTCCGAGCGATCCTTCTGGCTGCCGAGTCCCAAACAAAGAGCGGGGAAATTTTTTTCCTGTCCGATGGTCATGATTACCGGATGGGGGAAATCGGCGATATCTTCGCGCAAGCAATGGCGAAACGCACCCTAAAGCTCCGCCTGCCCCGACAGTTGCTCTTCGGCATGGCCTTCAGTGCAGAATGTTTCGCCAGAGTCACCGGCAAACCTTCCATTATGAGCCGTGGCAAGGTCAGGGAAATGGGCTGCACGAACTGGCTCTGCGACATTGCCAAGGCCAGGGCAATACTCGGTTTCGAGCCCCGGATTACTCTTGCCCAGGGAGCTGCATTAACCATCGCCTGGTACAGAAAAGAACAGTGGCTCTAACTCTATGGCCAAGATGTTTCGATGGTCAACCTTTCAAAAAGAGCAATCATGGCTGGTATTGAGATCGTTACAGTGGCTAGCAGATCAGAGCTCAAGGACTTCATCGACCTGCCCTGGAAGCTTTATGCCGACTCCCCTCAATGGGTTCCCCCCCTGAAGAAGGAGGTTCGTCGGATGCTGGATCCCGGCACTCACCCTTTCTGGGAATTTTCCGAGCGTATCCTCTTTCTGGCCCGGCGTGGCAAGAAGACGGTGGGCAGGATCGCGGGCATCATTGATCGCCATCATAATGAGTTCCACCGTGAACAGATGGGCATTTGGGGATTTTTCGAATGTGCCGACGATCCGGAGGCCGCGATGGCCCTCTTCTCGTCGGTGGAAACGTGGCTTCGCCGGAAGGAGATGACCTTTGTGCGAGGCCCGCTCAATCCGTCCCTTAATTACGAGGCAGGTTTGCTCATTGACGGCTTTGATTCTCCGCCGGCGTTGATGATGCCGTACAATCCGCCGTACTATCCGCGATTGATCGAAGCGTGCGGTTTCAGCAAAGAAAAAGACCTGTTTTCCTTCATCATAGACGGGGAGTACCAGCTTCCCGAGTGGATGGAGAGTCTAGCTGAACGGCTGGCGCGGAAAAAAGGTATCCACATCAGGCCCTTTCGGCTCAAGGACCCGGTTCCTGAACTTGCCCTGGTCAGGGAGATTTTCAACGACTGCTGGTCCGGCAACTGGGGGTACGTCCCCTTGAGCGATCATGAGATACGGGTAATTGGGAAAAGCATGGTGGCCATCGCCGATCCTGACCTGGCTTTTTTTATCTACTATGAGGACGAACCCGCAGGGGTCTGCGTTATCCTGCCCGACATCAACCCTTTGCTCAAGCGTTTCAACGGGCGCATCGGCTTGACGGGATTGCTGAAAATCGCCCTCTATCGGCGGGAGATAACCGGATTGCGGGCATTGCTTTTCGGCATCAAGGAGAAGTATCGCCAATTGGGACTTCCCCTGCTGGCCATCCGCCACCTGTATGAGGTGGTGCGAAAGAAAGGGAAATATCGCGCTCTGGAACTGGGCTGGACCTTGGAGGACAACGAGTCGATCAACTCTTTGGTGGAGGAAGCCGGTGCACGAATACACAAGAAATATTGCATATACAGGAAGTCGTTATGATGACTGAAGTTGAGAAAGTCGGATTGCAACGGAGGCATGGACAGAGTGTCTGAACAGCGGATTCCCATCATTGCTTTCGTCTGGCGGCCTGAAGAGAGGATCGCAGCGGTGGTTCAAATGGCGCACCGAACGGGGAGCAGGGCCATCTTCGATTTTTCCCTGATGGAGGTGGCGCCACTCTTTACCGCCTTACGAAAAGCAGCCGCCGCCGGCCCGGTCCGGGATATCAAGATTTCCGCCTTTGCCTTGATGGATTCGTCTTTGCCGCAGTTGCTGCAAGAAACAGGGGTCGAAAACATCTGGGTCGAATGCCATCCCATGTTTTTCCTGGACGACTATTACGCCTCGCTCAAGAGATTGAGGAAATTGTCGAAAACCTGCCGTTGCTTTCCAATCATCGGAGACTTGGATCTTCTCATCGCCCTTTTGCCAGATAGCAGGGGTATCGGGCGTATTGTCCTGAAAGGGTGCGAGGCCTCGGGATTTGTGAGCGGCGAGACGACGCTCGCGCTCTATGCAGCAGTCAAAGAGATGATGCCCAAATTGTCGCACTCTGTCGATATCGTTATCTGGGGTGGCATCTCCACCCCAGAGGCGGCAGCGGCCTTCCTGGTTTCCGGGGCTCAAGGGATCGTCTTTGAGAGCGTCCATTGGCTGACCGACCTGGTTGCCGTTGATGATGACCAACGCCAGCGGATTGCCAACCTTCGCCTCGATTCCACCGATCTGGTCGGCCTTGACGTGCAGGTTCCGTGTCGCTTGTTCAACAAGGGCAACTCGATCGCTTGTAAGGCAATCAAACACTATGAGAGCTCGCTGTGCGAAGCAGAGATCACGGAACAACACCGCCGTTCCTTCGCAGACCGGGTGAGTGCCGGGGCCCTTCAGCCTCTTGCGAGCCATTTTACCCCGGAGGATATCATTGCTCTGGGTATGGAAACCTCCTTTGCGGCCACCTTCGCCGATCGTTTTGGCACCGGAACCGAGGAGGCCGTGACGTCTTTCATGGACGAAATCCGCAACCGTTGCCGTCTCGCTGCAGCGAACAAGGATTGCTTTGTGGACAGCCCGGTTGCCAGGGAGATGGGAACCCGATACCCCTTTATCCAGGGGGCCATGTCCTGGATTACGGATGTCCCCGAGTTTGCTTTGCGTGTTGCCGCGGCCGGCGGATTGCCTACCATCGCCCTTGGCATGATGGATGCGGCAACCCTTGATCTGCGGCTGGGATGTTTGCCGGAGATCATGGGCGAGTTCCCGTATGCAGTCAATATTGTTTCGCTGGCGGAGAATCCTTTCAGGGAGAGTCAGCTGGCCTGGATAAAGCAGCATCCGCCCCGTTTTGTGGTGATCGCCGGCGGCGACCTCTCACCGTTAAGGGGGTTGCTGGAGTGCGGTATCGAGGTCATGTTCATCGCCCCTGACGAGTCCCTGCTGCGGCTTGCCCTTGAAGCCGGTGTCCGCTTCGTGATCATCGAGGGGTACGAGGCCGGCGGGCACGTGGGCCGCCATAGCACCCTCACCCTGGCGCAAAGGGTGTTGGATTTGAGACGGTTGCACCCCTCCCTGTTTCACCAGTGTCGTCTTGTTCTTGCCGGGGGCATCTTTAACCGGGAGACTGCCTTTATCGCCGCTCTGCTCGGAGCGGATGCCATCCAGATGGGGACCGCCTATCTGGCCACCCGGGAGATCGTGGAAACGGGCGCCCTGACATCGCTTTATCAGCGCATGATTCTGGAAGCGACGCCGGGTGGAACAGTCGTCTCGGGCCAGGCTACCGGACTTCGGGTGCGATCCTTGCGAACCCTGAGAACGGACGCGGTTTTATCCCTGGAACGGGAGTTCACTGCGGGTCAGCAGGACGAGCACTCCTTCCGCACGAACATCGAAGAGATGACAGCCGGGAGCCTCTTTGCTGCGGCTCGAGGCCTGGACCGGCCGGGCGGCGCACCTCTGGATGAACCGGCCTGTCTGGAACGCGGGCAATTCATGAGTGGAGCCTGCGCCGGTCTCATCGGTACGGTCCTGGATCTGCAGACCTTCCACCGGCACCTGGCCGAAGGCACGCTGTTGCTCCATCAGCCCTTTGCGGGAATGATCGAAAAAAATCCAAAAGCACCTCTCTCCGGGATCGACCGTGGGCGGCAGCGAATTGCACCTGCCCGAAATGATGGTGCCCGGATCGCCATCACCGGGATGAGCATGCTCAATGCCTTGGGGAGCAGTCCCGAGGGGGTCTGGGATGCAAGCCTGGCCATGGAGAGCGGGATTACCCTGGTCCCGCCTTCGCGTTGGGATCACAGTCTTTTTTATGATCCCCGGCCGCAGATTCCGGACAAGACCTACTGCAAGGTGGGCGCCTTCCTCGATTTCCCGATCTCCCGCCATGAACTCGGCATTCCTCCCCATGATTTTCGGACCATGACCCAAGCCACCAAGATCACCCTGTGGCTTGCCGACCAAGCCATCCGGGCATCCGGTCTTCTGGATTCGGACATCCCGCGTGAACGGATCGGGGTCCTCATCTCGCAAAATTCGGGGGAGGCGGCGGGAACCCTCACCAATACGATCATCAGGGCGTATGTTCATGATATCGTCGGCTCGATAACAAGGGCCATTCACCTCACACCGGATCAGCGCAGCGCCATCGAACGGGAGGTGCGGTCCGGACGCATGGCCCCGGATGACACCACCCTTCTGGGTAGGCTCAACTGCGCGGCGGCCGGATTTATCTGTAACCGCTATGGGTTCATGGGGCCAAGCTATGCGGTCTCCGCAGCCTGCGCGACTTCGCTGGTTGCCCTGTACAGCGCCATCCAGATGATCAAGAGCGGCGTTATCGATGCCGCCATTGTCGGCGGAGGCGAGGATAATCTCACCCATCTGCATTTTCTCGAATTCTCTGCTTTGGGCGCCCTGTATGGGCTGTCGGGACAGGAAAAGCCCGCCCGCGAGACCTCCCGACCCTTCGATGCCCAAAGAGACGGGATGGTCCTGGGTGAAGGCGGGGGGATGATTGTTATTGAACGGGAAGGTTTGGCCAGCGCACGGGGCGCACGCGTCCACGCCATCATCGCCGGTATGGGCGCGAGCAACAACCATCTGGGCATGGTCGAGTCCTCCAGTGGTACCCAGGAGATTGCTATCCGCGCCTCTTTCCAAGAGACACCCTATGGACCTGAGGCCGTGGATCTGGTGGAATGCCATGGCACGAGTACCCGGCAAGGCGACGTTGAGGAGGTCCGTGCCCTCAAGTCCTTCTTTAATGCCTCAAAGCGCACCGTTCTCACCTCCTTCAAATCCCAGATCGGACACACCCTTGGCGCCTCCGGCATCAACAGCCTCATTCGCGGCGTCATGGCCATGAAGGCAGGGGTTTTTCCCCCTACGCTCAATTATAGCCACCCAGACCCGGCGATAGACCTGAAAAGATCGGGCCTTTTGATTGCGCCTGAGCCGCTTGACTGGGAGTGCAAAGGCGGCCGGCTGCGAAGGCTTCAGGTCAATGCGTTCGGATTTGGAGGTTCCAACTACGTGGTGCAGTTGGAGCAGGCCATGGATGGGGCAGGGGCGATTTTGGTATCGCCGGGCTGCGCGCCCGGTCTCGCCCAAGACAAGGCTGTCGCCACGGCGGATGTGCCGGCAGAGTTAAATCCCGCTGGAGAGGCAAGGGGCGGGCCTCCTGTATTTGAGGGCGTCTTTTTCTTCCGGGCCAAGATGGATGGCCGCGACTCCCGGCTGGCTGCGGTGGCGGAATCTGAGGAAGAGGCGCTCACGGTTATCGAGAGGTCCCGCTATCTTGCCGAGGGCGGCGCCGTCACCCCCCAAGCCTTGCGATCCTTGGCACAGCAGGGGATCTTTATGGGCAATGCGGATCTGCCCGCGCCACCGTTGGCTTTGGTGTTTCCGGGGCAGGGAACCCACTACGCAGGCATGGGGCGGGAACTCTACGAGTCGTTTCCGGTCATCAAGGAGGAGATGGATCGGGCTGCGGCAGTGGCGGACTTTGACCTCCTGTACCTCTTGTTCCATGACCAGGAAGAAAATCTGCACAAGACCAGGTGGCAGCAGCCGGCTTTGTTCGTTTTGGAATATGCCATGGCTCGATACCTCACCACCCTGGGTCTCCGCCCGGTGGCCATGGCCGGCCATAGCCTGGGCGAACTGACTGCCTTGTGCCTGGCTGGCGTCTATTCCCTGGAAGACGGGTTTGGTATCGTCAATCAGAGGGCATTGTGCATGGACAAGGCTGCTGGCCTGCAGGATGTGGATCCCGGCGTCATGGCGGCGGTGGATGCCCCCTTGAGCCTGCTGCGTGAGATGATCCAGGGCGGGGCGGGAGACGTCCATGTCAGCAATATCAATTCACCGCTTCAGATCGTTGTCAGCGGCAAGACCGAGGCGGTGCATGCTTTTTGCACCAGACTCAAAGAGAGGGGATACAGGGCGACGCTTCTGCGCGTCAGCATGGCCTTTCATTCCCCGATCATGCGCGTCATTCGCGCTGAACTGGAGGCCTACGTTGCCGCCATCCCCTTTCAATCCCCCCGGATCCCGGTCATCTCCAACACGACCATGGCGCCGTATCCATCGGACCCCGGCGAGATCAGGCGCATCCTGATGGCTCACCTGGAATCTCCCGTCCATTGGATGCAGAATGTCCAGACCCTATGGCATGACTTCGGTGTTCGGCTCTTCGTCGAGGTGGGCCCTGGCGATATAGTCAGCAGCTTCATCACCGACACACTCCCTGACTCGACATGCATCCAGACCTGCCTGCCCGCAGCCGAAAGCCTGACGTATAAGACCGCCCTTGCGCAATTGTTCGTGCAGGGGGCTTTGCCGGTGCAAGGAGAACCTCGGGTTATTTCCCTTCCTGCATTAAAGGTTGCCGAATCTCACCTGGTCGCCCCAGCATCCGCGTCATCGGCGCCTGAACCCATGGGTGCCGGCGCCGACCCGGTGGCAACGATCATGCAAAGGGAAATCAACCGGTTTGTGCTCGAGACCTCTGGCGGTCTCCTTAAGCCCATTATCCTGGAAGCTATCCGCCAGGAGCTGTACCCGCACCTTCAGGAAGGTGATCTCTCCTCTGCTTTGCAGTCCATGTTCGGGACTTCTGAGCCCCTTGCAAGGCGGAATCCAGTCTTTCCGGGCACACCGGCAGCCATGCCCCCGCCGCTCGACCTCCCTCCTTCGGCATCAGATCCCATGCAGCCCTCACCGCTGCCAGGTGAGGGGTCCGAGCACCAGGATCTGATGGAGCGGCTGATTGGCATCATCATGGAGGCGACCGGATTCAATCGGGACGAAATCCAACCCTCGATGGATCTCCGCAAGGACCTCTCCATCCGTTCCAGCCGCCTCCCCATCATCATGGATGCGGCGGAACGCCAATTCGCGATCACTATCGAGTTAGAGGATTTTATCGATGTCCGTACAGTGCAGGATATCGCCCAGAGGATAGCCACAATTATCGCCGGCCAGGATAGTGCTGGCCCGCAACCGACCGCCGCTCCGAATAACAGCGGCCCGATACAGGATGAGATTCTGAAGCCCCTGGAGGATGAAGGGCTCAAGCGGCTGGTTTTCCATCAGGTCGCTGTCGAGCAAGCGGCCTCCAGTCCCATTGAATTGAGCCCCGGCGAGTCCGTCCTCCTTCTCTCTCCTGACAGGGAGGATAGACGTGCCTTAAAGGTAAAAAACATCCTCAAACGGGATTTCAGGGTAGACTCGTTGCCCCTGCTGTTCCTGCCGGTGAATCCCGGAGCAGGCCATGATGAGGGCCAGGACATTCGCTCGAATGAAGGGGCCACCAGGGCCGCCGACCGGATAGCGGGCCTGCAGTCCCTTGCCGGGATGGTGATCCTCCTGCCTCAAGGGAAGGCGGATAGCTCAGCAAGCATGGAGGATGTTTCGCGGCTGCTCAGAGGGTTCTTCATACTGCTGCAAGCCTTTCTCCAGACACCGGGTAAGAAATTTGTCGTCCTGATCCACTCAGGGGAGGGGAACGAAACGGCCACTCAGCTCCAGGCGGAGGGGGTGTTGGGCCTTTTTCTGAGTGCCGCGCCGGAATATCCATCGGTCCAGTTTCGGACCTTGGCAATCGGCAATGACACTGACCTTCGCGCAGCCTTACGCGCTGCCCTGGACAGAGGCTACCCGATGGTGGAGATGGTGCATCGTGTTGACAGGGTTTACACCTCAGAGGGGCACATCGTTCCGTTACTCTGTACGAATCCGGCAGGTCTCGATCTGCATCCTGGAGACGTGGTCGTCATGTCCGGAGGCGCAACCGGGATCGGCGCCCACCTGGCCCGCAGTCTTGCACCCTTTCATCCCCGCCTGGTCTTTCTGGGGCGGACGTCTCTCCCACATCCGCCTGCAGGGGCTTCGGGCGACGGCAACAAGGCTGCGGAGATTGCCCGGACCCTATCGGAACTGCAAGCCGCCGGGATTGAGGCTTTCTACCATACCTGCGATGTCGCCGATCCCGAGGCGGTCCGGATGGTCGTGGACGAGGTGGTCCATCGGTATGGCCAGATTCGCGGGATCATCCACGGCGCCGGCGTTCTCAGGGATACTTTTCTCAGCCGGATGACGGTCGATGATTTCTCCCTGGTCACGGACATTAAATTCCTTGGGGCGTGGAATCTTTTTCAGGCGGTCGAGAAGGCCGGCTTGCGATTTTTTGTGGGCCTTTCTTCGGTGGCCGCGATCCAGGGCAATCCCGGTCAAGCCAACTACGCGGCAGCCAACCGGATGATGTCGGCATTGCTCAGCACCCTTCGGCAAAAGCATGGTGCCATCCGGTTCAAGTCCTTGATGCTACCTCCCATCGAAGGGGCCGGCATGGCCGAGGATCCGCATGTTCGAGACATGATGAGGCGCATGGGAGCGTCGTACGTTCATGTGGGTGAACTCGCCGGGCTGTTCTGCAGGGAGCTCTTCGTCTCCCCGGTCGACGATGATTGGGTGCTGTTCATGCGAACACTCCCCGCCGTGCAGACGGCAAGGCTCAATCTTATGTCCTGTCGTTTACTCAATGGCGAAGCGGAGAGCGGTATCGAGGCGTTTAATCCCGAAGATTATCCCCTGATCGAGGGGATTTCCAACCTCGACTTTCGTCGGGAACAGCTTGAGGCCTTCCGGACCTTTGCCCGGGAAAAAGATCTATGGATCGAGGATCATCGGCCTTTGCTGTTCGTCAAGCATCCTCTGGTCTCAGCCGCCATGTTTCTCGAAACCTTCATGGAAGCGACTCGGCTGCTGTATCCGTACTTGCAGGTGCGAGGCGTTCGCCACATGCGGTTTATCGACATGATCCAATGTCCTCCCGGAGTTCCGCGGCCTTGCAAAATCTCCTGTTGCCGAGTGGGCACCGGCCTTGAGGCAGTAGTGTGCGAGGTCTCGATCGCAACCCGGTCAATTTCCCCCGCCGGCAGATTGACCGACCGCTTTATCCCGCACTGCGAAGGCCAGGTGATCCTTGAGAGCGGAGATGGCGGCAGCCATCTTGGAGAGGGTTTTCAGGATTTTTCGGTCCAACTCGACGAATTGCAGACGGGACCAATGGAGCCCGCACAAGTGCTCAAGTGGTACCAAGACCACAGCGGCCTTGCAGGCAGGTATCGCGTGCTGGAGTGCCTTGACGGTGCCGGTCCGGGAGTGGTCCGGGGGCACACCATCTACCGGCAGACCGATGATTTCGCCGACCTGGCCAATGCGCAGTACCAGTACTCGCCCTACCTGTTCGAAGCCCTTCTGCAGTTGACCGGCCTCTATTGCGTTGCCCTGAAGAAGCCGGAGCAACGGTCCATGATTCCGATGGAGATTGGGGAGATGCGGTTTTGTCGAACATGCCGGGTGGGGGAACGGATCACCCTGGAGGCCCGCCTGCGGGCGCAAAACGAGCAGGGTTTCACCTGGGATGCCAGAGGATTGGACGAGCAAGGCCGCACCCTCATGCAGATTGCCAATCTGCGGATGCATTGGGTTGCAGAGTGAGTCTGCCCAGTGGGCAAAGAGGAGCGTGGATATGGTCACGGAATGCCAGGATATAACCGTTCATGCCACGAGGTTTGCTCATCAAGGGGAACTGGCATTCCATGTCTCCTTGCCCGGTGATGGTGAAACCGGCAATGGATGTGAGGCGAGCAGGGCTGTCGTCCAGAAGCGCCTCGTCACTACTCTGTGGAATCATGTGGGGGCGATGGACAATCCCCGCTGGCTCTACCGGCATGTATTCGACAGGGCGGCGTCCTCCCTTCAGGTGGCTCACAGTCCCCTGGGCAGACCCCAACTTTGGCTGGGAGAAGTCCGGGGCCCAGCCGTCTCCTTCAGCCAGGGGGGCGGGAAAATCTGGGCCGCTCTGTGCGGGGATGGGTCCGATATCGGCATCGATGTGGCAGCGGCCGACGAATTCCAGGGCGAATATCCCTTGCACCGCGTTTTTCACGACCAGGAGCTGCACCATGCCAGGCGGTTGACGGGGGGAGCTGCGGCCAAGGCAGCGGCCCTGCTCTGGTCGATCAAGGAAGCGGTGGTCAAGGCTCTGGGATGCGGGTTCCATCTTGTGGCGCCGCGGCAGGTGCATGTCTCTCCATCAAGAGGAGGGGGCCGGGGATATACGTTCCCGGTGAGCTTGTCGGGAAAGGCCCTGATGCGCTACCCTCTGGGCGTCCACCGTTCCATATTGGTCCGTTCGTATCCCCTTGAGGGGATGTGGCTGTCCATCGCTCTTGTGCATGGGCAGTCGCAATACATTTGGCCGGACTTCCCGACCAATGCTCTCCAGAGGCAGAAGGTTGATGCATGATTAAAGAAGCTGAATATGCCATCGAGGTTGAACAGTTGACCAAGCGGTACGGGAAATATCTGGCAGTGAATAACATCTCGTTCAAGGTCAGGAAGGGTGAGGTTTTCGCTCTCTTGGGCCCGAACGGAGCCGGCAAAACCACCACTGTCGAGATCATCGAAACCATCCGCAGGCCCACCTCGGGAAAAGTGCGCCTGCTCGGGATGGACGTCACCAAGAAAAAGCACGCCATCGTCCCCTGCATCGGGGTTCTCCCCCAAGGATTCAGTTCTTTTGACCGAATAACGGTCAGGGAAACCATGCAGTACTACTCGCGGCTTTTCGGCAGCAGACACGTCGATATTGACGGGTTGATAGCGCTCGTTAACCTCACGGACAAGGCCAAGGAGCAATACGCGACCCTCTCCGGAGGTTTGAAGCAGCGTCTCGGCATCGCCATTGCACTGGTGAATGACCCTGAGGTCGTGTTTCTCGATGAGCCGACCACCGGGCTCGACCCCCGTGCCCGGCGCGAGGTGTGGGACGTTCTCCTGGGACTGAAAAAGAAGGGGAAGACCGTCTTTCTCACAACCCACTACATGGAAGAGGCTGAGTTGCTTGCCGATACGGTCACTATCATCTCCAAGGGCACAACCATCGCCATGGGCTCCCCCAATCAGCTCATCGAAAACAATGCCGATTACCTGGTGCTCACCCTCCAGTCCGTTGATCCGAGAGCCTTGGAAATCATTGCTCAAATGGGCTTTAGGACGGACCAGGACAACAACGATCAGAGCATCCTGGTGCGGGTGGCACACATGGATGATATCCGAAAAATACTCAACGCCATCCACGATGCCGGGGTGTCGTTTCTCAGCATGGACGTGCGCAAACCCAACCTCGAACAGGTTTTCCTGAAGCTCACCGGCGAGGCGCTCCACCAGGGCACCGTTGGAGAGAAGGGGGCACCATGAATCTTCGCGTTGTCGGTGCCAATCTGGTGGTGAGTCTCAAGAGTTTCTACCGCGAGAAGACGGCCATGTTCTTCACGACGATGTTCCCGATCCTCCTGATCCTGGTATTCGGCACCATTTTCATGGACGATGACAAGTTGCACTTCAACCTGTGTCTGCAGGACCTCGACCAGACCGAAACTTCGGCGGAAATTGCCAAGGCCCTCGCCGCTACCGGAAAGTTGAAAATAATCAAGGTCGACCCCGCCCTAGAAGCCGCGAAGTACGCTAAAGACAACCAGGCGAATCTGGTCCTGGTTATTCCCCAAGACTATGAAAAAGCCCTCGCGCACTATCTGCGATCCGGCGACCGGAACGCTTTCGTTACTCTCAGGTATGTGTACGACCCCAGCTCCAGCTCGGTGGTGGAGAAGATGCAAATCCTCAACGGGGTCTTCGCTGCGATGAACCAGGAGCTGTCCGCAAAGCCGCCGTTCATCCGGACAGCGGAAGTTTCGATCCACACCCGGAAATACCGGTTTCTCGAGTTTTTCATCCCCGGCATCATCGCCATGGCAATCATGACCGAGAGCCTGTTCGGCACAGTGCACGTCAATACCGAGCTGCGGCAGAAAGGGATCATCCGAAAGCTGGCCACCACGCCCATCACCCGTGTCGACTGGATACTGTCAAATATCCTCCACCAGTGCATCCTCGCGGTCATATCCACCACCCTCATGCTGCTGGTCAGCTACGCGGTGTTCGGCGTTCAATTGAACATCAACGCCTGGTTGCCGCTGTTCATTGTGCTGGACGTTTTTTCGTTCGTCGGCATCGGGATGATCCTCACCCGCCTCGTCAAGGAAGCACAAAGCGCCTCGGCAGCCGCCAACGCCATCATGTTCCCGATGATGTTCCTCTCGGGGAGCTTCTTCCCCCTGGAGATGATGCCTGACTTCCTGCAGTCGTTCGCCAAGACGCTGCCGCTGTACTATTTGAACGAGGGCCTGCGGGCATCCATGGTGCTGCATGACAGCGTGACCGCGCTGCACAACGCTGGGATCATTGGGGCCTTCGCGGTCGTGGTTTTTATCCTGGGCCTGACGGTCACCCAATGGGAGGAGGGCAAGTGAGAGAGTTGATCATGCAAAGAAGCAAGTGAACGCACAGTCAGGCTAGTTTCTGTGCACAAGGAATTATGATCAAGTCTGGTGTTTGGAATCAAAATTCAACCGGCGGCCATGTTGAGTTCGTTTTTAGTTAACTGATAACCTCAATAAAAAACCTAACACCCAACAGATAAGGTTGAATGTTAGGTTAGGTGAACCGTGCTGGCCTCAATTATTAACGGCAGCTTGCTGGCATTTTCTGGTAAATTTGGCTCTGCAACTCAACAATTTCGTTTCCAAGCTTGTCAAGTTGCTCGATTGTTGTCTTAGGATTACGTGAAACTTCTGAGTATTGAAAGTTCATATCCAGAATCTTCTTTCTCTGCTCAACAGTTTCATCGTAATATTTTGCACATTCCGGATTAGTTCTCGCACCATAACCGCCCATCATGCCGTGGCCCATACCATAACCACCCATCATCCCATGGCTCATGCCATAACCGCCCATCATGCCATGGCCCATACCGTAACCACCCCTCATGCCCTTCCCACTTAATCCGGTCATCTGTAAGGCATGATGGAACATCGTGTAGTGCATGCGTGTCTGGAACAATATGCTTTCCATAACTTCTGTCGCTGTTTCATCAGGCGAATTCTTTATAAGCCATTCGTCCAAGGGGATTAACCCACTCTCTAACTGCATCCCGTTTTTGTATGCCTCGGCCAATGTTTTCGTCTCTTTGATGGTCAAAAGTTTTACATCTGGTGAAAGTCCATACGCAGACAATAATCCCTCAATCCAAGCGATATGATCTAGTTCCTGCAAACCAATCATCCCATAAGGCATCTGCACCTTGTATTTTATTCTATCTGCTTCATATTGAGCTTGAGACATTTTCTCCAGAGCCAATACCTCTTTCAATTTCCCAATCCATTCATCGCTTTTGGGTTTAGCTAGCTTATCAGGAATATTTATCTGATCCCCGTAACCCATCATGCCCATTCCATAACCACTCATCATTGGCTGTCCATGGCCCATGCCCTGCGCAAGGGCTCCACCGACCAGGAAGGTAAGAAGCACCATCATGGTAATCCCAATCTTCATGAAAGCTTTTCTGTTCATTGTTTTCTCCTTTTCAGTTAGAGATTTTACAGATGCGGTTCACCGTTTACCACTCTATTTATTACTGTAATATCGTCACTATTCAGCGGTCGCTGAATTTCAGCACTTGGCTTTCGTTAGCGCCTGTGGACCCAATCGCAGCGCAGGCAGGTTGGAAACCCGCTGTAATCGAGTTTGCCAAAGTTTGTTCTGATCCCCGACAGCACCGGTCCATTCCAGATTTCTCGCACACTCTGGACATTCAGGTCGCCGACGCCCTGAACGCCATTGTAATCAACGCAGCAGGTCACAGCACGGCCGTCCCAGAGCACCGACAAGGCTGACCAAGGGTAAAAACAGACCGACACGATCTTTTTTCCCACCAGGTTGTACGACTTCCCGCCGCCAAAGTTATCCAACGAGCTGATATTCAGGCAGTCGCTGGCGATCTTATCGGGCAGAGAGCGCCACAGAGATTGAAACTCCGCTCTTTGGGCCCCATTGGCTTCCTGGGGCAGGTATTGCAGAATCAACTTCGGATTATTCCTCTTCGTTTCTTTTCGTATCCGCATAAAATCCTTGATGTTTTGCAGCGCCACCTTGAAATCGAGCCGTCGCATGGTGGCGTTATACGATGCTTCGTCGGTGCCGTAAAAACTGATCTTCATCGCATCCAAGCCGGCAAGAATGATCGATCGTGCTGCCTCGGGGAAGAGGAGCGAGGCATTGGTGACAATGTAGGTTTTCTTTATCCCGCAGGCCTTTGCGAGCTTGATTCTCTCAGGCAATAAGGGATCCAGAAGCGGTTCGCCAAACCCGTGCAAATGAACAACGGGTTTTCGGCGCGCGCCGGAAAGTTCGGTCATGATCTTTTCGAATAAGGCAAACTCCATGAAGCCGCGTTTGCGGGTGAGCGTGTCGCGGGGGCACATGACACACTGCGCGTTACAGCAGTTGGTGTTCTCGATCAGGATTTGCGAGGGCCAGGGGAGATGGGAGCGGTAGTAGGGGTAATAGAGCAGGGGAGTCCTCACCAAGGACAACAGGCATCGTGTGATTGCATCCCGTGCATTGAGAATCATGGTGCTTCCTTACGCAATGGGGTGGTCATTATCCCAGGATCAAGCCCAAACACCAGCCGTTTCAAAGCCAAAGGAAGAAGCGGGATGTTGTTGTTAGTCATTTTTTTTGGTGCAGGGCTGCCAGTTCCGGGGCGACGACATCCAGCGCCAAGCGAATCTGCTCGGGCGTATGGGTGCAATTGACAAAAAAGCGCAGGCGGGCGGAGTTGTCAGGAACGGCCGGATAGACCATGGGCAGGACGTCGATCCCTTGCCTGAGGAGGGCTTGAGAAAGTCGTATAGCCTTGATGGAATCGCCGACGATTACGGGAATGACAGGGGAACCGCTGCTGCAGGCGCCAGTATTCAGGCCTCTTTCCCGGGCGAGCCTGAAAAAAAGCCCGGAGAGCTCGTGCAGACGTGCCACCCGTTGGGGCTCCTTCTTGAGCAGGCGAATGGCGGCCAAGGCTGCTGCGACATTCGGTGGCGACATGCCCACGCTGTAGACAAAACCCGGCGCCGTGTATTTCAGGTATTCGATAAGGGCTCCGGACCCGGCTATGTATCCCCCGCAACTGGCAAAGGATTTACTCAAGGTGCCCATCCACAGTTCCACCTCGGCAGGATTGATGCCAAAGTGCTCGCCAATACCCCGGCCATTTTTGCCCAAGATGCCGATGGAATGCGCCTCGTCGACCATGAGAAAGGCACCGTGCCGCTTTTTGACCTTTATGAATGCAGGAAGTTCCGGGATGTCGCCATCCATACTGTAGACACCTTCAATCACGACGAGGGCGCGACGGAAATGGGGGCGCGACTCTTTGAGAATCTTGTCCAGAGCCCGCCAGTTATTATGCGGAAAAGAAAGATGCGTTGCCTGGGAGAGTTGGCATCCCTGGAGAACGCTGTTGTGGATCAGGGCATCATGTATGATGAGGTCGAGCTTGCCGAACAAATGGCCGATCGTGGTCACATTGGTAGCATGCCCGCTCACAAAAACCAGGCTGTCTTCCGTTCCAATCAAACCGGCAATTTCTTTTTCAATTTCACGATGCAGTGGTCGTTCGCCTGAAGCAATGCGGCTTGCCGAAACCGACGTGCCGTAGCGGTCGATGGCGTCTTTGGCCGCTTGCGAGACGACCGGATCTCCGGACATCCCCAGGTAATTGTACCTGGAAAAAGTGATGTGCTCTCTACCTGTTGCGTCGGCCCCCCTGGAAGTACCCCCTTCGTGTTCCCTGAAGTACGGGTTGTCGATACCGCGCGTTTTCATTCCCAGCAAGATCTGCTGCAGGTTCCGGTATTCGGGAAAATCCACAAACGGCAAACACTCCGGTTGCACATCACGAGTTTTTTTATGGGCGCAGATCCTTTCCACCGGCTCTCCGGACTGGCGACCGGAGGAGAGCACCTTTGCCAAAGGTCCGTCTTTGGCCTCAAGCCCTCCTCCCGACGTCCCTAACCAGAGAACATGCGCCGCCAGATCGGCAATGCTCGCCCCCATAAAGAGCGCTTCGACCGGAATTTCGAATCCCAAGTCCTCCTCTATGGCCGTCTTCAATTCCACAGCCATCAAGGAATCGATACCCATTGTATTCAGAGGGTCGTGAACATCCACCTTGGAGAACGAAATCTTCAGAAGCACCGACACCATTTTTGCTATGGAAGACTGGGTGGCATGGATGTGCTCCGACGGGTTTTCCGTCTCCAGGTTGTCAGCTTTTTCCCAGGCCTGGAAGGGTGTCTCGGGCTCAAATTCTTGCGAGTATCCCACGCACTCGGCAACAACATCCAAATTGCCCTGGATGAAATACTCCCGGCACAGTCGGCGTTTAACCTTGCCACTGGTCGTTTTGGGAAGACTGGAGGTCTTGAGGAGCACGACGGCGTAGGCCTGGATGCCATGCTCTCGGGTGATGCTTTGGCGAATGGCTCCAATGACCGTCTCTGCGTCAAGTTTTCTGATGTGTGATCGCTCGACTTCCTGCACCACCACCAGCCGTTCTTCATTTTCGACTTCCACCGCAAACGCCGCCCCGCAGCCTGCACGCAAAGCTGCATGGCTTCTCTCCGCAGTCCTCTCAATGTCTTGGGGGTAGTGATTGAGGCCCCGGATGATGATGAGATCTTTGAGGCGGCCGGTGACAAAGAGCTGCCCGGTATGGATAAACCCCAAGTCTCCCGTGCGCAGGAAGGGACCTCTGCCCGTATCGGCAAACCGTGCCCGGAAGGTCTCTTCCGTTTCATCGGGCCGATTCCAATATCCTTGGGCAACGCTGGGCCCGGCGATCCATATTTCTCCGATCGTGTCGTTCTCGCAGGGAGTTTGCTTTTTCGGGTCGACGATAACAATCTTATGGTCCGCAGGTGGTCCCCCATTGCCGACCAGTTGGAAGTCGTGCTCCCTGTCTGCTGTCGGAACAATGCGGCCGGTTTTCAATGCCTGTGCGTCCGCC
Organism: Desulfobulbales bacterium; assembly: GCA_038318785.1. GTDB lineage: Bacteria > Desulfobacterota > Desulfobulbia > Desulfobulbales > Desulfobulbaceae > Desulfobulbus. Next base: position 17,205 of record JBBQCO010000005.1, on the reverse strand, counting down.
CGCAGGGAAGCCGGTTCGGAGCTCTTGTCGCATCCGCAGGCAATAAGGGTTGTTTCTGCAAGACCATAACAGGGGAGAAAGGCTTTTTTCCGAAAGCCGCAGGATTCAAATGCCGCGGTGAAGCGGCGGAGCGTATCCGCCCTGACCGGTTCGGCGCCGTTGAATGCGACCTCCCAACTCCTCAGGTCAAGATCTGATTTCTGTTCCGGCGTAATCTTTCGAGCACAAAGATCGTAGGCAAAATTAGGTCCGCCACTTGTCGTGGCCCTATAGCGTGAGATAGCCATAAGCCAGCGAAGCGGTTTTTGGATAAAGTGAACCGGCGAGAGCAGGATTGCATCTCCACCTGCAAAAACGGGCTGGATAATTCCCCCTATCAATCCCATGTCGTGGTAAGGGGGCAGCCAGATGACGGCGCGGATATCCGGTGAATTCCCAAAGACTACGTGGATGACGGCTGAATTGTGGAGCAGGTTGCCATGGCTGACCATTACCCCTTTGGGATTTCCCGTGGAACCGGAGGTATATTGGAGAACAGCGAGGGAGTCCGGACCAAGGGAAGGTTCTTGCCAACCACTGGCAAGGTCATCGCCAAGAGTGTCGGTTGCTATCCATTTGAGAGACTTTAGTCCGGGAGTCTGCTCTATTTGGCCTTGGTACTCTGCCAGAGTAGCGGCCATGGAGAGCGCGACCGTGGCTCCTGCATCAGCTGCAGCTGCTCGAAGGTTTGCCAGGAATTGTTTGGAATGCGGGGGATAGGCGGGCACGGCGACCATGCCCGCACAGAGGCAACCAAAGAAGGCTGCGGGAAACTCAAGGCCCGGAGGGTAGAGCAAAAGGACTCGCTCTCCTGGAGAGGCGCACGATTGGAGATGTGCGGCAATAGCGAGTACCTTCCGTTCCAATGCTCCATAGGTCAGTCTGGTCTCCTGTGATTCCCCATCAGTGAGATAGGTGTAGACGGTTTTTTCCCTCTGTTCTTGGACCCTCATGCGTAGCAGGTGAATCATGTTCGGCAGCCCAAGAGGGAAAATCATTGAGCTTGAACTGGACTGATACGCATGACTTGTATAATTTTTCGTGCTGATGTTCATTTCTTCCTTATAGATCAAAGAGGCTTGTTGTCAAAAAGCTGCTCTAAGTCTTTCAATGGTCAACCGTAAACTGCGAAGAAACAAGAAACCATCACTGTATGCAGTTATTGCAACGTGTTATGAGCCATCCTGCTGTATCGATCTCCCTTTGTTAGGTCTCTTCCACCGTGATGCAACTCACCGGGCACGAAGCAATAGCCTCTTCAACGCATTCTTGATCTCCTCCTTCGGGGGTGCTGACATAGGCCTTATTCTGGACGGAGTCGAAGATGAAAACATCCGGGCATAATTCAACACACGTTTCGCAACCGATACATTCTTCCTGATCTATCCGTACCTCGAGCATCATTCACCTCCTGGAAAAGTGTTGTATTCCCTTTGAGTGGGTCTTCTTACTGGGTTTTTTCGCCAGGCGTGCTCCGTGGGTGCTTTGAAAGCGAGCTCCAGTCATCTCGTCGGCTGTCTCTGCCATTCACCATGGGCACCGGCTATGGCGTTCCCTTCTCTCCACTAACAAGGCATTCCGATTTTACGCTCTCTTCCTCGTTCATCATCCACACCGTTTTTTGTCGGCAAGAAGACTGGAGGTGCAGGACGGCTTTCCGTTAACACATCTCTGTACTTGGCGTATAAGCGAGAGATACTGTGGCGAAGGGTACTGATGTTTTGTGAGTCCTCTTCGGTTATCCAGCACAGCTCCCTGATCGAATAGAGTGTTTGTGCGATGTCATCCAAGGCGAACTTGGTGGCAATGCACCATTCGTCGGTGCAGATTTCTCTCTTCACTTCTCCCTCGTTTAATTTTTCTTCCAGTGAACAGATTGATTGTTCTATTTTTTTTAAAAGCTCACCTTTTTCAGTCACGAAGGATTCTATAAGAGTATTATGTCTATTCATATTCGTCCTCCATGTGCAATTTGTGCATCTGTTCACTCAACTCTGCGAGCAGATATGGTTTTGCAATGACGCCTATAAATCCGTAGTTTTCGAAATCAGCCATAACCCGGTCGTAACAGTAACCGCTTGAAACGATCACCTTGGCTTGAGGATCAACCGCAAGAAATTTCTGTATCGCTTCCTTGCCCCCCATGCCGCCGGGCACAATCAAATCCATGATGACGGCGTCAAAGGGGTGCGATTGAGCGTGGACGAGGCCCCACGGGAAGTGGCGGGAAGCCGTCCGGCAGCAACGGTTGCAGGTCTTTTTTTTGGCAATCCTTCGTTTCATCTCCGAACATGGGTAAGGGTATTTCTTGCTCTGATATCAGGTGTTTCAGCCCATCTCCAATGTTCTCCCGGGTTGTGACTGTCTTGTTTTCCGCACTGCCATAGTCCGCCCATGTTATTCCGATGCAGCTCAAGTCAGAGACGGCATGAAAAGCCCCTATGCCTTGAAAAAAGCGAGCAGATCTTCATTGATCTGATCCTTGATGGTCGAACACAGACCATGTGGGGCGCCGCGATAGATTTTCAGGGAGGCATTCTTGATGATCATGGACGACAGCAGGGCTGAGGCTCCGATCGGGACGATTTGATCGTCGTCGCCATGAAGGATCAGGGTCGGTACGTCCAATTTTTCTAAATCTTTAGTGAAATCGGTTTCGGAGAAGGCCTTGATACAATCGATGACGCCTTTGAAACCAGCTGCCATCCCCTGGAGCCAGAACGAATCCCGAAGCCCTTGCGATACCTGTGCATTTTCCCTGTTGGCGCCGTAAAACGGCAGGGTGAGATCTTTGAAGAACTGCGAGCGATCGGCAAGGACATTGGTGCGGATTTCATCGAACACTTCAATCGGCAAGCCGCCGGGATTGGCGTCCGTTTTCAGCATCAGCGGTGTCACCGACCCGATCAGCACGACCTTGGCCACTCGGTTTGTACCATAACGGCCGACATAGCGGGCAACTTCACCGCCACCTGTTGAGTGGCCGACATGGATTGCATCTTTCAGGTCGAGCGTTTCGACGAGCGTTGCCAGGTCGTCGGCATAGGTGTCCATGTCATTGCCATTCCATGGTTGGCTTGAACGCCCATGGCCGCGGCGGTCGTGGGCGATGCAGCGGTATCCATGAGCGCCCAGAAACACCATTTGGTCCTCCCAGGCGTCGGCACTCAGTGGCCATCCATGGCTGAACACCACCGGCTGGCCTATGCCCCAGTCCTTGTAATAAATCTCCGTCCCGTCCTTTGTTGTCATTGTGCTCATTGTTTGCGTTTGCCTCGTTTGTATCGGCGGTGACCGCCGACCTCAGGTGTCCCCGTCCTCAAAAATTGTGCGAAACGCTCCACTTATGGGAGCGTCGGCTTCAAGCAAGACGATATGCGAATGAACTTCCGTCGCAATCATCTCTAACAACTCTTTCAGACGGGGTGGTGCCAGAAGCACCCTTGGGCGGTACTGGCCTGTCAATGCGTTGTCATTTGAGTCGCATGCTGTTTTTAACCGAATTGACCCCCTTGATACTGCGTGTAAGCTCTACCGCTTTGTTGATGTCGGCTTGGGAGTTGACAAAACCGCTCAGTTGCACCACACCCTTGAAGGTTTCCACGTTGATCTCGGCTGATTTCAGAGAAGCATCTCCGAGAATTGCCGCCTTGACCTTGGTGGTGATGACCGTATCATCAACATACTCTCCTGTTCCCTCCTGTTTTGCTGTCGATGCGCAACCCAGGAAAAGTGACATCAGGGCAACCATAAGAAATGCGGTAAAGAAATTTGTTCGTGTCATGATTTGTTCCTCCAAATGGTGAATGAAACTGCTATCCCCGATGCTGAATACAGCGGGGGGCTTGTGAGACTGTTTTCAAAATCTCTTGTTATTTGCCTACCACCTTCTCCACTTCACCGAGTTTTTCTTGTGCCTTTCCGCCTAATTTTTCGATTTTGCCTTCGGCTTCCAACTCGTGATCATCCATTATCTTCCCGGCGATCTCTTTGGCCTTGCCCTTCACTTGGTGCATCTTGCCTTCCGCGTTGTCTTTTGTGCTTTGTTTCATGTCTTTCTCCTGTTTGAATTCAGCCCTCCTGCTTGAGGGCGGTTGCTTGAAGAGCCTTCTCAAAGAGCTTCGGTGTATTCCCAGGCACTGCGTAGGAACAATCCGAGGAAATGGAATCAAACCGAAAAATCCGTCATGCTTTACTGTTCCCTAAAGCAATCAATGCGCCGGTTTATACCGTTCAGGGTTACTTCACCTATCAATTTGATTTTTATGGAGAATGTCCCGTAAGGTTTTTGTAAGGTTGTTTTCGGCTGTCCCTAAAAAAAGGTCATATTTCACCGTTGGTTAAATATGACCTTTTGAAAAGTTGCCTGACGGCGAGAGTTGCAAAGGAGGCCAGCTTTTTTTTTAAGGGCTAGCGGTCCACTCGATCAGATACTTTTTGTTTCATTCCTGATTGTTATCAAGCAATTGTGGATGAAAGAAGCAGGCATGCTGCAACGTGCGGTAAAAAGGAACTGGAAAAGACAGGATAACCAATTTCTTCGACCAAACCGTCTGTCAAACCATGGAGGAACCATAGAGTTCCCAATGGATTGCCCTGGTTGAATCAATCCCTCAAGTGAAAGACTGTACTGCTTCAAGTATCAGGCATGGGACGTGCAGCATACTTCCAGAGGCCTTGCTCAACCAAGGGCCCCTTGATTGACAGGCAGATCGTCACTTACAACCGCTGTCCTTCCAAGGCGAGCAAATGTGGCTATAGCCCATCAACGCTGTGTTTGCCCCGTAGCCATTACCCTTATGCCTCGTCGGATTTTTACCTGTGAACAGTCATATCCAGAAAGAAGGAGATATTTATGGGAGATTTCATCATTCAGGATTGTAGCCTGCTCGCCAAAACCAGCGGCCTGCCCGCAGCCATCAACCTTCGGGAGCTGCGGGACCGGCTTGCTCTCTGCAGTCAGGACGTTTTGTACCATCATTTCTGCGAGACCCCGCTTGTTCCCTCTTTCGACAACCCCGACTACCGAAACGATTTCGCGGCATGGGCCCTCTTGCAATTGGGCGACCGGGTGCTTGCCGAGCAGCTCGGCATCATCAATCCCTATATTTTTCCCGATCTGGAGAAGTTGCGGGAACAGGTCCTTGATATTCTCGACGAGCGACTGAGCGAAGTGGTTTTTGTTCCCTCCTGCCAGCCCGGTGGGGAATTTTTCTTTACCGAGGCGGTGACCGTAGTTTTTGACACCGGCAAGCGGATTACGTCTCCGAAGGCATTACCCGAGGCAATCGGCACCATGACCAATGGCAGCATCTACTATCATTTTTTTGAAGCCCGGCGGCGTGAACCCGTGGGTGTCGACGATTTTTCCGCCTGGCTTGGCGGTTTTCCTGGCCAGGAGGCCTGGTGTCGGGCCTTGCAGACGGTAGATTTTGTTTTCTTTACCCTGCCTGAACTCCGGGGAGAGCTGGTGCGGGTTCTCGGAAAAGGTGGTGTGGCATGATCAAAATTCTCTCGGCTTACGAAGGTCTGGTGAGTGCAACGGTCCTTGGCGAACTCCGTCAGTTGGGCAATCGGCTGGCCGGCAAGAGGGTCGTGCATGTCAACTCAACCCGGGAAGGCGGCGGGGTGGCGGAAATCCTCGACTGGATGATCCCGCTCATGCAGGATGTTGGGCTCGTGGCTCAATGGGAGGTGATAACGGGAAACAGTGATTTTTATGCTGTTACCAAAAAGTTCCATAATGGCCTCCAGGGATTTCCGGTCACCATCAGCAAACGGGAGTGGCAGACCTACCGGGAAGTGAACGAGGAGAATGCCGTCCGGCTGCGCCCAATTCTTGAAGAAGCCGATTTTGTGGTCATCCATGATCCTCAACCGGCAGCGTTGCTGGGGCTTTGTCCGGCCCGAAAAGGTAAATGGATCTGGCGGGGCCATATCGACATAAGCCGACCGACGCGTTTGGTCTGGCGGGGTCTGCGACCCTTTGTGGCCGGCTATGACGCGAGCATTTTTTCCATGTGCCAGTTTGCCCAGCCCTTACCGCATCCGCAATTTCTCATCCCTCCGAGTATCGATCCCCTGAGCCCGAAAAATATGGATCTCGATCCGGAAGAATTGACCAGGGTGCGCCATCAGTACAACCTTGACCCGGACAAACCGCTGCTGGTTCAGGTCTCCCGATTCGATCGGTTCAAGGATCCGCTGGGTGTCCTGGCCGCCTATCGGCTCGTCCGGAAAGTGCAGCCGGTGCAACTGGTTCTTGCCGGGGGCGGGGCCACAGACGACCCCGAAGGGCAAGAGGTGCTCGATGAAGTTCTGGAAGCGGCTGCGGGGGATCCCGATATTCACATCCTGTTGCTGCCTTCCGATGCCCATCGGACGATCAATGCGCTGCAACGGCTTGCCGACATCGTCATCCAGAAATCCACCCGTGAAGGGTTCGGTCTCACGGTCACCGAAGGTCTTTGGAAGGGGAAGCCGGTTATCGGCGGCGACACCGGCGGTATTCGACTGCAGGTGGTCAACTATCATACCGGCTTTCTCGTCAACTCTCCCGAAGGGGCGGCGCACCGTATCCGCTTTCTGCTCCACCACGAGGCCCTGCGTGCCAAAATGGGGGGTAGGGCGCGGGAGTATGTTCGGGAACATTTTCTCCTCACGCGGCACCTCAGGGAGTATCTCACTTTGTTTCATATTTTGGGTTCCCGGGAGGATGCATCCACCATCTACATCTGATCAACTCCTTTTAAATCGAACGATGTCTGCCTAGACGACGCGTGGACCTGTCTAGAAATGCTGCAATCGAGAAACTTCAACAAAGAATGATATGCATCCACAACGACGATATCCCATCGGTGCCGAAGTGCAACCAAACGGAGGCACCCATTTTCGCGTCTGGGCCCCTCGCCCGAAGAAGGTGGAGGTGGTGTTGGAGGCTGGTCCAGGTGCTCCGGCGACCGTCCAGCTGGAACAGCAGGCCGGCGGATACTTTGCGGTTCTGGTTCCACAGGCGGCAGAAGGCACTTGCTATCGCTTTCGGCTGGACGACGCTGGGTGCTTTCCTGACCCGGTGTCGCGCTACCAGCCCGATGGGCCGCACGGAGCGTCTCAGGTGGTGGACCCTTCCGGTTTCGGTTGGACCGACAGTAAGTGGCAGGGATGTGGCCTGGAGGGCCAGGTTCTGTATGAGATGCATATCGGAACCTTCACCCAAGAAGGGACATGGCCGGCCGCTCAGCGGGAACTCGCGGAACTGGCTGACTGCGGCATCACTGTCGTTGAAGTGATGCCCGTGGCTGATTTTTCCGGCCGTTTTGGTTGGGGGTACGACGGGGTTGGCCAGTTCGCTCCGGTTCGGCTCTACGGCGAGCCGGATGATTTCCGCCGTTTTGTTAACGAGGCGCATCGTCTCGGCCTGGGAGTACTTCTCGATGTGGTCTACAACCATTTTGGTCCGGACGGCAATTATCTGGCCGAGTTTTCACCCGACTATTTTACCGACAGGTACGAGAGCGAGTGGGGGGAACCCCTCAATTTTGATGGCGAGCAAGCAGACCCAGTGCGAGAATTTTTCCTCACCAATGCGGCGTACTGGATTGAGGAGTTTCACCTCGACGGACTCCGGCTGGACGCCACCCAGCAGATGTTCGACGCCTCGCCGGAAAACATCATGGCAGCTATCGGAAAACGCGTGCGGGAAGCGGCGCGCGGGCGGAAGACGATCATCGTGGCGGAAAACGAGCCGCAGCTCACCAAACTGGTGCGTCCGATCGAGAAAGGCGGTTACGGGTTGGACGGGCTCTGGAATGACGACTTTCATCACAGTGCCATGGTTGCGATGACCGGGCGCAACGAAGCCTATTACACCGATTACCTGGGCAAGCCGCAGGAATTCATCTCGATGGTGAAGTACGGCTACCTCTATCAGGGGCAGCGGTACAAGTGGCAGAAGAATCGCCGCGGCACACCCGGCCTCAAGATCGCACCGGCGAAATTCGTCACCTATATTCAGAATCATGATCAGATCGCCAATTCCGGCTGTGGCGAACGGGTGCAGTTCATGACCAGCCCCGGGCGGTTGCGGGCGATGACCGCGCTCCTGCTGCTGGCACCGGGAACCCCCATGCTCTTTCAAGGGCAGGAGTTCGGCTCTTCAAGCCCGTTTTATTTCTTTGCGGACCACAAGCCTGAGCTTGCCCTTCTGGTGAGCCAAGGCCGAACGCAGTTTCTGGCCCAGTTTCTGAGCCTGGCGACGAGCGAGATGCTGCCCTGCCTGATTGATCCGGTGAATCCTTCTACTTTCGAGCGGTGCAAGCTTGATTTCAGCGAACGCGAATGCAACCGGCACACCTATGATCTGCATAAAGACCTGCTGCGTTTGCGCCGCGAGGATCCTGTCTTCAGTGCCCAGACTCCGGGTGGTGTGGATGGTGCTGTGCTCGCTGAAGAGTGCCTGCTGCTGCGATTTTTCAGCAAGATGGGGGACGACGACCGCCTGTTGCTGGTTAACTTTGGCAAGGATCTGCATCTGGACCCCGCCCCGGAGCCGTTGCTGGCACCTCCGGAAGGAAGGACATGGCAGGTAATATGGTCGAGCGAAGATCCCCGCTACGGCGGCTCCGGAACGCCCCGGCTCGATTCCGAAGACAACTGGCGCATTCCGGGGCATGCCGCTGTCGCTTTGCGGCCAATAGTAACGGAGCGAGAACAGCATGGCTGACCTGACTCGAGTACTGTGCACCGGCGATTTGTACAGCAAGCTGGAAGCGGATCCTCACATGATAGAAGAGTGGCTGGTTACCAACGGGATTGGCGGATACGCCTCGGGTACTGTGACTGGCGCCATCACCCGCCGCTATCATGGATTATTGATCGCCGCTTTGCCCAATCCGCTGGGCCGGATGATGATGTTGAGCGGGCTCTCCGAGCGTCTGCGTCTGCCGGACCGCCGCGTGTTGTACACCGGGGCGGAGGAACTCGCAGGCATCACACCGGAGGCGGCCCTTACCCTCAGTGAATTCCGGCTGGAGTCCGGACTGCCGGTTTGGCGCTATGAGGTTGATGGGTTCGTTCTCGAAAAACGTCTTATTCTCCCCAACCGGCAGAACACCGTCCACGTGACGTATCTCCTGCTCTCCGGCAAAGGCAAGTTGCGGTTGGGGCTCCGGCCGGCGATGCATTTCCGTTCGCACGATGCGCTCGTCAGCGAGCGGCGTTCGATACACTATACATTATCCGTATATGAGGACCAGTTCGAGATCAACGCCGCAGCGGACCTGCCCGTGCTGCGGCTCATCGTTCATGGCCCGTCGACGGCCTTTACCTTTGACCGCAAAGAAACCTCCTTGATTCCTTATCGCACCGAGCGCAACCGCGGCTACGAGTGGCAGGGGTCATTGTGGAGTCCCGGTTACTTCCGTTGTGATCTGGTCGAGGGCGACCGGACGACGCTCGTCGCATCGACCGAGGAGTGGGCCACGATTCGGGCGTTGTCACCGGAGGAAACGTTCCGTGCCGAGTTGGATCGCCGCAAGCTGCTGCTGAAGGCAGCTTTGCCGCCAGCACGGACAGGAACTGCCGCTGAACTGGTGCTCGCCGCCGATCAATTCCTTATCACACCCGTCGGCCGCCTGGCAGAAAGACGTCTGCGGGGTTCCGGCGAAGAGGGTCAGACCGTTATAGCCGGGTACCCCTGGTTTACCGACTGGGGGCGCGACACCATGATCAGCCTGGAAGGACTGACGCTGATGACTGGTCGAAGGAACGAAGCGGGCCGGATACTGCGGATGTTTGCCCATTATTTACGCGACGGACTGATCCCCAATATGTTCCCCGAAGGCGAGAGAGACGGCCTCTATCATACCGCCGACGCGACGCTGTGGTATTTCCACGCCATCCACCGTTATATGCAGATGACGAACGACCGTGCAACGCTGAAGCTGCTGCTGCCCAAGCTGGTGGAAATCATTGAGCATCACAGGAACGGCACGCTGTTCGGTATAGGCATGGACCCGAAGGACGCCTTGCTGCGCCAGGGGCAGGAAGGATACCAGCTCACCTGGATGGACGCCAAGGTGGGCGACTGGGTGGTGACGCCGCGGCGGGGCAAAGCGGTGGAGATCAATGCGCTCTGGTACAACGCGTTACGGTTGATTGCGGGGTGGCTGAAGGAAGAGGGCCAGGAGGCCGACATGCACCGCATGAACGAGACGGCCGACCGGGTGCGGGAGTCGTTCAACCGGCGATTTTGGTATGAACAGGGAGGTTATCTCTTTGATGTGGTGGACGCAGAAAACGGCGGCAGCGACAACGCCTGCCGCCCGAACCAGGTTTTCGCGATTTCGCTCGATCACCCAGTTCTCGACGAGGCTCGATGGGAACCGGTCATGAAGGTGGTGACGGATCGCCTGCTCACACCTGTTGGCTTGCGTTCTCTCGCGCCGGGCCATCCGGATTACAAGGCGAAATACTATGGCGACCTGCGCGCCCGCGATGCCGCCTACCATCAGGGCACAGTGTGGGCATGGCTCATCGGGCCTTATGTCGATGCCTGGATCAAGCTCAATCCGGGCAAGGAGGCGGAGGGGAGGGGATTTTTAGCTGGCTTTGTGGCCCACCTTGACGAAGCCTGCGTCGGCTCGATCAGCGAGGTGTTCGATGCCGAAGCGCCCTATACGCCGCGGGGTTGCGTGGCGCAGGCGTGGAGTGTGGCCGAGGTGCTGCGCTGTTGGGTGAATACGGCGTGAGCGTCCAGGAAGAAGTTCTCAAGAAAGGACTAACGGAGTGGGACAGCCCCTTTGTGGGCGGGCGTGCAACCAGCGTCGGTGTATTTTCTCGTGGTGCCCTTCGAGGCATTCCCCGTAGAACCTGCCGAGAAACGGGGCGAGCATTCTCTTGTTGAGGCTGGCAGCCGAATGGTCCCAATCCACATCAAAAAAGGGAACATACCGGGAGCTGGAGCCATTCTCCAGGACGTCCATCAGCATCTGGTTGTCAGAATCAATGGCCATGTGATTCGGGACGGTGTCCTGCAGCCAGCCCATGGTGTATTTTTTCAGTTCCGCAGCCAGCACCTCAAGGTCGGCGAGATCGCCCAACTCAGGATTCAGGCGATTGGGGGCCACTACATCATAGCCGTGGCTGCTGCCCTTGACTGCTTTGAATATAGGCGAAGCGTACAGGTCGGATATGCCCAGATTCACCAGGTAGGCAATGACAGGCTTCGCGTCTTGAAAACCAAATGATGGACTGAACTGTATTCGATAGGTCGCTGTTGGGGGATGCATCAAGCGCCTTCCTTGACAAGGTTGATTTTTAAAACAGCCAAGAGGGCAGCTGAATACGAAGGTTCTCAGCCAACACTGTGGCATTGTGTATCCAAGCGCGAGCATGCTCGTCACCCGAGCTGGCCTTTTCCTTGAAGTCGGAGCAGCAGGTGTGCAGAATTTTATAGCAGATGTTTTGGGTTTTCCAGAGGTTCACCTCGAAGGGCAGGGCCTTGACGAGGCTGGCCGCCTTGTTCAACCGCTCCATGAGAGCAACGTCGTCGGGTTGTGCGAGAAGCTCTTCGGCTAGGTGTTCGATGTTGGCTGTCAGCAACAATCCCAGAGCGGTCGCATCCAGAGTTGCGCCGGCCAAACGGGCCTCCTCCAGAAGGGGTTGAATGACCTGAGGATCAAGCCCGTCCCCTTGAAGGGCTCTGCGAAGCTTGGCATTGAGGCAGAAGGTCGCTGCAACTGACAGGACTTTGGGTTGTGGCGTTCCGGAACTGTCCAGAAAACGAATCAACGGCGCATGGTTCTCGTAGATCGAGCTATAGGCAGCTTCAGCCTCTCTCAGGGTCGGCGTCATGATCATGTTCAAAACTTTTCGGCGTTCATCGGCAAAGAGCGAGTTCAGAGAGTACGTGGATGTCCCGAAGTGTTTCCCCAGTAACAGTATAGTTTGGGGAAAGTCTGCTCCGGCGAAAGCGTCTGAAATCTCTTTGACAAAGGCTTCATATTTCTTTGCTCCCTGGTATTCACCAGTGCCGCAAGCGATGTTGTGATCTCCAAGATGCAGGACGCCAAAGCATAAACTTGTGGATATCCGCGTAATCTGCGAAGTGACCTTTGCCCGCCCAATTGCAAGTTTGGTCCCCCCCGCCTGGAAATTGCGGCAATCCTCCATGTCGGCAGAATACGCATAGATCGATTTTCGTTCATCGTCGCCTTGAAACAACGAGCTTATGGCATAGTGGGCACCCACGGCAGTCAAGCCGAGCATGGCCGGCCTGACAAATTTTTCGTAAATTGCTCGGCCGTTCCCGTGTTCAGGAAGGTTGCTCTTGGCATGTTCAAGACGTTCGAGGAAACCCGGTTCGAAGGCCTCGGTAAAAAGCTGGTCGGCTATCTGCAGCACTCTGCCTGCATATTGGATAACCTGAACCGTCTCGATCCCGGAAAGCTCGTCAAAAAACCAGCCACAGCTGGTGTACATGAGCATAGCGTGGCGTTGGAGCTCCATGAGCTTCAGGACGTTGATTTCGTCCTCATAGCTCAAAGGGCGGGTCGCGTGGCAGTTCAGAAACGCTTCAATCCGTTCGGGCGAACGGTCCATTATAATGTCGATGTAGGCGTCCCGAGCCGCCCATGGATCGGACAGAAGCTTTCCGGCCAATTGTTCATAAGCCGGGTTCACTGCATCCCTGAGCCAATCCAACGCTGCACGCAAGGGGGCTCGCCATGCTTGATTCCAGCCCGGATTGCCGCCGCTGTTACACCCGCAATCCGACCGCCAGCGTTCTATCCCGTGCATGCAACTCCACGAGCTGTTTTCAAAGATCTCCACTTCGTGCGTCGGTGGATGATTCTCCAGGTACTGGCCATAATTGGTCAGCTGCGCAAGCTCATTGGATTCGATGTGGTTGAGCGCATGTGCGAGGGCCATGTCGCCGCCGCGATGGTGATGCCCATAACTTTCGCCATCCGTTGCGATGTGGACCAGGCGTGGGGAAGATTGGTCTTCCGGGAACGTGGAGAGCAGCCTGTTGGCAAAAACCTCGCCGTTGTCGAGCAATCCTTCAAATGCCAGAGCTTGCGAAATAGGGCCGTCGTAAAAGAACAGACTCATTGTCCGGCCTGAGGGGAGCGAGACCCTGTAGGCCATGCCGGGGTCAATTTTTCCACCACGCACATCGTGCCATTCTTTTCCGTCAAGGGGGCGAACCTGCTGCGCCTGACTGGGGGAAAGGATCGCAAAGGCGATTTCGTGCTGTGCCAGGACCTCCAGAGAGGCGAGATCAACCGCTGTCTCCGGGAGCCACAATCCTTCGGGCTTCCGTCCAAAGCGATATTCGAAATCCTTCATTCCCCAGATAATCTGGGTTTGCTTGTCACGGGTGTTAGCCAGCGGCAGGATTATGTGATTGTAGGCTTGGGCCAATGCCGATCCGTGACCCGAGAATTTTTCCCTGCTCTGCTTGTCGGCCTCACGGATGGCCTCGTAGACGTCGATGGCAAACTTCTCCATCCAGAGTAAAATCGTAGGGCCAAAGTTGAAGCTTATGCTGGCGTAATTGTTGACCAGCCGGGCAATTCGACCTTTGGTGTCCCAGATTCTCGACACGGCGTTGGCAGCGTAGCATTCGGCTGAAATCCGTTCGTTCCAGTCGTGGTATGGAAACGCTGAATCCTGGATTTCAATGGCCTCCAACCAGGGGCTTTCCCTGGGAGGTTGATAAAAATGCCCGTGAATACAAACAAATCGGTTCTTCATGCCGACTCCATTGTGTGAATGCTCAAAAGGATGTCATTCCGTTTCTTCCGAACAATCGGGAGTTGAAGCAAGTTCCTCGGGATAATAAAGACTTAGCCCAATCCCCAACACTTGGGGACTGGCAAGCCGGAATGACTGAAAAGATGTGAGTGTTCATGTGTATGAATTATTAGCCTTTTCAGGCGGAATTCTCTCTTTCCTCCATTGAATTGATGGTTGTGCCTTTCATTTCCCAATACGAATAGCTGAAATGTCTCCGATGAGTCCGAACACACTCAAGAGCCAGATAATTACTGCAACAATAACAACGGCATTGAGAATTTTCTTAATAGTGGCCTGCATCGGAATGTAGCTGTTAATCACCCAGAGGATCACTCCAACGGCAACCAAAATAATAACTAATTGTATTAACGGCATAGTATGTCTCCTTGTTCGTTGAGTTTTGAGCCTTGGTAGGCCCGAAGAAGGTACAATCCAAATTATTTCTCACCATGTGCTTTCTTTGCGTGCAGCGTCAGAGAGTTGATGCCCAGGGATTCACTGCAGGCCAACTCCGATCCGAGCTTGGAGGGACACTTGATGACTGTGTTCTGATGTCTTGAAGAAGAGATAGTCCTTCTTTTCGAGATCGAAGAGTTGTTTTTATGAACGCAATCGTCACGTTATATTAATCGTTTGCCGGGTCGTCGGAGCCGCATCAATAACTTTGGAGACATTCGGCAAGGTCGCACAGCCACTATCGAGGCTCATGATGCCAATCAACGAAATAAACTGGAAGTATGCCTTGGTGGTTTTCATGCCTTGATGATGCGTCTGCGGCCATTGGAATGCCGATACCTATCTCTTGGGCCTCTGCAAAAGTCAAAAAAGTGGTCATCTTGGCAGGCGTGAGAGAACTGTTGGAAGGAGGAATCGTCTAAAAAAATATTCTTTTTTGTCGAGTGATTGGTTTCCTCTTCCGTTAACCCTGGAGGCCGCCAGCGGCGATTGATTCGGGTGGCGAAGGCTTGGCACTCAGCTTGTATCCGGTCCACTGTTCCTGGAATGACATGGGCAAATAACAGGGCTTGTGGCTTTTATCCGGTGAGATTCGATCCATCTCAAATTCAAGAGAGAGGCTTGTCTGCCGGTTGCCGATGGTCACGGAGGCGGCCGGTTGTTTGCTGGCAGCGAGTATCCAGAGGAGGCCCTCTCCTCTGGGGGATGAAGCCGAAGGCGGCGAACTGTGCGAGACGTAGCTTGACCTGTTCGTGATGGCCTGCAACTCCTTGGCAGAGAGCTTGGTTCGCCGGTCACCGCACAGCACCACGGCCCCGTATCGTTCCTTGAGCATCGGATGGGAGAAAAGGGCACGCAATTGCAGCAGTTGCAATTGTCTTGATCCGCAAAGTTGCAGATTGAGGACTAATATTGAGGCACCGTTTTTGCGGATAAGTGCGAACTGGACGATCTCCCTCACTCCTTCCGCCTCGCCAACCCCCTGAAAACTACCGCTGTTGAGTGTCCATATCCCGGCTCCGGTCAGAATGGCAAGTCCACCGGTTCCATGCACTTTTTGTTCTTTCTCGTTTTGCCGAATGTGGCTTGCAGCGTAACAGCTGCAGCTCATCGATAACGATTTCGATATGATACGGGCTTCGTCCTCACTGTCGTCCATTGCCCGCCGGATGTTTTGACAGCACAGGATATCGATTTCAGCTAAGCGTAATTGTGCGATGCGTTCTTGCCGATGAGCGATTGAAGTACCCTGTTCATTGCTGTTATTGAGCGTTGCAACTCTGATCATAATTTCTCGGTCTCCAAGAACGATGCGGTTTTTTCAAAGTGATATCCATCCCTCCCCAAAGAAGCCATCCTGCAGGGAATGCCCTGCAGGATTCCGACTTCGGTATTGTCCCGATTAATATTTGGTTTCAGTGGTTGTTGACGTACGGGTCCGTTTCTCCTGCAGGCCAGGCTGTTCGGTTGTCGTTGTGGTGGTTTTCCGAACAACCACCTTATCAGCGATCATGCGATCGCCTTCGCGGGTGTAGTACACTGTGACGGGAAGGCCTGACTTAACCGTTTCCACAGAGACGGGCGCGCCGGTTTCGTCAACATAGGTTGTTCTTTTGGTGGAGCTGTAATTCATCGGAGTCGAGCTGGTTTCCGTGCGAACCACGATGGTGTCGGGACTCATCTCGCTGATTGTTCCGGCGGTTTCTGTCGACTTGATCGTGTCGACGGTGGTCATGGTTTGCTGTTGGGCAAAGACGCCGCATGGCAAAATCAAAATGGTTAATGCAATGATGTATGATTTCAATGTGTTCATGATATTCCCCTTTAAAAAATTGTCTGGTGTCCGCTGGAAGGTCTTCATGCTCTCTGTACTCTCCCCAGCCTCCCTGCATGCCCGTGAGTTTCGCCCTTCGCCGTTTATCGACTTTCAGTTGTCGTGGTGGTGGTTTTCCTCTCTTGCATCACCGGGCTTTCAATGGTTGTGCTCGTGCTGGTACTCGACCTTCTCTCAATTACTTCTCCTGATTTGTCGTCTTTGGAGGAACAACCCACCATGGTGGCGAACAGGATAAAAATAACGAGATACAACGGGGCAAAGAAATTTTTCTTGTTCATAACGAGTATCCTCTTTAGATGATTGTGGTGAAGAGCAATTCTCTCTACGAGAACCTTCATGTCCATCACCTTTTATATTTCAATATTTACGCCAAGATGAGATCGCTCAGCCTCTTGTCTGCATGGCTCTGATTTCAATAGGAATATTTAGACGGATAAACATTCAGTAACTGGCATTGATAGCCATGGGAAAAGGGTCATATATAACCGGTGGTCATATGTGACCTTTTTTAATCTTGTTAAGGTGCTTGTTGAGCAGGAAAGGAGTTTTTTTTTGATTTCTGCAGCGGAAAGAGACGGCGGCTTGCAGGTTGCGATAGCGTAGGGCAGGGTGAACGCTGAAACAGCGGCGCCTATTCAGGCTTATTCAAACTTCTTGTCCCTGACATGGCCGGAGGCGACTGATTCAACACGCTGCACGCGGGCTTTTTTCGATAGAGCGATTGCCGGTTATGCTATAATTTTACAGAATATCAGGGTCTTTTTTGTACGTATCCACCGTTTTGATTCGGGAAGAGAAGGCTCTTTCCGGGCCATCAACATCCGGTTGAGTGCAAGAAAAAAAGAGCTTTGATCTGCTGGAGGCCTTGCACAAGACAAATTTACTCATCCTCCTGGCCACGAGCGGGGCGCGGGATTGACCTCAGGCTCACCTGGGTGCATCCGAAGTTTATGGTCAATAAGCAACCGCTTGCTTAGTGAAAACTTGCTTGTTCTTTTATGTATTTAATTGCATTTTTAAGTTAAAATATTGGTCACTTATGGTATAATATCTTCAACATAGGAGATGTGACC
>JBBQCO010000004.1:0-71019 GCA_038318785.1 Desulfobulbales bacterium | reverse complement strand
GCATCAAAGTGGTGGCCACCATCAGCGTCGGCGACCTGGCCAAACGCATGGGGATCAAAGCCAGTGAGGTTATCGCCGCCCTTATGCGGATGGGACTTCTCGCCACTCTGAACCAAGCTCTGGATGTCGATACCGCAGCCCTGGTGGCCGGCGATTTTGGCTACGAGGTCGAGCAGGCCATGACCGAGGAACTGGAAGTAGAGGCCTTGCAGGAGCTGGAGGTCGAAAAGGGCGGCGAGGCCCAGCCGCGTTCGCCGGTTGTCACAGTCATGGGCCATGTCGATCACGGAAAGACCTCGATTCTCGATGCCATCCGTAAAACCGATGTGGCCGCTGGCGAGGCTGGCGGCATTACCCAGCATATCGGTGCCTACCATGTTCAAGCTGCCTCCGGAGATTTGACTTTTGTTGATACGCCCGGGCATGCGGCTTTCACCGAAATGCGTTCACGGGGCGCTAAGGTCACCGACATCGTTGTTTTGGTAGTCGCTGCCGATGACGGTGTCATGGATCAGACCAAGGAGGCCATCGCCCATTCGAAAGCCGCTGAGGTGCCCATCGTGGTCGCGGTCAATAAGATCGACAAGGACAATGCCGACCCGGAACGGGTCAAGCGGGAATTGAGCGATTTTGGTCTTATACCTGAGGAGTGGGGTGGTACCACCATTTACTGCCAGACCTCGGCTAAAAAAGGTATTGGCATTGATGAACTGCTGGAATCGATCCAGCTGCAGGCCGAGATCCTCGAACTGCGGGCTGATCCGTCGCGTAAGGCCAAAGGGACGGTCATCGAGGCCCAGCTCCATAAGGGCCGGGGGCCGGTGGCCACGGTCCTGGTTCAGGACGGAACCCTGCGACCGGGGGATCATTTTGTCGCCGGTATCTACAGCGGCAAGGTCCGGATGCTGACCAACGAACGGGGCGAGCAGGTCCAGGAAGCCGGACCGTCCATCCCGGTCGAGGTTCAGGGGTTTTCCGGCGTGCCGCAGGCAGGGGACGAATTCGTTGTCCTCACTGACGAGAAGATGACCAAGTCGGTCGCTAGTTCCCGCCAGCTCAAGGCTCGGGAGATCGAACTGGCCTCAGCCTCCAAGGTGTCACTCGACAATCTCTTTGAGAAAATGGCCGAGCAGGACGTCAAGGAATTGCGGGTTATTCTCCGGGCCGACGTGCAGGGGACGCTTCAGGCCTTTGGTCAGGCGGCGGAAAGTCTGTCGACCAAGGTCATCCGGGTCCGCTCCCTCCATGAGGGGACCGGCTCAATCACTGAAAACGATATCCATCTTGCCGCTGCCTCGGATGCCGTCATCATCGGCTTCAATGTGCGGCCCACGGTCAAGGTGAAGGAGCTGGCTGACCGGGAAGGGGTTGATATCCGTTCTTACGATGTCATCTATCATGCCCTTGAGGACATCGAAAAGGCGATGAAGGGTATGCTGGAGCCGACCTTTGAGGAACGGGTGATTGGTACCGCTGATGTCCGTGAAACCTTCCAGGTGCCCAAAATCGGCACCATTGCCGGTTGCTCGGTTATTGCCGGCAAGATTGAGCGCAATGCCCGGGTGCGGGTCCTTCGAGAAGGAGTCGTGGTCTATACCGGCAAAATCTCGTCGCTCCGGCGGTTCAAGGATGATGTCAAAGAGGTGTTGACCGGCTTTGAATGCGGTATCGGCGTTGAGCACTTCAACGATCTCAAGCTCGGCGACAATCTGGAGGCCTTTGTTCTAGATGAGGTGGCGGGAGTTCTGTAATTGACGAGCATGGACATGGACTTTGATTTTAAACTGCCGGGACTGGGGCGGCCGGAAAGCTCGCGGCCTAAGCGGGTGGCCGAGGCTATCAAGAACGAGCTGTCGATACTGTTGCTGCAAAAGGTGAGCGATCCGAGGTTGTCGGCAGCCCTCATTTCTCGCGTGGTGGTGACCCCGGATCTCAAACAGGCGAAGATCTATTTTACCGTACCGGCGCGAACCCCCAGTGGGCCAACCCTGAAGGGGATGAATCGGGCCAAGGGGTTTTTCCGCAGCCACCTGGCCAAGATCCTCAACCTGCGCTACACTCCTGAGTTGCTTTTTGTTTACGACAATCTCAATGAAGAGGTGGATCGTATCGAGACCCTCTTTCGGGAGATCGAAAAGGAACGGAAAGATGAACACTCCTGATCAGGCAGTGTTAGAGGCCGTCAAAAGCAAGGGGCATATTCTCCTGGCCACCCATTTTAACCCCGATGGCGACGCTTTGGGCTCGCTGCTCGGGTTGGCTGAGATCCTGGAGGGGACAGGAAAAAAGGTTTTACGCTATCTCGAGGAGCCGGTTTCCCATCTCTACCGGTTTCTCCCCGGCTGCGGCCAGATTCAGACCGATTTGGCCAAGGTCAGGGAGTTTGTGACCCAGGCTAAAAACGATTTTCTCACCGTCTGTCTCGATTGCGGCGATGCCAAACGATTGGGTAAATACAACTCGGAGTTGACCGGCTTCAGGCCCCTGGTGGTGATTGATCATCACAAGGGCAACGAAGGCTTCGGCGATGGCGTTTGGATTGAGCCGCATCGATCCTCCACCGCCGAGATGGTGTATGACCTGGCCATGGCTTTGGGAGCCAGTGTCTCGACCAGAGCCGCCGAATGCCTGTACACGGCGATTAACACCGACACCGGCTCGTTTCGCTACGAATCCACCAGCAGCCACACCTTTGCCGTGGCCGGTCAACTGGTCAGCCGAGGCGTGCGCCCGGAATTGATTGCCAGCAATCTCTACGACAATTACACCTTGGGACGGCTGCGCTTGATGCAGGAGGTGTTGGCCACCCTGGAGATGCACGATCGGGACCGGATAGCCATCATCCGGGTGTCCCAGAAAATGCTGGAACGAACCTTCACCACCATGGAAGACACCGAGTATTTCATCAACTTGCCTCGGGCGGTCAGCTCGGTGCGAGTTGCCGTTTTCCTCAAGGAGGTCGAGCCCAATCACATTTCCGTCAGCCTGCGGGCCAAGGGACAATGCGATGTTTCCTTGGTTGCCGCACAGTTCGGCGGTGGCGGACACCGCAATGCCAGTGGTTTTCGCATCAAGGGACAGGACATGGAAGGGGTGCGTGATGCCCTGTTGCCGCTACTCCGCCAGAAGGTTTAAGCATAGGTGCCATGACTGCGGTTGAACCTGTCCATCAGGGAGCGCAGGCATGGAGCGACGGAGTTTTTCTGGTGGACAAGCCGGAGGGACTGACCTCCTTTGCCATTGTTCGCCGGATTCGGTGGCTGCTCGGCATCAAAAAAGTGGGGCACGCCGGCACGCTCGATCCTTTTGCCACAGGCCTGCTGATTGTCTGCGTTGGCCGGACGGCCACCAGGCATATCGAACAGTTCATGAACGGGCGCAAGACCTATCTCGCCCTGCTCCAGTTAGGGGTGGAAACCGAAACCCAGGACCCCGAGGGCGCCGTCACTCAAACGGCCCCGGTGCCGGAGCTTGATTCGGCTACCCTGGTCGCCTGTCTGCAACGGCACGCCGGTCCGCAGATGCAGGCACCCCCGCCTTATTCGGCGGCCAAGCACAAGGGCAAACCGCTGTATACCTATGCCCGGAAGGGTATATTTATAGAAAAGGCGGCCAAACAGATTGAGATTCATCGGCTCGATTTCTTGGGCTATGATGCGGCAACCCACCAACTGACCATCGCCGTCGAATGCAGTCGAGGGACCTATATCCGCGTGCTGGCGGCCGATATCGGCCGTTCTCTCGGTTGTGGGGGCCACCTGATCGGGTTGCGGCGGACCCAAAGTGGCTTGCTCTCCGTGGACGACAGTCTCTCCGGCTCGGCACTGTTTGCCGATAACGGTTTGCAACTCTTGCAAGACGGCCGACGCTGCATCGACGAGATGCTGCATATCACCGGGCAGGCGTCGGTTTAAACTTGCCACGGTGAATCGGCCTAGAGTATAGAAGTACGATGTCGTTCCCCTGCGTCGCCCCTCTGACACGGGACAAGGAACCCTTTATCCAGACTCCAGAGAGGCTGAGGGAAGTGCTTTTCTGGTAGCAGAAGGAAAGTGGAGGTGCCCCATGGCACAAACAACGGAAAAGAAGAAAGAATTAATTGAGAAGTTTAAGATTCATGCGACCGATACCGGTTCCTGTGAGGTGCAGATTGCCCTCCTGACCGAACGGATCATCTATCTCACCGAGCATTTTAAAACCCATGCCAAGGACCATCATTCCCGACGCGGCCTGTTGAAGCTCGTTGGCCAGCGACGGAGTTTGCTCAAGTATTTAATGAAAAAAGACATTGCCAAGTACCGAAGTCTGATCCAGCAACTCGGTATCCGCAAATAAATTCGTTTCCGGACGGCGGGCCATTGTGGCTCGCCGTCCGCTTTTTCACGATGTGACTGCGCTGCGGCAGCGGAAAAGTCATAAAGACACAAAGGACACAGAGAGAATTGGCAAAGGATGGAGATTGTCGCTGCATCCTTTGTGCCTTTGTGACAGAATTGAGCTGCACCAGCCCCATCGTCACCCATTTGCACATTCCGGTGGAACCGGAACAGGAGTATCTATGATAAAAACAGTTACAACCGAGATTGGCGGACGAACTCTCGTCTTTGAAACAGGGAAGATGGCCAAACAGGCCAATGGTTCCGTGGTGGTTTCCAGCGGCGAAACCATGGTGCTGGTCACCGTGGTTGCCGAAACCGAGTCCAAGGACTTGGGCTTTCTGCCGTTGACCATCGAGTATCAAGAACGGATGTATGCCGCTGGCCGCATTCCCGGCAGTTATTTCCGGAGGGAAATCGGACGGCCCAGCGAGAAGGAAGTGTTGACCTGCAGGATGATCGATCGTCCCCTGCGCCCGCTCTTCCCGAACGGTTATTCGAGTGAAACCCAATTGATCGCCACGGTCTTCTCAGCAGACCAGGATCTTGACCCTGATATTCTGGCGATGAACGGTGCCTCCACCGCCCTGATGCTCTCCGACATCCCCTTTGCCGGACCGATTGCAGCCGCGCGGGTCGGGTATATCGACGGCCAGTATGTACTCAACCCGAGCAAGACTCAGCTCGAAAAATCGCAGATTAGCCTGGTGGTTGCCGGTACTCGCTCCGCCGTGGTCATGGTCGAGGGCCGGGCCGGAGAAATAGATGAGGATGTGGTCCTGGAGGCCATCTTTTTTGCCCACGCCGGGATCCAACCGTTGATTGATCTTCAGCTTCAGCTGCAGGCAGAGGTCGGCAAGGCTAAGCGGGAGGTCGTTGCTCCGGCAGTCAATGTGCTCCTCAAGGAGAAGGTTGAAGCCGCCGCTATCGCCGGTATGGAAGAGGTGGTGAACATCGCTGACAAAATGGACCGTTCCAGTCGCTATACCCGGCTCAAGGCAGAGGTGCTGGCCCAGATCGATCCTGAACTGTACGAAAAACCGGCGCAGGTAACCGATCTGTTGAGCGCCTACAAGAAACACGTGATGCGGGATCGCATCGTCAGCAAGGGGCAGCGGCTTGACGGTCGGTCCTTTGGAGACGTCCGGCCCATCAGTTGTGAGGTTGGCATCCTGCCGCGCGCCCACGGTTCGGCTCTGTTCACCCGTGGCGAGACTCAGGCTCTGGTGATCTGCACCCTGGGCAGTGAACGCGACGAACAGCATCTGGAAGGACTGGGCGGCGATGTCTACCGCCGGTTTATGCTGCACTACAATTTCCCCCCCTTCTGTGTGGGTGAAGTTCGCCGCCTGAGTGGCCCGAGCCGTCGCGATATCGGTCATGGTACCCTGGCCCGTCGTGGCATCGAAGCGGTTCTGCCAGCCGGCGACGCCTTTCCCTATACCCTGCGGGTGGTTTCCGAGGTCCTGGAGTCCAATGGCTCCTCCTCCATGGCCACGGTCTGCGGTGGGAGCCTGGCGCTTATGGATGCCGGCGTGCCGATCAAGGCACCGGTCTCCGGTGTGGCCATGGGTCTGATCAAGGAGGGGGAAAAGGTCGTCGTGCTCACCGACATCCTTGGCGATGAAGATCACCTTGGCGACATGGATTTCAAGGTGGTTGGCACCCGCGGCGGCATTACCGGCCTGCAGATGGACATCAAAATCGACGGCGTTGACCGCGATATCATGTCACAGGCTCTGGCTCAAGCCAAGAAGGGACGGATTCATATCCTGGAAAAAATGGAGGAGGCTCTCGGTACGGCCAGGGCTTCAGTTTCCGAACATGCGCCCAAATATGTGACCATCAAGATCCATCCTGACAAAATCCGTGACATCATCGGACCTGGCGGCAAGATTATTCGCGAGATGACCGCTGAATACGAATCCAAGATTGATGTCGAAGATGACGGCACCATCAAGATTTTCAGCAACACTTGTGAAATGGCCAATGCCCTGATCCAACGGATCCAGCAGATCACGGCCGTCCCTGAAGTCGGTAAGATTTACGAAGGCGAAGTCCGGACCATCAAGGAATTCGGCGCCTTTGTGCAGATTTTTCCCGGCACCGACGGTATGGTCCATATCTCCGAGTTGGCCAATGATCGGGTCAAGAATGTGACCGATGTGGTCAAGGAAGGCGATGTGATCAAGGTCAAGGTCATCGATATTGACAACCGTGGCCGTATCCGGTTGAGCCGCAAGGCTGCCTTGGCTGAGGGTGAAGTGTAAGTGATCGGTGGAGTCCTGCCGTGAAGAATGAGCCGGTGACCGTGCAAGCGGTCATCGGCTTTTTTTTGTCTTGATTTTAAACAAAGAAACCGGTGTTTGAGGAAGCGAAATGCAGGCGATCGACGTTGCCTTCACCTGGCTGGATCCCGAACAGGCTGCCGGCCTGTCCTTGCCGGCCTATACGACCGATTTAGCGGCTGGCATGGATGTCGGCGCCGCTATTATCGAACCGGTGGTGCTTGAACCGGGAGATATCAGGCTGGTGGGCTGCGGTTTTGCCGTGGCCATTCCCGAGGGCTATGAGATCCAGGTGCGCCCGCGCTCCGGACTGGCGGTTAAGCATGGCATCACCGTGATCAATGCACCGGGTACCATCGATGCCGATTACCGGGGCGAGGTTAAAGTCGGCCTGGTCAATCTTGGCCGGACCCCCTACACAATCCGTCGAGGTGACCGTATTGCTCAACTGGTCCTGGCGCCGGTGGTCCGAGCAATAGTGCGGATCGTCCCCAATCTTGCACCTACGGTGCGGGGGAGCGGCGGATTCGGTCACACCGGTCTGCGCGAGGACGATCGCCCCGTTTCCGGCATCAGCAATCCGTGAGATTCTCGGTTCTCGGCAGCGGCAGTAAGGGGAACTGCACCCTGGTGGAGTCCGGTTCAACCCGGCTCCTCATCGATAACGGCTTTTCCGGCAAGGAGATTGTCAGTCGCCTGAGCAGCTTGGGCATTGCCCCGGAAGCCCTCACCGCCCTCATCGTCACCCATGAGCACGATGATCATATCAAGGGGGTCGGGGTGCTGGCACGAAGGCTTAATCTGCCGGTCTACGCCAACGAGGCCACCCATAGGGCTGCGGAGCGGCGGATGGGTAGGGTGCCGTTGTGCCGTGAGTTCGATGCCGGCGAACCGTTTGTCATCGATGGACTGCGGGTTCATCCCTTTTCGGTCTCCCACGACAGCGCCGACCCGGTCGGGTTTGTGGTCAGTGACGGCACCGGCAGCTTGGGTTACTGCACGGATACCGGAAAAATAACCCAACTCATCCGTCACCACCTGCAGCACTGTCAGGCTCTGGTCCTTGAGGCCAATCATGATGTGCAGATGCTTAAGGCCGGGCCCTATCCCTTACCGTTGCAACAGCGGGTGCTCTCCAGTCGCGGTCACCTTGCCAATGTCGATTCGCTAGCCTTTGCCGCCCAACTGGCGGAGGAGCGGTTGCGGTTAGTGGTGCTGGCCCACCTCAGCGAGATCAATAATCATCCCGACCTGGTGCTGCGTGAGGCCCGTCAGCGCCTCCCGGAGGTGAAAACCCTGCGAGTGCTCCTCGCCGGGCAAGGTCAGGTCAGCCCTCTGTTGGAGCTCCTACCGTAAGTCGGCTCCAGCCACTTCGGTCCGTCGAATGGCTGCGCCGCAAAAAGAGGGTATTTCAGGGTACAATGGAACTCTATTGCGTGAGGTTGCCGCCATTGCCGCATTGGAAAAAAAATAGCATTGCCTATCGCCTGACTTTTCTCGTTATTTTGTTCAGTACGATGGTGGCCATCTTGGCCACTGCTCTTCAGCTGTACCTCGATTACCGCCGCGATATCCAGGGAATCTATACCTTTTTTGACTCCATCCAGGAGACGAGCATTCGGCCGCTTGAGGAAAGCGTGTGGATTCTCGATGATTTTCAGGTCGAATTGCAACTCGAGGGTCTGATCAAACGGGAGAATGTTGTTTTTGCAGCGGTCGAAATGGACGGGCAGATGGCCTGGGCCAAAGGTGAGCGCACACTTAACAACAGTCTTTCCCATGTATTTCCCTTGTCCCATCTCGTCCGTGGCGGCTCCGAACAGATTGGCCGCTTGCATGTGACCGCTTCTTTGGAAGGCATCCGTCAGCGGCTGCTGCAGCGCATCGTCATTTTGTTGGCCAGTAACGCGGTGAAGACCTTTGTCGTTGCCGGTTTCATCCTCATGTTGTTTCAACAGAGCCTGACGCAGCATCTGGTCCGGTTGGCCCGGTACGCTGAGGATATCGATCCGAAAAAAGGACCGGGGGAACCGTTGCGGCTTGACCGTCCTCCGTCCCACCGCGCCGATGAGCTGGATCAGGTGACAGCGGGACTCAATTTTCTCTGCGCGAGTAACCATAAGGCGTTGATTGATATGCAGGCCCAGGAACAGCGGTTGCGCCTTTTCCTGGATGCCACCGAGGAGGTCATCCTCGGTGTGGATGCCCAAGGGCGCTGCACGTTCATCAATCGGGCCGGACTTGACCACTTCTCCGGCACCGATCCAAATGCTTTTATCGGTCAAGATATTCTGGTACTCCTCTCTTCCGGCGAGCGGGAGACGGCGCAGTCGCAGCTCTTGAGTGGACTGGTGCGGGCCACTATCGCGGAAGGAGAAGCGCTTCTGGCCGATGAAATGCCGCTCAGTCTGCCGGATGGTTCCTCTCTGCTGATCAGCCTGCGGTCCTATCCGGTCCTTGAGAATGGGCAATGTACGGGTGCCGTTGTCTTTTATGCCGATATCAGCCGGCAGCAGAAGCTTGAGCAGGAAAAACAGCTCTTTGCCAAGGTGATCCGGCAGGCACCGGCCCTAATCCTCATTGCCGATGCCCAAGGCCTTATCGAGTATGTGAACTCAGCTTTCGAACAGATCCTGGGGTATACCGGAAAAGAGCTGGTGGGGAAACTGGCAATCAGCTGTTTTCAGGATCTGCATCTCGATGAGCATATTGATCTGGTACGGGCACGGATCTACAAAGGGGAGGCGTGGACCGGCACCTTTATCAATACCAATCTCCAGGGCCGACGGGTCATCCTTGAGGCCTCGATTTTCCCCATTTTCAACCGGCGGGGGCAGTTGACCAATGTGGTGGCCATGGGGCGCGACATCACCCGCGAGCAGCATCTGATTGAACAGCTACACCATGCCCAGAAAATGGAGGCCATCGGCAAACTGGCGGCTTCAATTGCGCACGAGTTCGGCAATCCGCTCTTGGGAATTCGCTTTGCGCTGCGCGATGTTCAGCAACGGTTGGCGGAGGATTCGGAAGATAAAAAATTGCTCCATCTGGCGGAAAACGAATGTGATCGCATGCGCAAACTGATCCGCGATCTGCAGCAGTTCAACCGGCCGTCCACCCGCCAGCGAACGGTTTTTGATCTGCACTGTATTCTGGAGGACATTCTGACGCTCAATCACAATTTTCTCAGCAAGAAAAAAATCACCCTGAACCGGGTCTATGATCACCGCGTCCTTCCTGTTGCCGCGGTTGAAGATCAAATTCGCCAGGTGTTCATTAATCTGACCATCAATGCCGCCGACGCCATGGCCCCAAAAGGGGGGACCTTGACGATCAAGACTGCCTTGCGGGGCGACGAGGCCAAGGTATGGGTGGAAGACAGCGGGTCTGGAATTGCTCCGGAAAATGTCGGGCGCATCTTTGAGCCGTTCTTCACCACCAAGGCGGCGGTTGAGGGCGCCGGGCTTGGCCTGCCGGTCTCCTACGGCATCGTTCGCGCCCATGGCGGCACCATTGAGGTTCAGTCCGAACCGGGGAAAACCATTTTCAGCGTCACCTTGCCGGCGGCACCCATCCCCGATGCTGGAGACGAGGTGCGGGGGGCCTAACCGCGGGGGTGAAATCGCTGATGGATCGATTTCAGGCGGTCGGTGTCGACATGGGTATAGATTTGGGTGGTGGAGATGTCGGTATGGCCGAGCATCATCTGCACGGAGCGGAGGTCGGCGCCGCCTGCCAGGAGGTGGGTGGCGAAGGAGTGGCGGAGCATGTGCGGGCTGATCGCCTTGCTGATTCCGGCGGCGAGGGCGGCTTCCCTGATGATCTGCCAGAAGCGGTTGCGGGTCATGGCGGTCCCCCGGTTGGAGCAGAACAGCAGTGGGCTGGGCTTACCCTTGAGGATCAACGGTCGGGCGCGGTCGATATAGGACTGCACCATCTCGCCGGCAAGGGCCGAGAAGGGGATGACCCGTTCCTTGTTCCCCTTGCCGAGGATGCGGAGATGGCCGCTGCTCAGATTGCAGCCGTTCACCGGCAGGTTGACCAGCTCGGAAACCCTCAATCCCGAGGCGTAGAGCAGGTGCAGCATGGCATGGTTGCGCAGCGTCAGGGGTGATGTTTGCTCCGGCAGGCGGAGCAGGGTGTCGACCTCGGCTATGCTGAGACCCTTGGGCAGGGAGCGGCCGATTTTCGGTGCATCGATTTCAGCCAGGGGATTGACGGTCAGGGCGCCTCGATCCTGCAGGAAGAGAAAGAAAGCGCGCAGGGCCGCCAATCGGCGGGCATTCGATCGCGTACTGATCTGACGTCGATGGCAGTCCTGGAAAAATTGCTGCACCTGTTCCTTGCTGATCTCTTCAGGGACGGGTGGTGTGGTGTGGGCTAGAAAACGGAAAAAAGAGTGCAGATCCGAGCCATAGGCGGCGACAGTGTTTTTGGCGAGCCGTCTCTGGATGGTCAGGTGTTGCAGAAAAAGCTGCAGATACTCGATGTATTCTGTGGTTTGCAGGGGCGTCGGCGAAAAGAGGGGGGGACAAACGCCCCAACGGCGAACCGTTGGGGGCGTGCAGGTTAGAACCGGCTTCTCATCCGGTTAAACTTGCGAAGTTTACGCAGGGCTTCCGCTGCTTTACGGCGTTTCTTGACGCTGGGTTTTTCGTAATATTCACGCCGTTTCAGCTCACGTTTAATACCGTCGATCTGCAGTTTCTTCTTCAACTGCCTGATCGCGTATTCAAGGTCACCTCTGACATCTACTTCGATCATGATTGCATCACTTCCTTTGGTGGTTGGCCGGGGCCGTTAGTAAGAGTGTGGTTTCAAAAGGAAGCTAAATTATCCGTTTTATCGGTACTTGTCAAATCAAATAACGTATTGTCGCTTATTTAATAACCGCCGAATTTTATGGACATATAGGCTGCAGCTGAGTTTCTGTGGGGGGAAGAGTTTTGTCGGTGGCCGCCTTGGCTGAACGTGTTTGCGGAATATCGATGCCGGCAAAAAGGTCCGGAAAGGACAAAAACACTCTGTTTGTGATTCCCGCATCTCAGGCTAAGGGCCGATAGTGGCAGGTGCCAATTCTTGCCTAACTCGGCAGGCTTTGCGGTTGAAACGGTCTATGCTGAACTTCCCCACCCTGGCTTGGGCAAAAATGGCTCGACGACGGGATGTTGCGCCAAACCGCGCTGTATTGGGCGACCACCGTTGGCTTCTTTTTCTGGCTTCGAATCCCAGTTTCATCATGCGCTTTGACGGCTCCTTTATGCTGTCCGATCTCTTCAATTTTCCTCATCTGCCCTGACCGTACCGAGGAATCGTCAGTGGTCATGTTGCCTGAAGAAGTTGGGTCAGATTTGCCCGCGCGTGGTAGCCGTTTATTTATCGTTGAGCCTTGCGCAGGATGCTCCCTTTTGATTGTTTTTCTCTGTCATGATGGTACCATGGTCAATAATTATCGGAGTAATGGGCTGAGAACCATGTTCATTTAACAGGAGGTCGACCATGGCGAAAATTCGATTGGCACTCATTGCCGGTGGAACATCTGATGAACGGGAGGTGTCGCTCCGAGGCGCGGCCGGGGTGGAAAAGGCACTTGATCCCAATAAATACGAGGTTGTTCGTTACGATCCGGCAACCGATTTGGCCCGGATAGCCAGTGATGCCGCCCGAATTGACGTAGCTTTTCTCCTGCTGCATGGCGTCAATGGCGAGGACGGCACTATTCAGGGCTTCCTCGATCTGCTTGGCATTCCCTACCAGGGAGCCGGGGTGCTGGGCAGCGCCCTAGCCATGGATAAGAATCTCGCCAAGATCATGTACCGGCTGCATGGCCTGCCGGTGGCGCCCTGGGTGATGGTCGAACCGCGCGATTTGGAAGACACCAGCCGGATCGTTGCCGAGGTTGGCCTGCCCTGCGTGGTCAAGCCGGTGCGGCAGGGGTCTTCCATCGGCATGTCGATCGTGCGGGAGATCGAGAAGTTGCCGGGTGCCCTGCGTCTGGCCCTGAAACATGACAACGAGGTCATGGTCGAGAAGTATATTAAAGGTCGCGAACTGACGGTCGGAGTGCTGGGCAATGCTGAGTTGCTGGCCCTGCCTTTGATCGAAATCATCCCCGACGCCAAATATGACTTTTTCGATTACGAGGCTAAGTATCAGCCGGGTGCGAGCAAGGAGATCTGCCCGGCCCAGGTCAGCGAGCAGGTGCGGCAAAAGGCGCAGGAATACGCCGTGATCGCCCATCGCTGCCTGCAATTGCGCTGCTACAGCCGCACCGATATGATCCTTGCAGGGGAAGAACTTTATCTGCTGGAAACCAATACCATTCCGGGTATGACGCCTACCAGCCTGTTGCCCCAGGCCGCAGCTGCGGCGGGTTTTCCCTTCGGTGCCCTCTTGGATCGCCTGATCGAGCTTGCCCGTGAGAAACCGGCGGGCTTGCGGCGATAGGTCAGCTACTATAAAATTTATGGGAGGCAAATTTATGCAGATGAAAATAGCACTTCAAAAAAGCGCTGGCACTCAAATCACATTAAAATGCTCCTTTATTTTGCTGTTGAGCCTATTTTTTGGGTCAGTAGCTTTTGCTGGCAGGGTTTCAACAAGCGCAGACGCTGAAGGGCCCGCTCAAATTGCCTATACACCAGCCAATGGTTCTGGGTCGATTGTAATTGCTCTTTCCGGACAATCTGGAATGGCCCCCTACGAAGACTATGCAGAGGAACTTGCAAAAATTGGTTATTATACGGTTCTTCTTGACGGTAACGATATTCTTAATCCTCAACACACTGGAGAAGCTAATTTAAAAAAGGCAATAGAACGGGCACAGCATTCACCAAATGCTATCAAGGGGAAAGTTGCAATTATCGGTTTTTCATTGGGAGGAGGCGGCGCTTTAAAGAATGCCGCTCCTTTGTCAGACTTTGTATCGATGGTAGTTGCATACTACCCCTTCACCAAAGCATGGGCACAGAATATAGATAAACTTGTGGACCGATTTAATGTTCCTGTGCTTGTATTAGCAGCACAACTTGATCGACATAATGAATGTTGTTTGATCGAAACCATGAGATCTGTAGAGAGTGCAGCAAAGGCAAAAGGATTGAAATTTGAACTCGTGGTTTATCCGGAAGCCGACCATGGATTTAATTTGCGCAAGGGGGGGGCTGGGCCATACCGCCACGAGGACGCTCAAGATGCTTGGCAACGCACACTAACTATGCTGAAACAATACCACTCTTTAAAAAAATAGAAATTTCGCGCGAATCTGTGCATGAGTGGAACAGGTTCGAGGCATCCGTGTCGCTTCCAGCGTTACAGTTTCAAATACTTCCTGGCCAGGATATTCGATTGAAGCTGTTGTCCCAAATCGGACCTCTTGCCCCACACCATTCGGCTGTTCAAAAACGAGTTTCGAAATAGGGTTCCAGGACCTTGGGTAAACGCACCGTGCCGTCTGCCTGCTGGTAATTTTCCAGGATGGCCAGCAGGGTTCGGCCCACGGCAAGGCCGGAGCCGTTGAGGGTGTGGACCAGACGGCTCTTCTTCTCGCCCTTGGGCCGGTAGCGAATGCCGGCGCGTCGCGCCTGAAAGTCGAGAAAGTTGGAGCAGGACGAGATCTCGCGATAGCTGTTCTGTCCCGGTAACCAAACCTCGATGTCATAGGTTTTGGCCGAGGAAAAGCCCAGATCGCCTGAACAAAGGTTGATGACCCGATAGGGCAGTTCCAGCAGTTGCAGGGCTGCCTCGGCGTCGGCCAGCAGACTTTCCAGCTCCTCCCAGGAGCTTTCCGGACGGGTAAACTTGACCAGTTCCACCTTTTCGAACTGATGTTGGCGGATCAATCCCCGGGTGTCCTTGCCATACGAGCCCGCCTCCGAACGGAAGCAGGGGGTGTAGGCGGTGTATTTCAGCGGCAGTTGGCCTTCGTCGAGGGTGGATTCCGCATGGATATTGGTAACTGGTACCTCGGCGGTGGGGATCAGCCAGAGGTCCCAGCCTTCGAGCTTAAACAGATCTTCTTTGAATTTAGGCAGCTGGCCGGTACCGGTCATGGTTTTCGAATTGACCATGAAGGGCGGCAGCACCTCGGTATACCCGTGTCGCTGGGTGTGCAGATCGAGGAAAAAATTGACCAGGGCCCGCGAAAGTTTGGAGCCGAACCCTTTGAGCAGGGAAAAGCGAGCCCCGGCCAGCCTGGAAGCGGTTTCAAAATCGAGAATGCCGAGCTTTTCACCGATCTCCCAGTGCGGTAGCGGTTGAAAGGAAAAGGCCGGAATCTCACCCCATTGTTTGATCTCGATATTGTCTTGTTCCGTTCTCCCTGTGGGTACCGAATCATCACAGATGTTGGGGATGGACATGATGACGTCCTGCAACTGCACCTCAATTTCGGCCAGGACGGTGTCCAGCTCCTTAATCCGGTCGGAAACTTCGCGCATCTCCAGGATCAGGGGCGCGGCTTCGTCATTTTTGCCGGACTGCTTGAGCGCGGCGATGGTTTTGGAAACGGTGTTGCGCTGGTTTTTCAGGGACTCGACCTCGGCAAGCGTCCCGAGCCGGCGGCTGTCAATTTCGGCAAAGTGGTCGATAAGTTGCGGATCAACTCCTCGAAGGAGGCTTTTTTTGCGGACCAGATCCAGGTTTTCCCTGACAAAGCGTAATTCAAGCATGTTGGTGTCAATAGGGTTGAGAAAAAGGGGGAGGGTAAGTGCTTGATGCACGGTTGTTTGCCGATGTGAACGGCTTTTATCATGGCATCCGGGGAAACGCAACGGGTATTCAATTGCTTTTATCCTTCTGTTTTGCTACTTTTTTCCGACTTTCGCCTCCTGTGCAAATAATGTGTTCATTTTCCCCGACGCCATGGCCTTACCACTGAAATCCTTTGCAATTTTTCTTCTCGAATTGCGCATCTTCCTGAAATCACTGGGGATGTCGATTGCACTCACGACCCTTGCGCTCTTTTTTGTCTCCGGGCGGCTGCTGACCGGCTTGCAAGCGCATCTGGGAGAGAAGCTCTATTTTTTTTCCGTGGCCGGGCCTTTTCTCGCCCAAGTCAACTTGGCCTTTTTCGGGGCATTGTATGTGCTCATGCCTTTTTGCATGTATGTGCTGTGGAAGGCAGTGGGGAAACCCTTTGGCGTCACGGGAAAAAAGTTGTTCTGGTTTGTGGCCGCCACCTGTGTGCTTTTTTACGGCGGCACGATTTTTTGCTCCCTGGTGACCCTGCCCTTCGGTATCCGATTTCTCCTCAGCTATCAGTCGGCGGACCTCCAGGCCTTTATTTCGGTCAGCCGATTCGTCAATTTTGTCACTCTGTTCGTCTTTGGATTTGGGGTGATTTTTGAGCTGCCTGTTTTTATGGTATTCAGTGCCGTGGTGGGAGTCATCTCCCGGAAGACCTATGAGAAGAACAGGCGATATGCAGTGCTGGCCATCGCCATTGTTGCAGCCCTGCTGACGCCAACCCCCGATCTTGTCAATATGGCACTGATGGGGGTGCCGCTGTATCTGCTCTACGAGTCCGGCATCCTCTTGATCAGGTTGATGGGGTTGGACGGGAAGAAAGAAGAGAAGTCGGAAGAAGTCGTCCTCCCTGAGCCCTGAGTGCGGAGCCGGTTGTGCCGTTCGGCCCGCCTTCGGCATCCATCAGAAGGAGACGACCTCAATGCCGTGAGTCCGGAGAAGCGCGGTGGTTACGCCAGGCACAGGGGCAAAACCGCAGGAGGGACTGCCGGACTTGAGCAAACAGAGCTTGATGTTTTGCGCCTGGGCAATGGTCAGAACCATGGCCGCCCCGCGAAGAAACGGCTCGGACAGATCGTGGCCGTGTTGGTCAATCACCCGGGCCGTGCCGGCCAGGACATCGTATCCGTCACCGCCCGTCAGGCTGGCAGCGGGGCGCGGGGTCGGTAAACCGCCCAGTTGTTCCGGGCAGATCGGGATCCAGTGGTACCCGATCAGTTGCTGCAGGCAGGTAGGGTTAGGTTTGCACTGTCCGTCATAGCGGGTGCATAATCCGGTGAGGCAGGCGCTGACCAAGCATTTTTTCAGTTGTTCCATGGTAATTCAAAAGGGATGTAAACCGGAAAGTGTATGGCGATAATACGCAAGCAGCAAGAAGATAATCGACACGACAAGAAGGTGCTCTGGTTTCTTGGAGCGATTGTTTTCGTTTTTTTTCTGTTGTGGATTTTTTTTGCACCTGGTCGCGGTCTCCTCCATTACCTGCAGCTGCAAAAGGAAATCGCCGCTTTGACCGAGGAAAACACCCAGCTTGCCTCAAAAAATACTGAACTCTCAGAGGATATCAAACGGTTGCGATCCGATGATAAATATTTAGAAGAGGTGGCTCGAAAAAAACACGGTCTTCTGAAGAAAAATGAAACGGTCTTTGAATTTGAACCTCCCAAAAAGAAAAAAGAATAAGTCGTTGATCGGCTGGCGACATCTGTTTTATGGGTGCGGAAGAACCGAGGTTATGCAGCTTCAAGGCGGTTATGACGGCAACTGAACCCACAATGGGTGGCGATGGCACAACCCCGGACAGGGTGCTTCCAGATCGTTTCTCTGTCTTGACCATGGCCGCAGCGCTCCGCACTTCCTTGCTCTTCCACAAGCAGATGGGTGTCGAGAGTTATCCTCTGATGCCTGGAATCGCACCGCACCCGAAAAAGGGAAGAGCAACACCGGCAACCAAGGAGAGTGGTCGTCCGGCTCCTCCCGCTGCTGTCCCTCCTTTGCGCCGTGAGCAATCGCAACCTTGGACCGAAGAGGCCTCTAGGGAGCAACTGGTCGCCTATCGTCGAGATATCGAGGCCTGCCGGATGTGCCCCCTGGCCTCGGCCCGGCAGGGATTGGTGCCCGGGCGCGGCGCGGTGGGTTCGCCTCTGCTGGTGGTCGGCGACTATTCTGGTCAGGAGAGCGGCTTTTCAGCCGATACCCTGTTTGGCGCGGCCGAAGACACGATGCTGCGGAACATGATGCGCGCCATTGGGCTGACAGAGGAGGATGTCTATGTGACCAATACAATCAAGTGTTGCCCCGAGTCCGCGGAGCTGCTGGAAATCGAGAGTGTCCACCGCTGCCGGGAGCATCTTCTTCGGGAAATCGAGTTGGTTCGACCCCAGGTCATTTGTGCCATGGGGGAGTGGGCGGTCCGATCCGTTCTGGGCAGCGAGGAGTCCGTCTTTAGGCTGCGCGGCAGGTTCCATCGTTTTGGGACGGACAATGATGCGGCCGATCCGCTTCAGGTTGCAGTGACCTTTCATCCCCGCTTTCTGCTCAAGAATGAGGGATTGAAAAAAGCCGCCTGGCAAGATCTACAGATGATTCAGCGCCGGTTGCGGGCTTCGTACACCTAACAGGATGCCCCCCTGTGAGGCCTGGCAACCACGTTGCCGTTGTGTTTGAGACTTTGCCGAACGGACATCCGGCAGTGAGTTCACCTCTTCTCTGTCCACTACCCATCAGGAGGCCTGTATGGCTGTTCATGAAATTTCCCATCCTCTTGTTCGCCATAAGCTGGGACTTTTGCGGGAGAGAGACATCTCCACCAAGGATTTCCGTGAACTGGCGGCGGAAGTCGGCATGCTGCTCGCCTATGAGGCAACAAGAAACCTGGCGGTCGAACAGGTGACCATCGAAACCTGGTCCGGCCCGGTCAGGGTCGACCGGATCAAGGGCAAAAAAATCACCATCGTTCCCATTCTTCGGGCTGGTCTGGGGATGATGGATGGGGTGTTGAAAGCCCTGCCCAGCGCTAAAGTTTCAGTGGTGGGGTTATATCGCGACGAGAAGACACTCAAGCCGGTGACCTATTTCGAGAAACTGGTTCAAGATATCGACCGGCGGCAGGCGATGATCCTCGATCCAATGCTGGCCACCGGCGGCACCCTGGTCGCAACGATTGACATGCTGAAGAAGGCGGGTTGCCGGGATATCATTGGCATCTTTTTGGTAGCAGCCCCCGAGGGAATCCGGAGACTAGAGGAGAGTCACCCCGATGTCGATATCTACGTGGCCGCCATTGACGAGTGCTTGAACCAGGATGGCTATATTCTTCCTGGGCTCGGTGACGCCGGGGATAAAATCTTCGGGACGAAGTAAACGGGGAAAGGACGAAGTGCCGAGTGTCCCTAGGCCTTCGCGAAGGCGAAAGGGACCGGCCAGAGGACAATGAGGGCTGGGGGCTTGAGCTTTTTCCGGTTACGATCTGGTTTTTCCGGTGACAAACAGCTCAAACAGCTTCTCAAAGACAAAGGGAATGGTGGACGCCTGGGCATTGGCGGAACCGGCATAGGCCTTGGTCAGTTCGAAGGCCCGTTCAAAGGCCTCCTCATATTCGGATTTCTGCTGTTTCTTGATAATGTTAACAAGTTCTTCGGCAATGTTGTCTTCCATGGGCGCACCGTTTAACGAGACTGCTGATTGGAATTGAGAGAGCCTGATTGTGAGGGGAGGCGAATTCTTTTATGAATCCGGTCATGATAGGCGGAAAAACCCCTTTGGCCAAGCTCTTTTTGGGAGCCGGAAGGGCGGGGTGTTCATGGAGACGAGATTATCCCTGAGGCTCGAAGAGCGAGAACGGCTGCAGACAAAAATCGGTGAAAGACAGATGCTTGTCCGAACCGAGAGCGGAATCGTCGCAATAAAAGATTACTCTGTGATGGGAGAGGGATTGCAGAGAAAGTTCTCCTCCTCTGCCACTCTGCCACAGGTAGAGCAAAAAAACTGCATGGCAACAAGTTTATCCCGGCAGACATGCCGGGCGCCGGCTTCAGGAGTACCGCAAAAGCCGCAAGAAGATGTTGTATCGCACGGGCTGCACAGATGTCCCGGTGTTTCAGCCGCTGCTCCACAGGTTGTGCATATATAAGCCATGGCTAACCTCCTTTGTGTCATTGAGAACCATTTTCAAAAGAAGTTTGGCATAAAGGCGCCAATGTCAAGGTTGAGGCCTGAGGTTTGCGTGGCCCTCAATTGTCCCTCGGGAGACGAAATGGAAGCGCCGCCCGAAATCGTCTTGACGCTTAAGGCACCTGTCGGTACCTTGAGACCATAAACAGCCCGGTCCTCGTCTTTGAGCGGAAAAACTAGGGCCGGCAACAGTCTCCCTTTTTCCTTGTGACGCCCTTCATGCTTGATCAAGCCCAGCAATCCTTTATTCGCCGGTGCGTCAGTGATATTCTTAATGGCCTCAGTGATGGTCTGACCCATTTTTCCGGCGCAAGCCGGGCTGCGGTCATTTTTGCCCTGCGACCTGACAGTCCGATGATGCTCTGCGATCCGCAGAATCTGCTCAAAGGGCATGAACCGATATTCAAAAGCCTGTATGTGGACAATCAAAAGTGGCGGGAAAACGAAAAACTCCAGTTTGACAGGAAGAAGTTCGCTGAAATCCTCCCTGTCAAGGATCCGGGATTGGCCGGGCTCCTCTCCTGTGGCGGTTATTCGGGATCGGTTTTTTTTCAGCAGTGGTTTACCGAGCAGCATCCCGATCTCTGCTCCACGGGTCCGACCGAGTGCTGGCTCGAGCATGCGGTCTGGCGTTTTTCCCACGATCTTGCTAATGATAAGGATCTCTACACCGGCATATCCGGCTATTTCCTTAAAGAATATGCCACCCATGCGGTTCGCGATTATATCATTGATCAGATGAACCTGCATCTCGGCTGGGATAGCTCCATGCGGATCTATCCGGTGTTGGACGCAGTGCTGATGATTTCTGAAACCCAGGAGGAAGGCTCCTGGCCCGAGGGACGATTACTCTTTGTTGATCCGTGCATGCTCAACCAACTGCATTTTCTGGTTAAGTTTCAGGAGGAACTCCGGCCGCAACTGGTCAATTTTAAACATGTGCGGAAACTGCTGCTCACCGTCGAGCGGTCGGGACGTTACCTGGTGAGCGATGGCCGCGCGATTCTCGGTATCTGCGGCGATACCCTGCCGGCCTTCTCGCTCTGCGCCGATTTTCGGGGCCGATACGGCTTTTTCAAGGTCAACCGCACCAAGGTGTGCAGCTTTGCCGATGGCAGGTTCAGTTCGACCAGCTATCAGGCCAAGTTGGTGCAGTTGGAGGAGTTGCTGCTCGAGTCCACTCTGGAACGGTCCGATAGTTTCTTCATCTTCAAGATTGTGGTCAGTCTGGTGCACCATTCCCAGCAACGGAAACACGGCTGCACCATAGTCATCGATCTCAATGAAAGCCCGGTGCCCATCTCTGGGCAGAGCCTCTCGCCGCCCTTGGACCTGCGCAAGCCCTACACGCTGAAGCTGACCAAGTCCCTCACCAAGGTGGACGGGGCGCTCCACATCGGCGCGGACATGCATCTCCACGGCTTTGCCTGTTTGCTTGACGGGAGGGCCTTTGCCGGGGAGGATCTTGCTCGGGGGGCACGGTACAATTCAGCCCTGCGTTTTACCGCCGAACACCCCCATATTATTGTGGTGGTTGTTTCCTCGGATCGGCCGGTTTCGGTTATCCATCAGGGGATGGACGTCCATGGCGTCTGCACCTGGAACCAGCAGGGCGGATGTTTCTACCATCTCGACCGGCTCGACTACTGGGTGGGCCTGTAAAGAGCCGTTCGCCGTTGCGACGCAGGCTCGGATGGGCAGAAAAACTTCATGACCGGTATTCGTTCACCTCAGGCCGGCCTTGAGCCTCGAAGGCGGCATCGATCAGATTCTGGAGGGCGTTCTTGCAGGATTTGACCGGGGGCAAGGCCGGGAAGGCTGGCAGCAGCAGCTCGGCTGCCGCTGGGGCATCGAGTCGCATTTTGTCTTCAAAATAGTTATCCCGCAGCGGCGCGATGCCGCCCGTCAGCGGACCCTCCTGCTGCATGGAGCCGCTGTCCAGGCGGCGCAGAAATCCCATCATGGACCCTAGGTCGTTTTTCCGGTGAAAAAGCTCAATTTCTTCGGTTATGGTCTTGCCTTCCTCAACGAGGCGTTTGAGGGTGGCTCCATAGGCTGCCACTCCTGCGCTCAGCCGGTTGTAGATATCCATAAAAAGATTGTGAAACCGGGAGCGGCGGGTGAACCCGTGAATGGGCTGTCCCTTGAACAGGCGTTGGCGGATGGTCGACGACTGGAGCAGGTACGGGTCAAGAAAGACTTGGTCGCGCAACCCGGTGAGGCGGAAAAAGTCGTGGATTCGCGATTCCTGCCGCAGAAGAATATAGAGTCTGATCAGATCAAACCCGACCTCATTTTCCAATTGACGGTAGGCCTCTCGGATGTGCTGGTTATACTGCCGGCTGTCGTCCTCGATCAGCTTGCGGAAACCGAAATATCGATCCGCGATCTCCTTTTTGATCTCCAGAGAGAGCAGTTCTTCCATGTCGTGCATAATGGACCTCTCGTATCCAGCCGATGAAGGGTATGGGGGCAAAGGGCCTAGCCGAAAAGGGCGCCGCCTCAAGGGCAAGAGGCGCATTGCATCCTTGGACGGTGCCATCATAAATGACATTGGAAAAAAAAGCATGCGGGATAACCGCCGCCCCTTGGTTGGGGTTGGCTGGATTTTCCCCTCTATTGATTGTCACCCATGCCAGGCTCCTCCACCGGGGCAATGATCAAAAAAAGGTAGTGTGAGAAAGTATGTCCGTACCAGCGGCCCGTGAACACATAAAAACAACCGTCAAGGACGCCGCCGATATTGTTCAGGTGGTGGGCGAGTATGTCGAGCTGAAACGGGCCGGGAACCGCTTTTCCGGCCTGTGTCCTTTTCACAACGAAAAAACGCCTTCCTTCACGGTTAATCCCCAGGGGCAGT
The DNA here is from genome assembly GCA_038318785.1 of Desulfobulbales bacterium. Taxonomy (GTDB): domain Bacteria; phylum Desulfobacterota; class Desulfobulbia; order Desulfobulbales; family Desulfobulbaceae; genus Desulfobulbus. The sequence goes on along the minus strand of JBBQCO010000004.1, from coordinate 48,577 downwards.
TCTTTCACTGCTTCGGCTGCGGCGAGCACGGCGACGTGTTTTCCTTTGTGATGCAGTACCACCACATGGATTTTCCCGAAGCCTTAAAGACTTTGGCGCAAAAGTACGGCATTGAAATGGCGGAGCGGCAGTTGAGCGAAGCCGAGCAGCTCCAGTTGCGCCGACGCGAGATCCTCTACGAGGCCAATGAGGCGGCGGCAGTCGCCTACCAACACTGCCTGCGCCACCCAAAACTGGGGAAGGTCGCGCGGGCCTACCTTGAACAGCGCGGTGTGCCGACAGCAATCGTCGACCGTTACCGCCTAGGTTTTGCACCGGATCCGGAACAGGTGGGCTGGGGTTTCCTTACCGATCAGTTGGTGGCCAAGGGTCTACCGGCGGATGACCTGGAGAAGGCGGGCCTTGCGGTCGGCAAGGAGCGGGGCGGACACTACGATCGCTTTCGGTCGCGGATTATGTTTCCCATCGTTGATATGACCGGCCGGGTTGCGGCCTTTGGCGGCCGAATTCTCGGTGAAGGCAAGCCCAAATACATGAATTCCCCGGAAAGCCCGATTTTCGACAAGGGCCGTTTGCTTTTTGGCTTGCACCAGCATCGTGAGGCTGTACGCAAGCAGCGCCGCTCGTTGGTGGTTGAGGGGAATTTTGACCTGATCTTGCTGGCTGTTCATGGTATCGACAATGTGGTTGCGCCCTTGGGAACCGCGCTAAGCCGCGATCATATCCACACCCTTCGGGGCTATGGCGACGAGGCGGTCCTGTTGTTTGATGCCGATGCCGCCGGGCTCAAGGCCGCCATGCGCAGTATCCCCTTTTTTCTGGCCGAGCAGGTGGAGGGTCGCGTGGCCCTTCTGCCTGCCGGTCATGATCCTGACTCCTACGTACGCGCTGAAGGACCAGCGGCGATTGCCGCCCTGGTGGAAGGTGCCCGACCTTTGGCGGAATTCGCCTTTGATACCCTTGTTCGTGAACATGGTTTGACCCTGGCGGGGAAAAACAAGATCGCCGCCGAGTTGAAAGGGCTGATCAAGGAATCAGCCGATCCGGAACAGCGGGCTCTAATGGTTGCCCATTTTAGTGAAAAACTGGGTGTCTCGCAGGGGTATTTTCTTTCCGGTCAGAAGGCGGCGGCGCAGGTTGTCACTGTACCGCGTGATTCTTCCTTGCCTCCGGGGCCAGCGCACCTGCCCAAACAGGAAAAACAACTGGTCGATTTCCTCATCCTTTATCCGCAATACATGGGCGAACTGAAAAAGGTTGGCTTGGATCGTATCATCCAAGAGCCTGCTGCGGTGCGGTTCATCAGTCTCCTGGAGCGGGCCGCTGGAGTTGCTTCCTGTCAACCGGAGCAATTGCTGGAGTTCGCCGCGGATGAGTATGAACGGGGCTATATCGTGCAATTGTTGATGCAGGTTTCGCCGTATGAAGAAGGGCAAAAGGAGGAACATGCCCGGCGGATGTGTGATGAGCTGGTGCAATGGCTGCTTTCAGTTGAACACAAGCGGGCCGTTGCCGATCTGCAAGAACAGATCAATCGGGCCGAAGGCCTTGGTAACACTGCGCTGCTGATGGATTTGATCCGCCAGAAACAGGAAATAGAACAAAAAAGAAGAGGTTTTTAATTTAACATGTTGAAAAAAGATGGAAATCTGATAAGTTTAAAAAATTGTATTTTGGAGTGATGAAGATGTATCTCCTGTGATTTTGGCAAGTTGAGTCGATTTGGTTGCAGTTTCCTCCCTATCTGTTCGGTATAAAACGAATTTTTTTATTGATCCAGGGGGCGGGGGCACATTTCGTTGCGTTGATGGTGGTCTTACAAGGAGGGGTGATGGACGCAGAAAATTTTCTTTTGGAAGATGACCAGGAGCCTGAGGTGCTTGCCGAAGAATTGCAGCCAAGCTGGCCCCAGGAAGCCGCAGAAGAAGATGATTGGGCCATCCGCAACGCCATCGAGCGGCGATCGCCCCTAGAGCGCCGGCTCGGCGATGACCGGCGGGGTGATGACCGGCGAGGCGTGGGAAGCAGTGTCGACCCGATGAATATATACCTTCGGGAAATGGGGAGCCAGCGGTTGCTGAGTCACGAGGAAGAGATGGAGCTGGCTCGCATGGTGGAGGATGGGGAAACCCGCATCCAGCAGGCAGTGTTGCGCCTGACTCTTGGGATTACAGCGTTGAACGATCTGGCCGAGAATTTGCTCCGGGGCAATGTCCGCATCAATTCGGTGATTCGTGGCCTTTCCGATAACGATGAAAAGGAACTGACCACGGTGCGTGACGCCTTCCTTGAACAGGTGGAAAAGGCTAACGAACTCGATGCCATAAGGCGTGAGCTTTTTCTTGAGTTAAGGAAAAACGCAGGCAATGCGGTCAAAGAAGCGAGCCTGGTCGACCATATTCTTACCGTCGGTGTTGACATTGCTGACCTTTTTTATGCGCATCGGCTCTGCTCCAAGGGGTTGCTCTCAGTGGCCGACGCAGTCAAGGAATTGGCCCAGAAGTTCAACCGTGTCCGGGTCGTTGCCCGGCAGCAGGAACTGCTGCTCGCCGCCCGGCGTCATCAGCTGCAGCCTGAGGTCGGCGAAGTCAACCCGGCTGAGGTCGAGCAGCGCGTCACCCTGGAACTGGCGGAAACCATCGGCATTTCTTGGCCGGCCTTTATTACCGTGCAGCAAGAGATCGAAATGGGCCGGGAGACGGCCAAACAGGCTAAAGAAACCCTGGTGCGGGCCAATCTCCGTCTGGTGATCTCGGTTTCCAAGAAGTTCATGAATCGCGGTATGCAGTTGCCTGACCTTATTCAGGAAGGGAATATCGGGTTGATGAAGGCCGTGGAAAAATATGATTACAAGCGAGGGTTTAAATTTTCCACCTATGCCACCTGGTGGATACGCCAAGCCGTGACCCGGGGCATTGCCGACCAGGGGCGAACCATTCGCCTGCCGGTGCACATGATTGAAACCATCAACCGGATGCTCCGCTTTTCCAAGGATTTCCAGCGGATTGAAAGCCGGGAGCCGACGCCCGACGAGATGGCCGCCCAGTTGGGAACCGAGGTGGAAAAGGTCCATATCGCTTTGAAGACGGCCAAGGACGCCATTTCCCTCGATGCCCCGGTCAACGACGAGGAAGATACCCTGCTCAGTGATTTCATCGAGAACCATGCTCACCCCGATCCGCAGGAAAATTCAATCACCGAAAGCCTGAAGCGCTGTCTGTGCAAGGTGATGGGGTCGTTGACACCACGGGAGGAGAAGGTGCTCCGTATGAGATACGGCATAGAAATTGGCTGCGATCATACCCTGGAGGAGGTCGGGCAGTGCTTTGCAGTCACCCGGGAGCGTATTCGGCAGATTGAAGCTCAGGCATTGAAAAAATTACGGCATCCGGCCAGAAGTCAAGAATTACAGGCCTTCATGACAGATTAAAGTCCCTTGGCTCAAAGCTCGGACGCTGAAGACTGGCTGACCCTGTCGTTTCTTCCCGGATTGGGATGTACCCTGATCAACCGTCTGGTGCACCAGTTGGGTACGCCGGGTGCTGTGTTGCGGGATGAAGCCCGTGTCAAGGGTATCCCTGGCGTCGGCCCTCGATTGATTGACCTGTTGCGCAATGCCCCGCTGGTGGCGGCAGCCCGGCAACGCGCCCTCGTCGAGCTCGAACGGCTCGACAGGATTAATGTTGTTCTCCTCACACCCGCCAGTTCCGTTTTTCCCGAATCCCTTCGTGCCATCCCCGATAGCCCGGTTCTGCTCTACTGCTGGGGAGCGCTCGATTGGCTGGATCAACCAGCCGTGGCCATCATCGGAGCCCGAACCGCCACCGATTACGGGAGGCGCATTGCCGAAGGCCTTGCCGTCGAACTGGCCGCCCTGGGCATCACCATCGTTTCAGGCGCCGCCTACGGGATCGACGCTGCGGCCCATCGCGGGGCATTGAGTGCTGGTGGCGGTACGGTCGCGGTCCTTGGTTGCGGTATCGATGTGGTTTATCCCCGCGCGCATGCCGATCTGTTCCGTGAGATCGTCGACAATGGACTGCTCCTCAGTGAATATCCGTTGGGAACGCAGCCGGAGGGTTTTCGTTTCCCGGCGAGAAACCGCATCATCAGTGGCTTGGTCAAGGGCGTGGTCGTGGTTGAGGCCACCGAAAAATCTGGATCACTGATCACCGCCCGCTTGGCCCTGGATCAGGGCCGCGAAGTTTTTGCCGTTCCCGGGCGCATCGATTCCCCCAAGAGCGCCGGCACCCACCGCTTAATCCAACAGGGTGCCCATCTTGTCCATGCGGTTGCCGACATTGTAGAGGGACTTTCCTGGAGTAAGGCAGAAGCTTGCGCTGGCTGCAATTGGGCAAGGTCAGGCCAAACCGGCACCATCACCGCCCATGAGCAGTTAGTGCTCGATAGTTTGGACATCTACCCCCGCGATATTGATACTCTAGTCCGCCTGAGCGGCCTACCCCTTGTCGAAATCCACGGCCTCCTGCTCCAACTGGAGTTGCAGGGTTTGATCCGTCAGTTGCCGGGGCAGCAGTATGAACGCGTACACTTCGCCTGAGCTCTCCGGCAGAACTCTCCACGAATATTCGGCATTTTTTCAGGCAATCTGGTATATTCCCAGGTCCAATGAATCCTCACCTCTTTCCCCAAGAACTTCAGTTACTCTTCAGGATACAGTCATGAAATCTCTTATGATCGCACCCTCCATCCTCTCCGCTGATTTTACGCGGCTTGGTGAGGAGGTCAGGGCGGTTGAAGCAGCCGGGGCCGATGTCATCCATGTCGACGTCATGGATGGTCATTTTGTGCCCAACATCACCATCGGGCCCCTGATTGTCAAAGCGGTGCGAGCGGTTACCAGCCTGCCGGTCGACGTCCATCTGATGATCACCGACCCTGATCGGTATATCGATGATTTTATTGATGCCGGTGCCGATTGGGTCACTGTCCATGTCGAGGCCTGCACCCATCTCCATCGAACCTTGAGCTCTATCCGGGCGAGGGGCAAAAAGGCAGGAGCAGTCCTCAACCCCGCTACCTCCCTCTCGACCCTCGACTATGTGTTGACCGAAGTCGATCTGGTGATGCTGATGAGCGTCAACCCCGGATTCGGCGGTCAGTCTTTCATCGAATCCTCGTTAGAAAAAGCCACGCAACTACGGCAAATGCTTGATCGCGTCAATCCTGAAGCCGGTATCGAGGTGGATGGCGGGATCAGTCCGGTGACCATCGCCAGGATGGCGGCAGCGGGAGCCAATATCTTTGTCGCCGGTTCGGCGATTTACGGGCAAGAAGATTACCGGTCGGTCATTTCCCGAATGAAGGAGTTGGCGCAGCCGTAACCAGGAAAAAGGAGGGCAGATGCACTTTCACGATTTTTCATCACATAAGGCTGTGGCCAGGCTCACCGCTCTGGCCAGGGAGCCGCATGATCTGGCGGCAGCGGGCGGGTTGACTGCGCAGCGCATCAGCGCATTCAAGACCTCATTCTGCGGTTTTGATCTGCTCTATGGGACCCAGCGTATCACTTCGGAAACCTTGGACGCCCTGCAGGAGCTTGCCGACGAAGCCGGGCTGATCACAGCCTTCAAGGCGATGAAGCAGGGCGCGGTGTTGAATCGTCTTGAGGGGTATGCATCTGAAAATCGCCAGGTTCTCCACACCGCCTGCCGGGACGTTTTCGAGGATTCGTCCCAGGAGCCGGACGCTAGTGCCAAGGCCAAGCAGGAATTAGCCAAGCTGCGCCGATTTCTTTCCGACCTGGCAGACGGTACAATCGTCAACGCTCAGGGGCAACCCTTTACGACCATGGTTCAGGTGGGAATCGGCGGTTCAGATTTAGGCCCTCGCGCCTTGTACCTGGCCTTGAAGGCCTACAATCTTCCCGCTCGTTCGGCCCGGTTCATCGCCAATGTCGATCCCGACGATGTGGCCGAGGTCCTGCAGGGTCTCGATCTGCCGAAAACGCTGTTTAACATTGTTTCCAAGAGTGGCACCACCTTGGAAACCCTGACCAATGAGCGGTTGGTCCGAGCCGCTCTCCTTCAGGCGGGGTTGGAACCATCCCGCCATTTGGTGGCCGTCACCGGTGAAGGCAGCCCCATGGACGATGCTGCCAACTATCTGCGCTCCTTTTATATGTATGACTTTATTGGCGGGCGCTACTCGGCGACCTCCATGGTTGGGGCCGTGACCCTGGGGTTTGCATTGGGTTTTGACGCGGTCATGGAACTCTTGCAGGGGGCGCACGAGGTCGACCTGGCCGCCGAGCAACCCGACCTTCGCACCAATATCCCCCTGCTCCTGGCCATGCTGGGTATCTGGAACCATAATTTTCTCGGGCACGCAACCCTTGCCGTGCTGCCATACAGTCAGGCGCTCTCCCGCTTTCCTGCCCATCTGCAGCAGTGTGACATGGAAAGCAATGGCAAATCGGTCACTCGACAGGGGGCAGCGGTCGGGTGGCAAACCGGGCCGGTAGTCTGGGGAGAGCCGGGTACCAACGGCCAACATGCTTTTTATCAGCTGATCCATCAGGGGACCGAGGTCGTCCCGGTGGAATTCATTGGTTTTCGCCACAATCAGTACGGACGTGATCTTGAGGTGGAGGGGACCAGCTCGCAACAGAAATTGGTCACCAACATGCTGGCCCAGTCGCTGGCCCTGGCTCTCGGGAAAAAGGATGATAACCCGGCCCGGAGTTTTCCGGGCAATCGTCCGAATTCGGTCTTGATGGCAGAGCGCTTGACGCCTCGGGCCATGGGAGCGCTGCTGGCGATCTACGAACATCGGATTGCTTTTCAGGGCTTCTGCTGGAACATTAATTCTTTTGACCAGGAGGGCGTCCAGCTGGGCAAGGTGTTGGCTTCACGCCTGCTGCGTTTGCTTGCCGAGGGATCGGGCCTGCCGGAAAGGGACGGCATCGAAGAAATCCTGCTGCAACAGGCGGGAATGTTGTGAGCGGCGAGTGGTCGTCCGTCCGTTTTTCATGGTGCGACAATGGCTTATGATTTTTTGTTGACAAAGACTTTGCGGACGTTTATGCTCCCCCTCTGAATGAGCATTCAATATGGTTCTGTGCGTTCTTGCCTGTATTGACGTGCATTTATCGTTCAGGCCGCTTAAATCGACAGGTTTTTTTTAACCACATAATCTCTAGGAGGAACACTGATGGCAAAGCATGAAACGCCTCTATTGGACGAACTGGAAAAAGGTCCATGGCCGAGTTTCGTCACCGACCTCAAACAGCAGGCTGCAACCAAGCCTGAGTGCTGGGACATTCTTGGCCAGCTTGAGCTTTCGTACAAAGATAAGATCACCCATTGGAAGCACGGCGGTATCGTCGGTGTTTTCGGCTATGGTGGTGGTATCGTTGGTCGTTACTCTGATGTGCCGAAACAGTTTCCCGGTGTAGAGCACTTCCACACCGTTCGTATTGCCCAGCCTTCAGGCCTCTATTACTCCACCGAGAATCTCCGGGCTCTGATGAACCTATGGGAGAAGTACGGTTCTGGCGTTACCAACTTCCATGGTTCCACCGGTGACTTGATTTTCCTCGGGACTCGTACTGAGAACCTCGAGCCTCTGTTCTGGGATCTGACCCATGACCTGAAGCAGGATCTTGGCGGTTCTGGCTCCAACCTGCGTACCCCTGCCTGCTGTCTGGGCGAATCCCGCTGCGAGTGGTCCTGTTATGATACGCAGGAAGCATGCAACAGCCTGACCCAGAAATATCAGGACGAGATCCATCGCCCGGCATTCCCGTACAAGTTCAAGTTCAAATTCTCCGGCTGTCCGAATGACTGTGTTGCCGCCATCGCCCGTTCCGACTTTGCTGTTATCGGCACCTGGAAAGACAACATCCGCATCGATCAGGCCGCTGTAAAGAAATATATCGCTGGTGATGCCGAGTATCCTGCCAACGCTGGTGCCCACAAGGGCGGTAAGTGGGGTAAATTCGATATTCAGAAAGAGGTTATTGCCCTCTGTCCCACCGATTGTATGTGGATGGAAGGCGGCGAGTTGAAGATCGATGATGCCGAGTGTACTCGCTGCATGCATTGCATCAATGTTATGCCCCGTGCGCTACGCCCTGGTGCACAGAAAGGCGCTTCCATCTGCATCGGTGCTAAAGCTCCGATCCTTGATGGCGCCCAGTTCGCCACCCTTGTTGTTCCCTTCGTCGAGGTCAGCGCAGAGAATGACTTTGAAGGTCTTGTCGATATGATCGAGAAAGTGTGGGATTGGTGGATGGAAGTGGGTAAAAACCGTGAGCGTGTTGGTGAGACCATGCAGCGCGTCGGTCTGCCTACCTTCCTCAAGGCCATGGAAATTCAAGCGCTGCCTCAACATGTGAAAGAGCCTCGTTCCAACCCCTATGTCTTCTGGAGTGCAGAGGAAGTACCTGGTGGCTGGGAGCGTGATGTCGTTGAGTTCAGAAAACGCCACGCAGCCTGATAATCGTCATCAATTACTCTAACGGAACTACTTTTATAAGGAGATAATATAATGGGTTACGATCCAAAGAATCCTATGGTAGGTCGGATTACCGACTTGGGACCGCGGTACTACGGGGATTTTCTGCCACCGGTCATCAAAGAGAATAAAGGCAAATGGCTTTATCATGAGATCCTGGAGCCAGGTGTTCTGGTACATGTTTCCGAGACAGGGGGCAAAGTTTTTACGATACGCTGTGGCTCTCCCCGCTTGGTCACTGTCAACTATATCCGTGATATGTGCGATATCGCTGACAAGCACTGCGGCGGTTACCTCCGCTTCACCACCCGGAACAATGTTGAGTTCATGGTGGATGCTCAAGAGAAAGTTGAGTTGCTGAAAGCTACGCTCAAGAGCTACGGCAAAAAGTTCCCGATTGGCGGTACCGGTGCTTGTATCACCAATATCGTGCATACCCAGGGCTGGATCCACTGCCATACTCCGGCCACCGATGCTTCCGGTCCGGTTAAGTGTGTTATGGATGATTTGTTCGAGTACTTCGGCTCCATGACGCTGCCCGCTCAGGTCCGCATCGCTCTTGCCTGCTGCTTGAATATGTGCGGTGCCGTTCACGCCTCTGACATCGCTATTCTGGGCATCCATCGTAAGCCGCCGATGATCGATAACGATCGGATCACCGGTGTTTGCGAGATCCCGCTGGCCATTGCTTCATGTCCGCTCGGGGCTGTTAAGCCCGCCAAGGCAATAAACTCTGCCGGCGAGGAAGTGAAATCGGTGAAGGTAAACGCCGAGCGTTGTATGTTCTGCGGTAACTGCTACACCATGTGTCCGGCTATGCCGCTGGCAGATCCAGATGGTGATGGTATTGCCATCCTGGTTGGTGGTAAAGTTTCCAACTCGAAGTCAGCACCGAAGTTTTCCAAACTGGTCGTGCCGTTCCTGCCGAACACCACCCCGCGCTGGCCCGAAACCGTTGCGGTAGTTCGTCAGATCGTCGAAGCCTATGCTAAAGATGCGAAGAAGTACGAGCGTGTCGGCGAGTGGGCAGAGCGTATCGGTTGGGAAAAATTCTTCGAAAAAACAGGAATTCCTTTCACCGAGAAATCTGTCGACGATTATCGTTTGGCATACGACACCTGGCGTACCACCACTCAATTCAAGTTCACCAGTCATACTGCCGCGTACACCAAGTAATAACAGCAATCTTATGATCGGCTCTGTGCCCAGAGCCGATCATTTTTGTGTTTTTCACACAACCCGAGGAGCGCACTATGGCACTGAGTAAAGAAGATTTGAAACTGGCCATTATTGAAAAAGCGAAGAAGTCCCCCAAGCCTCAATTATATATCAAAGACTTTTACGAATGTGATACGGATTCTAAGCCGCGTGAAATTAAAAACGTGGCCAATGAACTGGTCAGAGATGGCGAACTGATGTTCTGGTCCTCCGGTTCCACGACCATGTATGCCCGTCCGGATCGTATTCAAGACGAGGAGCATTAAATTCTCGTCCCCCCAACCGGGGATTTTTTATAAGCAGAGGTCCTGAACGGATCTCTGCTTTTTTTTTCCTACCCGTTTTGACTTAGTGTTGTCGCTTGCAATGATTATTTCCTACCCACAGATCGATTCCACCAATCGGGTTGCAAAGGAGTTGGCAGCGGAAGGCAAACCTTCCGGGACAGTTGTGGTTGCTGCTTCGCAATTAGCTGGCAGGGGGCAATACGGACGGAGTTTCAATTCTCCTGTAGGCGGCTTGTATTTTTCGTTGCTCCTTGAACCGGTCATCCCCATTGAAAAGCTCCCCTTGATTACCTTGGCTACAGGTCTGGCCTGTCGTAATGTTCTTCACCAATCTTTCAATCTGCAACCCCTTATCAAGTGGCCCAACGACATTTACCTTGGGGGTAAAAAAACAGCCGGTATTCTCTGTGAAAATCTATCCTTTCCCCATACCCCCTCCAACAGGACACAAGTCATCATCGGAGTTGGAATAAACGTCAATAATAGAAAAGAAGATTTTGCAGCAGAGATACAACCCATCATCACAACGCTCTTCGAGCATTTGCAGCGAACCGTTGAGTTGGAACCTCTCCTGGCGCTCTTACTGCACGCCATTACCGCAAATGTGGCGAGGCTTTTGAACGAATCGCGGCTTCTGCTCGCTGAATGGCAGCAATATGATCTTCTTTTCAATAAACCTGTTGTCCATGCGACCGAAGCTCTGACCATTCATGGTATCGGCAAAGGTATTTCACCACAGGGATTATACCTGATCCAAGACGAGCATGGAGTGGAACAGAGGGTAATCGGCGGACAGCTCCGACCTCAAGCATGAGGACGATCGGTTACCTTTCAATCTTGTGTCCATCATGATTTTTTTAAGGCCATGATTTTGATGCTTCTGGAGGATTCTAGCCGTCGTATAACATTGGTACTATGCAATGGATGAACAAGATTTTTCAGCACTTGTAGTCTATGAGGATGGCGCCCTGAATTTTCAACGCCGCATCTGCCGAAAATCATTCAATGAACTCCCCGCAGGCGATGTCCTTATTCAAGTCAAGTATTCATCCCTTAATTACAAAGATGCTCTCTCGGCGAGCGGTAACCGTGGAGTGACCAAAAAATATCCGCATACCCCCGGAGTCGACGCAGCCGGTAGGATCGTGGAGTCGGTCGATCCTGCTTGGCAGGTTGGCGAGGAAGTTATTTGTACCGGTTATGACCTGGGAATGAATACCTCCGGAGGGTATGGTCAATACATTCGAGTGCCGGGAAACTGGATAGTCCGCAAACCTTCAGGGTTAACACTTCTGGAAAGCATGCAACTTGGGACTGCGGGATTCACAGCCGCGCAGTGTCTTTTACATCTCGAGCATAATTCCATCACTCCCGCCAAAGGGCCTCTTCTTGTGACCGGGGCAACGGGAGGCGTGGGGACGGTGGCTCTCCTGTTACTGCATATGTTGGGATATGAGGTGACCGCAGTCACCGGTAAGGACAACGAACACGAGTTTTTATATGCCATAGGGGCGACAACTATACTCAAGAGACAGGAGCTGTTAGCCGGCCGAGAAAAACAATTGTTGCCCATACGTTGGGCCGGAGCTATTGACACCGTTGGTGGCGATATGCTGGCTGCCGCCATTAAAAGTACCGGTTTCGATGGTGTGGTTACCAGCTGCGGCAATACCTCTTCAGGTGATCTTCCGCTGACGGTGTATCCCTTTATTCTACGGGGGGTGCATCTGGTCGGTGTTTATTCTGCCAATTGTCCTATGGAAAAACGCGTTCTAGTTTGGGAGAAATTGGCTCGGGAATGGAAACTGAAGGAGTTGTCACGTATAAGCCGCCTTATTCAGCTCAATCAGTTGGATGATGAAATTCAAGCTATGCTCGCCGGGCGAAGCAAAGGAAGATGTGTCGTTGATATGGAGGGGATTGCGTGAGTATTGCACTGGCAAAAGAGGTCTTGTTGATCGAATCCGAAGGGATTCTCGCCGTTCGCGATAATCTGGGTGAGGAATTTGAGAAAGCCCTCGATATCATCATGGCCTGTCCTAGTCGTCTTGTAGTCACCGGCATTGGGAAATCGGGGTTGGTAGGGCAAAAAATTTCAGCCACCCTTAATTCAACCGGCACGGCCTCCGTTTTTCTGCATCCGGTTGAAGCTATGCATGGCGATCTAGGTATGGTCGCCTCCACAGATGTGGTCCTTGCTATCTCATATTCCGGTGAGACCTCGGAGCTCAATCGGCTTTTGAGCAGTCTGAAGGAACGGCAGGTTCCAATTATTGCCCTTTGTGGCCAGAGCGAGTCGAATCTAGCTCACCATGCGGTGGTCACCCTCAATGTGGCCGTTCCGCGAGAGGCCTGTCCGCTCGGTCTGGCCCCGACGAGTTCAACGACAGCCACTCTTGCCATGGGAGATGCTTTGGCAGTGGCTCTTTTGAACAGAAAACAGTTCCGGGCCGAAGATTTCAGGCGGAATCATCCGGGGGGCAGCTTAGGGGAACGGCTGAAGGTTGCGGTGCGGGAGGTTATGCTCACAGGAGAGAAGGTGCCGGTCATCAGCAGCGATGCCCCCTTCCTGGCGGGTGTCGTCGAGCTCAATAAGAAAAATCTTGGGGCTGTTTTTATTAAGGGCAGCAAGGGAGAGCTGCTTGGCATTATCACTGATGGTGATATCCGGCGCCTGCTTTCATCGGGTAAAAATATACAGGAGATTGATTTGGCCGCAGGGATGAAACGTAACCCGGTGTCCATTTCGAGTGCCCTGATGGCCGCCGACGCCTTGAGTATTATGCAACAACATGAAATCACGGTGCTCGCAGTTGTTGACGAACTGGGTCGCCTTGAAGGGATCCTGCACTTACACGATCTTCTGGGCAAGGGGGAATTCAGGTTTATGATTTAGATCGTTTCGTCTCTTGAGAAAAGGGAGATTTTTTTTGTTCTTCAGTCGTTATAAACCGACCATTTCCCAGTGCTGGAATCAAACTGGTAACTCAACTCCAATTTCGACGAACTGCCTTGGCTCCGCTCCAGACAAGTGAGACTGAAAATCATCTTGTTGCCGACTTTCTTCAAGAAATCCGCTTTTGGTTGCAGGAGCTTTGAACCCTTGAAGGTGGGATAGTTAGCGCGAAAAATCTCCTCAAAATGTTCTTCCAGCCAGGTAGTTTTTTCATTCAGGGTGAGCAGTTCCTGCTGTTTTTCCATTTTTTCGTTGATCTTCTGCAGCACAGTTTTTACTGCAGGGTCTCCCTGGTGGTTGCTTGTTTTGATAAGCCGTTGGATTTCTTTATAGTGGGCTAACGCGGCGGACGCATCCGCCTTGCCTTCCGCCACCAGTACCAGATCTTGGATCTGCGAGATCTGAACCATCAGGAGGGTTTTTTCAATCTTCCCAAGGGACTCTCCCAGCATGTTTTCTGCCGAATCCGGTTCGCTTGTCAACAGGTTGAGAGCGTTTTGGTACTCCTCGATGGCTTGCGACCAATTTTTTTGTTGGTAAGCCTCCCGCGCAGTTGAGAGCATCAGGTATAAACGGGAATTAAAGAGCAGTCGATGCAGATCCTGACGATCCTTGTCGGTAACAATGTTGGGGTTGACATTGATGGCTTGCTGCGCCTGTTCGAGATATTTGATCGTCTCCTTCCATTGCGATTGGTTAAAGGACTTTTTTGACTGATCAAGCTCATGGCGGAAGGTGGCTGCGGTCATTCGGTGGGTGATATCGCTTGCTGTCCCCAGGGTTTTTATGTTTCCCGAGAGAGTCAGCGCCTTCCGGTAAGCGACTGCCGCTTCATCCCAGTTCTTGTTTTGTTCGGCATTTTCGGCCACAGCCAAGGTGTGCCGTAACTCCAGCGATTGGATGATTTCATTGATGACGGCCTGTTGCTTGCCGAGGTTGCGGTCGGCGGCAAACTTCAAGGCCTGACGATAGAGAGTGAGCGATTCAACAAGTTTGTTTTGCCCGGCTAGGATTTGGGCCTGATCGGTGAGTACCGTCAGTTCCTCCTGAGCCGATGCCATCCCTGTTGGGATATATTCGCCCTGGTAGAGCACTCTTCCTTTGAGGCCCTCTTGCATTTCAGTGGACGTTATCAGGGTGTTGATTTCTTGTTCCTGGGAACTTTTACGAAAACGGAGAATGGTCAAATTGGAAAGGACAGCTTTGGCTCCTTCGAGAGTTTCCTGGGCGCTGTCGAACTGTTTTTTGTCAATGAGCAACTGACCTTTCAGCAGACTGGCCTGTGATTGGCTGAGTGTATTTTGGTCCTTGAAATAAAGGGAAATCGCTCCGATGCAGAGACCGAGCGCCAGAGTAACCACCAAGATTGGCTTGAAGGGAATGGCTTTTCCCCACTCAATCGATTTAGTACGAGCTTTAGGTGGAAGGGGGGGCGGGGCTGTTTCTTGTGGCGCCTGCGTTTTTTCCACCCGTTCTTCTTTCTTAAAAGAAAGACCAACCGACTGCGCCAGTTGAAATGACTGTTCAATCCGGGTGCGCAAGGCTGCAGCGCCGGGGGCATCGGCAGCAATGGCCAACAGGTTGTCCGCCACCTCTATAGCTTCGTCAAACTTGGACATATCCTCAAGTTGCTCCGCCAACTTAAACAGTTGATCGGTTTTCCGGAGCACCTTGCCTACATTTTGTTGAATATCTTCCCGATCTGGAAAAACGGCGGAGTCCGGCAATTCTGCGAGCACCTTGTTGGCAGTGAAAATTTTGTTTTGCGCAACGAGATCGCGGATATGTTGGATATCTTTGTCATCCACCGGTTTTTCGGGTGCAAGAAAATCGTCACTTTCAAGCCCCAGAGAGGCGAAGGTGTCGTCGACCAGGGAATCGAGGGCTGCGTCTGTTTCTTCTATGTCGGCGATGCTGATGGAGTCTAAGGGCAATTGTTTTTTCTGGCGCTTGTACCAGTCTGCAGCCTCTTGATTGAAAGGATCCTCAAGATTATAGATGCTGCCGCAGATCATTTCTCCAATATGGAGCACAAGGTCCGGCAAGGAAGGATTCTGCTGCCAGTACTCGGAAAGGCGAATGGCGGCCGGATCGATATCGGGGTGAAAGATAGGGGTCAGTGGTTTGGCGATCGGTGCAAAATGGGGGTAGCCAAAGGGAAGGCTGATGCGAACCCTATGCGTTTGACCGATGGTAACGGTGTTGTCTTCTTCCTTGATATAGCCGCGCAGATTATATTCAATTTCGTAGTTATCCGGCGGTTGCCCATCCGTCTTAACGATAAAAATATGGGGATACAATTCAAGAAGATCTTTAAGTTGTGCGTAATCTTCAGCTATCTGCTGTGAGCCCATGGCCATAAAAATAACCTGTGTTGTTGAACTGGTGCGCGACGCTACCGGTCGGGCTGTCGGAATAAGGTGAGTGAACCGGATTCCAATACTGTCTTGAATTGGTTGCAGCGGCCACTTTGTTGAAGATTGTATAGCATTTATCGGGTGGAAACAAGCGAGCTTTACATGAGCAACGAAAAAGATAAAGAGCTGCTCACTTCAGGAAGATTCGATTGAGTGTGGTACGATTCGCGTGTACACTAAAACCACATCTGAAACTACAACTGTGCAGAGGTTGATGAAGAGCTTCAAAGCCGCTTTTGAAATTTTTAACGTCAGGAATTGTCCGCTCTATGTCCAAGACGAGTGTTTTCTCCTGACCGACAAGGCGGCTGAGTTGCCATTGGGGCGCTCTTCCTGCCTTATCCTGGTGCGAGAATTGACAGGATTGCTGTTTGCTCTCATGCCGTACGCGGACACCAATTTTGCCGAACAGCAAAATGCGGTGTTCACCTGCGGCGGTTGTACTGGCTTGATTAAATTCAAGCTGACGGATAAACCGGTTGCCGCAAATGTCGGCAAAAACGCTGTGGCCCTCAAGCAGAACTCCGAGTCGGTGATGAGCGGCCAGATCGAGGCGATTGTGCCGGCGGAGTTGTTGCAGGTTTTTCACATGCATCAAAAAACCGGGCGGCTTCTGCTGGAATTTGATAACGGATCAGCCCGGGTGACCTTCAGGGAAGGCGGTCTTCTGGCTGCCCGGTACGAAGATTTAGACAATCAGGAAGCAGTGTATGCAATGCTGGCCCAAAAGAAAGGGACCTTCCATTTTATTCCAGGCCTGCCCGACGCGTTGATGAAAACGCGTGAAATCGGCGACTTCATGATGATCCTCATGGAAGGACTGCGCCGCCTCGACGAAGGCGAATAATCACCCCGCTACCTCTTTGCCAACCGGTCCGCCTTCCAGAAAAGGAGGCAGGTTGACAATGCTCATAAAGTCGTTCACATGATAGCGAGCTTCCAGCATTTTGTTTTTGAACGCTATCAGGTCAACTCCAACACCGGCACAATGTTGCTGATCAATCACTGAATCCCCGATATAGATGGATTCTTCCGGCCGGACCTGGAAGCGTTCAAGGATCATCTTCAGTCCGTCCGGCGCAGGTTTAGGGCGCGGGGCACTGAGGGCCGTCACCACCATGTCGAACCAGGGGCGAAGGGCAAAGGTATCGAGGATAGCCTCCATGGTATCGGCGCGGTTGGTGGAGATCGCGGTGCGATACCGGGGTTTGATCACCTTTAAAAACGTGACCAGGTCGGGCTCTATCGTCATGTACTGCAGATAAGGAGTGTAATCGAGGCTGCTGCGGTAGGCGTTCACCTCATCCAGAGCAACATGGGGGTGGTTGCGGAAGATATGGACAACCGAGTTGTTGACATTGTGGATGTGGACGTAATTGAGTTCCTCCTCGTCCATCGGCGGGCAGGAGAAGGCCTGGAGGAGGTGGTTGTAGTACACCCGGTTGGATTCCCGGGAGCTGAACATGACTCCGTCACAATCAAAAACGACAAGTTTGAGCATAAGGGGAGGGGACTCGGTGGGGTTCACGGCAGCATGCCGCTGGTTTCTCTGGTAAGTTGGTCAAAAAAAGTGAGCATGAATGCATGTCGCTGTTCCGCCAATTCCCGCCCTGCCGGGGTGAGCATTTGCTCGCGAACTTTCGACATCTTGACCCGGAACTCTCGGTAGGCCGTGTCTTCGAGCGAATAAGGCGAGGTGCCGGTGGGGTCCTGCTCAGGGTTATGAAGACGGGCGCCGATCTGGCCGGCAAAGAGAAAGGCCCGACCAATACCGATGGCCCCTATGGAGTCAAGCTTGTCGGCATCGTAGAGAATTTCAGCCTCCAGCGATGCGGGGCGCCTGCCGCTACGGAAGCGGTGGGTGCGGATACAATGGCAAATCGCCTCAATTTCAAATTCCTGATACCCCAAATCGCGCAACAAGGGCGCTGCCATCTCCGCCCCCCGCCGGGCATGGCAGATCCGCCCCCGGCTGAGGCTCTCTTCTTTGCGACCGATATCATGGAGAAGAGCGGCGGGCGTAAGGACCGTCAGCTCTGCGCCCATCTGCCGACCAATGGTCAAAGCATTCTGCAGGACCCGTTCGCTATGATCGGGACCGTGCGAGCCGCCTTCGGTCACACAAAAAGAATGACTGATCTCTTTGAGCCGTTTCAGGAGCTCGACGGCTATGGGGCTGGGGGGACTCATCGGCAGGGGCTTGCCACTGTTCCGGGCTACTCGCCGAAAAACTCCTGCAGCAGCCAGCGTACACCGAGCAGCAACAGTTCTTCGTCATCACCGGCCAGGCCCTTCAATTGCGCAGGCGTCAATGGCCGCTGCAAGGCAATGCGGCCGTCCGCCATTTGTCGACGGAACTGATCCAGGTCAAACAAGGCCAGCATGTATTGGTCGAGCTGTTGCCGCGAAGGCCGGAAGGTTCGGCTTTGGATATTCGGATGCTGCAACAGCGGCAGCAGGGCATCATTGAAGCGGTTGTAGACCTCCAGCCCCTGGTCGAGTAGATACGCCCGCATCGTCTGCAGGCCTCCTTCGGCAAATCCCCGGCAATGCGATTCCTGCAGAAGTATCAGCGATTCGGTCGGAGTGTCACCCTCACCTCTTGCCGCCCCTCGACCCACCGGATAGGCCCGGCAGCTTCCAGGACGGTCGGCATACACGGAGCACCCCTGTTCGTTGACAAACACGCAGGATGCCCGGCCATCGTCCACCATGGTCAGGTAGCAGGTGGGAAACAACTGTTCTTCATCCCATTCGATAATCACATACTGCTCAAGAAACGGGCTGGAGGTGATCTGCAGCTGCCGTTTCAATCGGAGAACATCATAGGGCGTCAGGGCCAGATCCAGCTCCCGGCAGCATTCGGTGAAACAGGGGACAGCTGAATGGCAGGCAAAGGTAAACTGCTGATCCGCGGTGACGGGCTGGAAATGTTCCGGTAGATTGTCAGTGGTCACGGATTGGTTCTCCACTTGATGGCCAGGAGCGGGCTGGCGACAAAGATAGAAGAGTACGTGCCTATCAGGAGACCGATGAGCAGGGTGAAGGAGAAATCGTGCAGGGTGGAGCCGCCGAAGAAAAAGAGGGAGGTGACTGTAAAGAGCACGGTGAGCACAGTGATGACTGAGCGGGCCAGCACCTGGTTGATGGAGATGTTAATGATATCATGGAACCCGAGGTCTTCGTTCTTTTCCTTGTTTTCCCGGATACGGTCGAAAATAACGACGGTGTCGTTGAGTGAATAGCCGGCCAAGGTAAGTAAGGCGGTGATGATCAACAGGGTTATTTCCATATCCATCAGCCAACAGATGCCTAAGACAATGAGGACGTCGTGGAAGGTAGCCACCGTTGCTGCTACGCCAAATCGAACATCGAAACGTAGAGCCAGGTAAAGAATCACGCTCAGCATAGATAGGGCGATGGAAAGCAGGGCCTTGCTGCGGAGATCGGCGGAAACCGAGGAGCCGATTTCTGAGTTGCTTTCCAGAGTGAAACCTTTGTCGGCCTGTTCTTTGGCGAGAACGGCGGTAATGTCGTCGCTTAAGTTGCTGACCTTTTCTTCGGATTTTTTAATTTTAACAATCAGCCGGTTTTCATTGGTCACCTGCTGGAGATCGACTCCGGGAAATCCACTGGTCGTCAGGGCGCTGCGCACCTCCTGGAGGGTAAATGCTTTTTCGGTTTTATACTGCAACAGGGTGCCGCCGGAGAAATCAATCCCCATGTTGGCATGTCCCCGTGCTATTTGGATAAACGCTACCACTCCCAGCAGTGCAAACACAGCGGAAACGGAGAAGGCGATCTTCCGCACCCCCATGAAATTGAAATTCGATTTGTGTACCAGCGCGAAAAACTTGATCTTTTTGATTTTTTTATAGCTGAAGAGAATATCGTAAACCAGGCGGCAGCCAAAGAGCACGGAAACGAGGTTGAAGATAATACCCAGAGACAGGGTGATGGCAAATCCCTTGATCGGCCCGGTACCGAAAAGAAAGAGGACAAGAGCGGTGATCAAGGTAGTGATCTGGGCGTCGACCACGCTCCAGAAGGCCTTGGTGAAACCAGCGTCCACTCCCGATTTGACTGATTTGCCCAGAGCGAATTCATCGCGCATGCGCTCATAAATGAGCACGTTGGCGTCGACGGCCATGCCAATCGACAAAATGACACCGGCGATGCCGGGAAGGGTCAGCGTCGAGCCCAGCAAGGCCAGGCCGGCGAACAACAGGAGCATGTTCAGGATCAGAGCCAGGTTGGCAATGATGCCGGAAAGACGGTAATAGACCATCATGAAGACAACAACGAGAATGGTGCCGAGCAATCCGGCAAACAACCCTTTGTTGATGGAATCCTGGCCGAGGCTGGCGCCAACAGTCAGGTTCTGGATAACGTCGACCGGAGCCGGCAGGGCACCGACGCGGAGCACGATGGCCAGGTCGGTGGCCTCGTTATGGGTGAAGCTGCCGGAGATCTGGGCGCTGCCACCGAGTATTTTTTCCCGGATCACCGGGGCGGAACGAACGATTTCATCGAGCACAATGGCCAGCCGTTTGCCGACGCTTTTTTCGGTGAGCGCCGCAAAGACCTGGCCGCCACGCGAGGTCAGATCAAGGCTGACATAGGGTTCGTTGAAGGTGCCGCCGATGCGGACCTGGGCGTTTTTGACCATCTCCCCGGTCATCAGCACCGGACTCTCGAGGAGGATGGGCACCTTGGCTTCCTTCTTGGTCTTGTCGTCGACAATTTTCTCGAAATAGATCTCGGCTCCTTGCGGCAGTCGGTTCTGGAGAGCCAGATTGAGTTGTTTTCTGCTTTCACCCTCACGCCACTGCCCTGCCTTGCTCACCTCGTCGATTAATTGCGCCAGGTTGATTCCGGGCGCCTCGGCCACCATTTTGAACTCGAGTTGCGCGGTTTGGCCGATGAGTGCCATGGCCCGTTGCGGATCCTTGACGCCGGGAAGCTGGACCACTATCTGGTTTTCCCCTTGGCGCAGAACGATCGGCTCAGCTACTCCGAACTGATCGATTCGGTTGCGGATGATTTCAAGGGATTGGCTGACCGCATTTTTCTTGATGAAGTCAATCTCGTCACTCTTGAGTTGCAGGGTGATGCGGGGAAAGGTGCCGGCTTCGGCCTGCACTTGGCTGTCGAGATTGGGGAATCGTTCCGTCAAGATCTGTTTGACGGTATCGATGGCGCCGGTGTTGGGCAGGGTAAACAGGATTTTCTTGGGGCTGCCGGATTCCATCCGCACGGCATTGATGTTTTTTTCTGCCAGGGCTACCTTGAAATCCGAGGCCGAGAGATCCAGGGAATTCTCCGCTGCTTTGTCCAGGTCGACCTGCAGGACGATATGCATACCGCCTTGAAGATCCAGGCCCAATTTCAGCCCGGCTGGGGCCATATATTTTTTCCACCAGTCCGGCAGGTCGTGATACAGGGAAGGGGTGAGGGCAAGTCCGGAAAAGAAAACCAGAAAGAGCACGAGCCCGATTTTTAGCTTTAAGGTTGAATTCATTGACAAAGTACCTGTGGCTGGATGAGAGAGGGAGAGTGACTCCGGTTGTGTAAAACGGACAGATTATACGTCGATACAACGCTTTCTGCAATGATGCTATGGAATTATTCCGGTAAAAAGGTTCGGTTCTCATGACCGCGAGAACGTGCAGACACAGGAAGGGATCGATAAAGGAGGGTCAAATTTTTCGATTAATGGCCGCAGCCATACAGGCTGCCCCGAATCCGTTGTCGATATTAACTACCGCCAGCCCGGGAGAGCAACTGTTAAGCATGCCCAGCAGGGCGGAATAACCGCCTGCGCCAACGCCATAACCAATGCTGGTCGGCACCCCGATGACCGGTGCTCCGGTTAGGCCTGCCACCACCGTGGGGAGGGCTCCTTCCATGCCTGCGGCGACAATAATCACCCGGCCTTGTTGCAGCAGGGCCGAATGGGCAAGGATACGATGGATGCCGGCAACCCCGGCATCATAGATGGTGGCGACGGAGTGGCCGAATAACTCAAGGGTAATGCGCGCTTCTTCCGCCACCGGCAGGTCGGAAGTGCCGGCAGTGACGATGACCACGGTCCCCTGGCCGCTGTCGGCGGGAATGTGTTGATCGTTACCGGTCAGGATGCGTGCTGCATGGTGGTAGGTCAGTGTCGGCAGTCGGGCAAGGACGGCTTCCGCTTTTTCCGGTGCGACCCGCGTGGCCAGAACCACCGACGAGGTTCGCAGCATGGCCGTGAGGATCTCGGTGAGCTGATCAACAGTTTTGGTCTCCCCGAACACCGCCTCGGGCAGTCCCGTGCGGATGGTGCGATGATGGTCGATCCGGGCAGATTCCAGGACCTCCACCGGCCATCGGCGGAGCAGGTCAAAGGCCTGGCTGACATCCAAGGTGCCGGCGCGAACCTGCAGTAAAAGGGCTGTGAGCGATTGTTCATTCATATAAAGGGGTTCCCTGTGTTGGCCGGTGAGTCTACCATGGCAAAAACGACGCGTAAACAGTTTACGCTCCTGTTCCATTCTGTTACATTGTTGCCAACTGTCATCCCAACCGAGCTGCCCGGAGCAGCAGGAGATTTTATCCCATGGCCACCGACACTCTTCCTCTCTTTCTCCAGGCACTCCTGCAACCGGGGTGTTACGATCATCCCGCACCTGAGTTAAAGCTGGTGCAGACACATATTTCTTCGGTGATTCTGGCCGGTGATTTCGTCTATAAATTTAAAAAACCGGTGAACTTCGGGTTCCTCGATTTTTCCGATCTGGAAAAGCGGCGCGCCTGTTGTGCACAGGAAGTTCTCCTCAATCGCCGGCTGTGCCCTGACATCTACCTCGGCATGGTCGAGGTTACCCTTGAGCCGGATGGGCATTATGCCTTGAACGGTAAGGGGGCGGTTGTGGAGTACGGGGTCAAGATGGTGAGAATGCCGGAAGAGCGGATGATGGTCCATTTGATCCGTTCAGGCGAGCTGGGTACAGAACATGTGGATGCTCTGGTGACGGTATTGGCCGATTTTTACCGGCGGGCCGATGGCGGTGCTGAAATCACCCGGTTCGGCACAGCCGAGGCAATCGGCGTCAATGTTCTGGAGAATTTCGATCAGACCCTGGGGTTTATCGGCCAAGGGGCCCTGAGCCAGGAACAGCTTGATCGCATCTCCGTCTATGCCCAGTCTTTCCTCAAGAAGGAAGCGGTTTTCCAGCAGCGGATCGATGGCGGGTACATCCGCGACTGCCATGGCGATCTCTATTCCGCCAATATCTGCCTGGCCGATAAAGTTTATATTTACGACTGCATCGAATTCAATCAGCGCTTCCGTTATTGCGATGTGGCCAGTGACGTGGCCTTTTTGGCCATGGATCTCGATTTTTATGGATTGGATCATTTGGCCGCCCGGTTCATCGACACCTTTGTGCACACAACCATGGACCCGGGGCTGCTGGAGATGCTGAATTTTTACAAATGCTACCGCGCCTATGTTCGCGGCAAAATCGGCCTGTTTACCGCGGCCGATCCGGCGGTCGACCCGGCAGTGCGGGCCACCAGTATCGAAAATGCCGCCCGGTATTTTCGTTTGGCCCAGCGATATGCCCACGAATGAAATCAACTCTGGGCAGGGGGTGACCGGGAAAATCATAGTGGTTTTTTTCGGGATGACCGCCTCGGGAAAATCAACCCTTGGCAAGGCTTGGGCCGACTTTTGCCGGGCTACCTATTACAATACCGACCGGGTCCGCAAGGAACTGGCCGGGTTACAGGCCGTTGCAAAGCGTCCCGATGGCGTAGGGCAGGGAATTTATACTTCGGCGTTCACCGAGAAGACCTACGAGGCCATGCTTGCTCACGCCAGGCAGGATTTTTCTCGAGAGGTGAAGACGGTTGTGCTGGACGGCTCGTACAGCAGGCGGGTTGACCGGGACCGGGTCCGATCCGCAGCGCTAGGGCTATGCGCGAGGTGTGTCTTTATCTTTTGCACCTGTTCAGAGAACGAGGTAAGGCGAAGGCTTAAGTTGCGGGCTCGGGATCCGGAAGCAGTTTCCGATGGCCGATGGGAAATCTATCTGCACCAGAGGCAAACCTTTGAAAGACCGGATACCGGTCTTGAAGACGATTGCCTCTGGCTGAACACGGAGCAAGCTGTTGCGGCGATGCTGCAATGGCTGGCGGCCCAGCCTTGTTTGCAAGGTTGAGCCGCCCGGACACTTCTTTTCTACTCTTTTGTTTTGGTGTCGCTCTGGTTGCTGTCGGTATTCGGTGTTGCCACCGGTTTTTCAACGGGCTGAGCCTCTTCTTTTCTGTCTGCGGGGGCTTTGGTCATAAATTCCGGCAACCACCGGTTCATCCCCCAAGTCGGCTTGTTTCCCGCCTCCAGGTGATCGAGCAGATCCTTGGCTTGAGGCGCCAGGTTCGAATCGGGATACCTGGCCAGCAGATATTTGAGCCGGTGCTTGGCCTCGTCATAGCGGGCAGCCCGCACATAAAAAACCGCGACCAGATACTCATGGTTGACTATGAATTCCTTGGAATCATTAATCTTTGTCTTGGCTTCCTTGGCGTAGGGCGATTGGGGATAGGCGTTGATCAGGCGGGTGAAGGATTTGATCGCCTCCTGGGGGCCGGAGATATCGCGGTCGATGCGATCGGAGCGGCTATAGTCGCACATGCCGATCTGGAACAATACATAGGGAATGGCCTCATTGGTGGGGTGACGTTCCTCGAAAGCTTTATAAAAGGTCTTGGCCTCGGCGTATTGTTTGTTGTAATAGTGGGCATCGGCCGCTTTCAGCTCCGCCAGCATGGCTTGGGCGCTGAATGGGTGTTCGTCGAGAATAAGTTTGAAATTTTTAACGGCCTCGCTGTAGTCGCCGACGTTGTAGGCGTCCATTCCCTGGACAATCAGGGTTTCGGGAGGGAGTGATTTGGGGTCTTCGTCTTCGCCGAAGCTGAATTTGTTGAACATGCCGCTGAAGGTTGAGCAGCCTGACAGGGTGGTAGCGGCCACGACAAGCAGCGCCAGCACCAGATGCTTGGAGCCATAAAGAGACGATGTGTTACGGGGCATGGTAGGAACCTCTATTCGCTGCAGTTGAGGGGTTGATCCGGCGCTTGATTGCCGAGGTAATGCTCGACGGATAGCTCGGCGACAGCACCTTCTCCGGCGGCATTCACAATTTGCCGGGATCGTTTGCTGCGGATGTCGCCGGCTGCATAGACACCGGGGATGGAGGTGGCCATCTCGTCATCGGTAATGATGAATCCGCTGTCATCCGTACGCAGCTGAGCTAAGGGAAGGATCTCGTTGTTAGGGACAATGCCGATAAAAATGAAAATACCCGTCACCTTGAGGATTGATTCATCGCCTTTATGGTGCCTGAGGAGGAGCTCTTCGACGCCGTTCTTGCCGCCTCTGACCTCCAGCACCTGGGTATTCCAGAGAAAATCGATTTTCTGATTGCAAAAGGCTTTTTCCTGGAGGATTTTGGTGGCGCGCAATTCGCCGCGGCGGTGAATGATAGTGACTTTCGAGGCGAATTTGGTCAGATGCAGGGCATCCTGGATGGCGGTGTTGCCGCCCCCGACAACGGCTATTTCCTGGTTTCGGTAAAAGGGACCGTCGCAGGTGGCGCAGTAGGAGACGCCTCGACCAGTGAATTCGTACTCACCGGGAGCGCCCAGTTTTCGCGGCTTGGCACCGGTGCAGAGAATGATGGTTTTCGCAGTAAGGACTTCCCCATTTTCCAGGGTAACCGATTTGACGTTTCCAAGCAGATCCAGGGAAGTGATGGGAGTAAATTTTTTTTCCAGGCCAAATCGATCGGCATGGGCGGTCATCTTGTCCATCAGGTCAAATCCGGAAATGCCTTCAACAAATCCCGGATAGTTGTCAACCCAGTCGGTTACCAGGACTTGACCACCGGTGGCCCCTTTTTCAATGAGGAGGACTTTGAGACGACCGCGTGCGGCATACAGACCGGCTGTTAGGCCCGCCGGTCCAGCGCCGACGATGATCAGTTGATACGGTGCCTGTTGCATGGTGTCTACCGCCAAAAAGAAGGCACGGTTCTTTGCAGGGTGCAAAAAACCGTGCCGGAAAGCAAGACTGTCAGATGGCTTTTTTGATGAGATCCTGTAATTGCGACTTACCCACGGCACCGGTGATCTGGTCGACAACCTCTCCGCCCTTGAACAGGATGAGGGTGGGGATGGCCCGGATACCGAATTTTCCAGGTGTGGCAGGGTTATCGTCCACATTCATCTTCGTGATAACCACCTTGCCGTCGAACTCCGCGGCCAGCTCATCAATAACTGGTCCGATAGCCTTGCAGGGCCCGCACCATGGTGCCCAGAAATCAACCAAACAGGGAAGGGAATTGCCGATTACTTTGCTTTCGAATTCACTGTCGGAAATGTGGATTACCTTGTCACTTGCCATCTTTTTCTTCTCCTTTTGGATAGCCGTCGAAATAAAAGCTGAGTAAAAAAATAATGAATTTTCGATGGTTATGTAATAGTGATTTGCATTGTCGGCCATTCTACCTTGCACGCCTGATGGTGACAAGAAAAAATTGCTTTCTTTGGGGGTTCTAATCAAACCTCCTGCCTTTCCTGTCTTTTTGGTTTTGACATTGGAAAAAAACCCGTGCTATATAGGACAGTCCTTTTCGCAACAACCATGCATTTAACGGCAACCAACATAGGGGGCCCGATGAAGACCGATCAATCAGCCCAGCTTTTCACCCAGGCGAGAGCACTCATTCCAGGTGGTGTCAATTCACCGGTCAGGGCCTGCCGCGCCGTTGGCTGCGATCCCCTTTTTGTGCGCAAGGCTTCGGGATGCATGATCACCGATGTCGACGGCAACCAATTTATCGATTTTGTCGGTTCTTGGGGGCCGATGATCCTTGGACATGCCCACCCGGAGGTGGTGGAGGCTATTCGCCGCACCGCGATGGACGGGACCAGTTTCGGCGCCCCGTCACCCCTGGAAGTGGAGCTGGCAGCCATGGTCTGCGAGGCGGTGCCTTCGATCGAGAAGGTACGGTTTGTTAACTCCGGTACCGAGGCAACTATGAGCGCCATCCGGCTGGCCCGGGGATACACCGGGCGCAAGGTGGTGGTGAAGTTCGACGGCTGCTATCATGGGCATGCGGATTCTTTTCTGGTGAAAGCGGGATCAGGGGTTATTACCCTCGGCATACCGGGTAGCCCCGGGGTACCCGATGAAATCGTCAAGAATACCGTATCTATTCCCTATAATAACGAGGAAATTCTGGAGCGGACGCTGCGGGATGACTCACTTGACATAGCCTGTGTCATTGTGGAACCTGTGGCTGGCAACATGGGCGTGGTTGTGCCGGAGAAGAGCTGGCTCTTGAAGCTGCGTGAGCTGACCCGAGAACTCGGTATTGTTTTGATTTTTGATGAGGTCATTACGGGGTTCCGACTTGCCTTGGGGGGAGCGCAGGAACGCTTCGGCATCCTGCCGGACCTGACCTGTCTCGGCAAGATCATTGGGGGCGGTTTGCCGGTGGGTGCCTACGGGGGGAAGCGGGAGATCATGGAATTGATCGCACCCGATGGCCCGGTCTATCAGGCCGGGACGCTTTCAGGCAATCCTTTGGCCATGGCTGCAGGGCTGGCCATGCTGAAAGTCGTTTATCGTCCCGGGTTTTATGTCGAATTGGAGGAGAAAAGCGCGTGGTTTGGCGCTGAAATGGAAAAGATCGTGGCAGCGTCGCCGGTTCAGGCAATCATTAACCGAATCGGTTCAATGATGACCTGCTTCTTTGCGCCGGGTCCGGTCACGGATTACGAGTCCGCCCTGCATGCCGATACAGCGCGCTATGGACGGCACTATCGGCAGATGCTCTCCGGGGGGATCTGGTTGGCGCCCTCCCAGTTTGAGGCGGCATTTTTATCTGCTGCCCATGATCGGGAACACTTGAAAAAAGCCCTGAGCGTGACTGAATCGTCATTCAAAAAATTGATAGATTAATTAAAAAAATATTGCGTTTGCCGGTGGTGCATGCTACCAGTAGCAGCTATTGTCACGTCCGGCAGATGAGGTAAGGAAACGATGTCGGAAGACCGCAGGGAAATGTTCAGGCAGTTGGCGGTCTACAGTCAAGCAGGCATGTCTTTTGTCTTTTCCATCCTCATTGGATTTGGCATGGGCTGGGCGCTTGATAATAAGGTTTTTGCCGGAAAAACAGCTCCGTATCTTACTTTTATCTTTTTAGGATTCGGTATCTTGGCCGGATTTAAAGGGCTCTGGGAGTTGACCAGGAAAATTCAAGATGAATGAGCAAGACGTCTCAGCGGACGTTCTATCCAGCGAAAGAGATGCATCCGTGGTCCGGCATGTAATCCTGCTCAGCCTGTTCTTGCTGGGTGTGCTCGTGGCTGGCAGCTATGCTGTCTACGGTGAGTCCTTTGCCTGTTCGATTCTGATCGGCGGTTTGTTGGTTAATGGTAGCTTTTGGTTGCTGAAGAAGGACGCCCAACGGTTGATGCAGCGGCTCAGTGAGGCCGATGGGTCAAAGGACAACATCGAGAAAACCCGATTCTTTCTCAGATCGTTTGCCCGGTTGCTGGTCCTTGGTTTACTGTTATTCGTGCTGGCTTCACAGGTAACGATCAATGTGATCGGACTTACCTTGGGGTTTGCCACGGTTATGGTCAGTGTTGTTATTATCGGCTTGAGCGCGGGACGGTGCTCGGTGCCGAGCAAAGCTTGAGGAGAGCGCAGGTCATGGAACATCCGATATTATTTATTTCTCTGGTTCTACAAGCGTTAGGATTGCCGGTTCCCCATACCCCGATCGGAAACGGTCTCCTGGAAAAGATATGTGAACCGTACATGACCTACACCTGGATGGTTATGGCCTTTCTCATTATTGTGCCCAAGCTGACCATGGGTAAGATGGAGATGGTTCCAGGGAGCGGCCAGAATTTCTGGGAAGTGATGGTCGGTGGGTTGATGGATTTTTGTGCGGAGAATTTGGGTGAAAAGGGCGCCAAAATGCTCTTTCCGATGATGGCCACCTTCTTTTTCTATATCCTCCTCGCCAATATAATCGGGCTTATTCCCGGGTTCATGTCGCCCACTTCGAGCCTGAACATCACCATGGCCATGACCATCATTGTCTGGGTGACCCACCATGTGTTGGGATTCAAATATCACGGATTGCACTACTACAAGCATTTTATGGGACCGAGCAAAGTGCTGGCGCCGTTTATGTTTCTGCTTGAGGTGATCAGTAATTTTGCCCGGCTGATTTCGCTCTCCATGCGTCTTTTCGGCAACATTCTCGCCAAAGAAGTACTGCTGGGCGTGCTCTTCATGCTGGCCGGCGCTTTTTTTGCACCGCTGCCTATTCTTTGCCTGGGTGTCCTGGTTTCGGTGATTCAGGCCGTGGTTTTTGTTCTGCTGTCCCTGCTATATTGTGCAGGTTCGATGGAACACGCACATTAAAAGATAATAAAAGTTTTTTAGAGTTCCGTTTAACGGAGAAGAAGGCCAACTTCATATAACTTTAGTACGGAGGAACACAACAATGGATAAACTTAGTCTTGCTCTGATTTGTATCGGCGCTGCTCTCAGCATCGGTCTTGCCGGTTTTGGTGCTGGCATTGGTATGGGTAACGGTTTGCGTGGCGCTTGCGAGGGCGTTGCCCGTAACCCCGAAGCAAAGGGTGCCATCACCACCACCATGATTCTTGGTATGGCTCTCTGCGAGTCCATCGCCATTTATGGTTTGGTTATCGCCTTTATTCTGCTCTACGCCAACCCCTTCAAGGCTGCGCTCGGACTGTAATTCCAGCTGAAAACAGGGATTCTTCCCGACAAAGGGCTGCGGTGTTGCCGCAGCCCTTTTTTATTGCTATCCTGCCGCATGTCCACCTGCATTATAAATCCAATAAAGAGCAAGGGTGAACCAGGCCTGCCCGGAACCGGAATTTTGGCGGTCAATCCGTCCGACATTTCCGGCTTCACTGGGTTGGTCGGACAATACGGTTTGAAAAAACACGCTTTTTTCAATGCCCAATTATATAGTAATTCCACTTTTTTTCTTGCGGGACCGGCTGTGGGCGCACCCATGGCCGTCATTTGCCTGGAAAAATTGATAGCTTTGGGTGCCTCCCGGATTGTCGTCTACGGCTGGTGCGGGGCATTAAACCCGTCGCTAGCTGCCGGTGAGCTGTTTATACCGACAGGAGGACTGAGTGAAGAAGGGACGAGCGTCCATTATCAATCGCCCAATACGTGGAGTAGTGATTTCCTGCGTCTGCAGCTCGTTGACGTTTTAACCCGTGAAGGGTATCAACCGAAACAAGGGCTAATTTGGACAACGGATGCTGTTTATCGTGAAACTCGGGAAAAGGTGGAACGATACAGCGACCAAGGGATATTAGCTGTCGATATGGAGTACACGGCTCTCTGTTCCGTCGCCGCCTTCCGTCGTGTCAACCTCGCGGCTGTCATGCTGGTTTCCGATGAATTGTTTCACCGGGAATGGACGCCCCGTTTTCAGCATAAAAAATTTCGTACCGAATCAAGGCGCGTGCTTGAAAAGCTCTGCGCCATTTTTCATACCGGTGAGAGCTCATGAAAACCCTGTATATGGTGAGTTTGGGATGCCCCAAAAATCTTGTTGATTCCGAGGTCATGCTCGCCATTTTGGAGCAGGCCGGATATACAGTGGTGGAAGAGGTCGACCAGGCGTCGGTCGTGTTGATCAACACCTGTGGCTTCATCCGTCCCGCCGTCGAAGAGGCGATCGACACAATCCTGGAGCTGGGGGCTTGCAAGGAGAAGAATCCGCACCAACGCCTGGTGGTCACCGGCTGCATGGTCCAACGCTATGGCAACGAGTTGGTGGCGGAGTTGCCTGAGGTTGACCTTTTTGTCGGGCTCGACGATTTTCCGCGCATCAACCACCTGATCGAAAGCATGGCACCTGAGCAACGGGTTATCACCAACCCAGGGGCCGCCACCTATCTCATGGATAGTTCGGTTCCACGTAGGATGACCACCCCTTTTTTCCGCTCCTATCTGAAGATTACCGAAGGCTGCGATAACCAATGCGCCTACTGCATGATCCCTTCCATTCGTGGACGGCTCCGCAGCCGGACCCCTGCCGATCTGATTGCCGAGGCCATCCGCCTGGAACAATCCGGGGTGAAGGAGCTTTCCTTGATTGCCCAGGATCTGACTGCCTACGGGCGGGATTTGGACCTGGGGGCGCCGGTCACCCTGATGACCCTGTTGGAATCGCTTCTCGTGAACACGGCAATACCCTGGTTGCGTCTTCTTTACGCTTATCCGGCCAGCGTCACTGATGATCTCCTGCAATTGATGGCACAGCAGCCGCGCATTCTCCCCTACCTGGATATCCCCTTTCAGCATGCCAGCGATAGGGTGCTGCAATTGATGAACCGCCACTATCGCCAGACCACGCTTGATGATCTGGTTCAGCGAATCAGAACGCATATTCCTGATTGCGCCATTCGCACGACCATGCTTGTCGGCTTTCCCGGTGAAACAGAAGAGGATGTGGCACTCTTAGTGGACTCCCTGAAGGCATGGGAGCTTGATCATGTCGGTGTCTTCCAGTATCAGGATGAGGAGGGCAGCCTGGCTGCCGGCTTGCCGCGGAAGGTGGCGGACGAAGAGAAAGAGGCTCGCTACCAAAGGGTGATGGAGGCACAATCTGCCATAAGCGAGCAGCGCCAGAAACGGTTTGTCGGCCGGGTAGAGCAGGTGTTGATCGAGGGTGTCAGCGGAGAGAGCGATTTGCTCCTTGAGGGACGCACTCGGTTTCAAGCCCCGGAAATCGATGGATGTGTGTATATAACCTTAGGGGAGGTGAACCCCGGTGATCTTGTCTCTGTACAAATCACCGAGGCGCATACCTACGATCTAGTCGGCGAGGTCATTGCAGGGGGGCAGGAGGAGAACTGAAAATCGGCAAAGACCTTACTCGCCGTTGTCCTTGTTGACCTGTTCCCGCAGATCCTTGCCGACCTTGAAAAAGGGGAGCTTTTTTGGTTTTACCTTGATCTTTTCTCCGGTCTTGGGGTTCCGGCCGGTGTACGATTCATACTCTTTGACGACGAAGCTGCCAAACCCTCTGATTTCTATCGATTCGCCCCGTGCAAGGGCATCGCTCATGGTTTCGATAATGGTATTGGTTATCGAGGCGGCTTCGCGGATGGGAATATTCATCGCTTCGGCCAAGGCTTCAATCAACTCGGATTTGTTCATTCTTTACTCTCCCCCAGGATCCTTTTCGGATTAACTGAAAAACGCCTGCTTTTCCCGCCTGGAAACCGGTAGAAAATTACCGCATGATAGAAGAAAAATTGATTCCAGGATGTTGTTGAAATTTAATCAGGTATGTTTTTGATTGTAAAGGGAATTTTTCCTGAAAAGATTTTTTTTAGATCATTCGTGGTCAAGACCCTGTGTTTTCCGAGGGGGAGCGTGCCCAGTTTGAGTTGACCGTAGGCTGTTCGCTTCAAGTGCAGGACGCGATGGTTCAGCGCCTGGAACATTTTCCGAACCTGCCGTTTCTTGCCCTCGTGGATAATAATCTCGATGAGGGTCTGGTCTTTGTGCCGCTTCAGCACCCGGATACCTGCAGGTCGGGTTCTGAAGCCGTCGAGTTCGATCCCCTGTTCCAGGCGGTTGAGTTTGTCCGGGGAAGGGGAGCCGACAACCAGTGCTTCGTAGGTTTTTTTTACTTCAAAGCGGGGATGGAGGATCGAGTTGCCTAGTTCGCCGTCGTTGGTCATGAGCAGCGCCCCTTCGGTGTCAAGATCCAGCCGCCCGACGGGAAAGAGGCGCAGCGGGATTTCGGTGAGAAGATCGGTAACGACGGGCCTGCCTTGGGGATCGGAGAGGGTAGTGACATACCCGGCAGGTTTATTCAGGAGGACATACATCTTTTCTTCAAAGGCCATCGGTTTGCCGTCGCAGGTGATTTGGTCATGTGCTGGGTCAGCCTTGCATCCCATCTCCATGACAACCTGACCATTGACCCGAATCCGGCCGTCGCGGATTAATTGCTCGGCGCTGCGCCGTGAGGCAATGCCAGCCTTGGCGAGGATTTTTTGCAACCGTTCTTCCATATTCTCAGCTCAGATGATGAACACCTGCGGTTAATTTCTGTAAAATTGAGGGGGTTATCGGTACTGCGCGGGCAGCATCTTGTCGATTTTCTCGTCCACCTTCTGCTTGGTGGCAGCATCGACTTCGAGAACCTCGGTGTACCAGGGCTTCATGCGGCAGTCGAAAACAATGGGTGGCTGCAAGCCTACATGGAACCGCTGTACGCTCTGCTCCCGGCCATGGATGTCGGCTGCTGGCTCGAAGCGGGTAAAAAAGGTCCAGAGAAATTCTTGGAGGGAACAGGTAGCCGCCTCGGTCGAATCGACCAAGAGGATAACAGGCCATGTGGCCACGCCGGGGAATTGGGCAAGTTCTGCCGCCAGAGCCGGTGAAGTGGCGTAGGATGTCCCTTGGACGACCAGGGTTCCCGGCAGGTAGACATTCGGGCGGCTGCATTGTTGCGGCAATGATCCGGAAAATTCCAAGGGTAATTCCCGGCATTTTGCCTGCCCCAGACCGAGCATCATGGCCTTGGATCCCTTGTTGACCGATGGTCCGGTGTAATCAAGAGTATCCTGGGAGACATTGGCAAAAACAAAGAGGTCGCGATCCCATTGAATCCGTTCGAGGATATGCTGCCAGAGCCTGGGAAAATGGGCGACATCGATACTGCCATCGGTCACCAGGAGGAACTTGGTCAGCGAAAGCTGGCCTTCACCGAGAATGCGGAGGCCGGCGGCAAACGCCTCACGGGGGTAGCGGTCGGCTACCCTGGCGGCGGCCAGGCAATGAAAGCCGGTTTCGCCGAAGGTCTTCAACTGGATAACCCCTTTCATCACCAACGGAAAGAGCGGCGAAAGCAGATCTTGGAGGAAGTCGCCAATGAAATAATCTTCCTGCTTGGGCCGCCCGACCACCGTGGCCGGATAAATAGCGTCCTTGCGGTGATAGAGGTGGGTGGTCTGGAAAACCGGGTAATCGTGCTGCAGGGAATTGTAGCCGTAGTGATCGCCGAACGGCCCTTCAGGGCGGCGGAGATGGGGTGGAACGTTTCCTTTAATTGCAAATTCGGCCTCAGCGACCAGGTTATGGCCTCCTTCGGGATCTGCAACCATCCGCAGTTTCTTCCCCTGCAACAGGGAGGCGAGAATCAATTCCGGGATATTTTCGGGCAGCGGAGCAATGGCGGCGAGCATCAGTGCCGGAGGTCCGCCGATGTACAGCGTCAGGGGCAGCGCTTTGTTCTGCTGTTCGGCGGCAAAGTAATGATAACCGCCGCCTTTGTGAATCTGCCAGTGGATACCGGTGGTGGTGTCGTCGTGGCGCTGGATGCGGTACATGCCGAGGTTGTGGCCGAGACCGTCGGGGTGTTCGGTGTACACCAAGGGCAGGGTGACAAAAGGCCCTCCGTCCGAGTGCCAGGAAGTGAGCATCGGCAAGTCACTCAGTCGTGCCGGCTGTTGGCGGCATTCAAGAACTGGGGCGTTCTTGACCTGCTTGAGGCCGACGTGGAGCCCCTGAGTCAGCAGGCTGCGGGCCTTCCACAGGGTCGGCAGCGACGGCGGCATCGAATGTTCCACCAGATCGACTAGACCTCGGACGAAGTCGAGCGGTCGACGGCCGAAGGCCAATTCCAGCCGGTGGTTGGTGCCAAAAAGATTGGTGACCACCGGAAACTTGGAATCCTTGACTCGGGTAAACAGGAGTGCCGGTCCGCCTTTGGCGATGACCCGGCGATGGATTTCAGCTATTTCAAGGGAGGGGTCAACCGGAGTGTCAATGGTGAGCAACTGGTTGTTAACCCGGAGCACCTCGAGAAATTCGCGCAAGTTGATCAGTGCATGCATGGTTGGTGTCGCTGCCGCAGGGTGTTTAGAGTTGCTGGAACGTTCAGTGGTGGTGATGCTCTTCGCCCAGGAAGAGGCGATGATATTCGTCGCTGCTCAGGTGATTGCGCATGATCAGGGTCAGCAGGTCAACAACCTGATGAATCTCTGCTTCGCTCATCCGGGGAACAAGCTCACGGGTGAGGCGATCATCGCCGAACTGGTGGAGAAAGGTGATAAGAGATTGTTCGTCTGTAGCGCGATTGAGTCCGAAGAACATTGTCTCTCCGTCGGTGGGAAGTTACCCTGCGAGAATTTTCCACCAGACCTGGCGGTTACGGGGGCCGTCAAATTCGCAGAAAAAAATGCGTTGCCAAGTCCCCAGTTGCAGGAGTCCCTGGTGGAGAAAAACGGTGACAGATGTGCCGGTCAAGGCAGTCATCAGATGGGCAGGTGAGTTGCCTTCACCGTGGCGGTATGGATAATCAGCGGGGACGATCCGGTCCAGTCCTCCGAGAATATCCCGTTGAACATCCGGATCAGCCCCCTCGTTGATGATCAATGCCGCCGTGGTGTGAGGATTGTACAGGTAAACAATCCCTTCCTCGATGCCGCTAGCCGAAACAGCCTGCTGCAGCCGACCGGTTAGGTCGATCATTTCCTGCCGTTTGTCGGTGGTAACCGACAACTCGCCCCTGGGCATTACTTTTCCCGGGAATGGGGATTACTGCTGCAGTTGCCAGGCGCCGTATTCGTCGCGACAGGCCGTGCTATAGGTTCTCTGCGGCTTGCCGTCGATCACCGCCTCAATCTCAGCCTTTCGGCAAACCCGGTGGGTGCTGGGGTTTTGATAGGCCGGTTGCGGGGTAACCGCATACTGGTTGCCGCTATCAGGGTTGACCCAAGAGGACCGCTGGTTGGAAACACCGCGTTCGTAGGTGTGATTTAACTGCTCGCGGTCATACTTGTCCATCTCATTGCCGACGATATAACCGAGCAAGCCACCCACCGCCGCGCCGATCAGGGTCGCTCCGGTATTGTGACCGATCGCCTGGCCAACGAGGGCACCTGCAGCTGCACCGCCGACAGCGCCGGTCTGGCCCTTGGTGGCACAGGAGGACAACAGCAGTAAAAAAAGCAGGGCAATAATACTCAGGTGTTTCATGGTGTTTCTCCTACAACAGAAGCTATGGTTTTGAGGGAGTCCGGCAATTGCTTGCTCGATTGCACTCCCAGGTCTTTGAGTGCTTCGGTCCGGGCAATCAGGTTACCCTGGCCGGAGCTCAATCGGTTTCGTGCCGTGTGCCAGGCCTGCTGGGTCTGGTTGAGGCGGAGGCCAATCTCCTCAAAGGCCTCGGTGAAACCAACGAATTTATCATAAAGACTCCCCGCTTGTTTGGCAATAACTAAACTATTGCGGTTCTGCTCGTCCATGCGCCAGAGATGGTGAACAGTCCGGAGGATAGCCAGCAGGGTCGAGGGGCTG
This sequence comes from Desulfobulbales bacterium, assembly GCA_038318785.1. Classification (GTDB taxonomy): domain Bacteria; phylum Desulfobacterota; class Desulfobulbia; order Desulfobulbales; family Desulfobulbaceae; genus Desulfobulbus. The sequence goes on along the minus strand of JBBQCO010000004.1, from coordinate 12,781 downwards.
GCGAGGATAACCTTGCGCTGCATGGCGCTGATCAGGATATCCGGTTCCTGTTCAACCGCAAGCTGAAATGCCCCTTCGATCGGGATAAACAGCAGAACAAAGTCAAGGGATCCGGTCCCGGTCAGTTGCTGGTACTGTTTGCCGGCGAGGAGGTTGACCTGGCGCTTGATCGAGTCGAGATGCAGCTTAACCTGTTGTTGTTTCTGGGCCTCGTCACGGGCGCTGTGGGCATCCGCAAAGGCCTTGAGCGAGACTTTGGCATCGATGACCACAGTCCTGTTCTCCGGGAGATAGACGAGCGCATCAGGTTGAAAGGTCGTGCCGTCAGGGGTTTTCAGGCTAACCTGGAGGGCAAATTCCGTTCCGTTTCGCAGGCCGGATGCTTCGAGCAGCCGGGCTAGGATCATTTCGCCCCATTGCCCTTGGAGTTTGTTGCTGCCGCGAAGGGCCTCCGCCAGGTTGGCGGCATCGGAGCTGACCTGGCGGTTGAGTTGTTTGAGGTGCTCGATCTCCTTGATCATGGAGACCCGATCCCGTGAATCGCGGTCGTACACCTCTTCGACCTTGTTTTTGAAGTCCAGTAACTGGTCGCGGAACGGGCGCAGCAGCAAAGTCAGGGAGGATTCATGCTGTCTGTTGAGCAACTCCCCTTTTTCGCTGATGATTTTTCCGGCCAGGAACTGGAAGTCTTGCTCGATCTGTTTGCGGGTTTCGGCCAGCAGGGCGTTTCGTTCCTGGATCTGTTGCTGCATGAGCGTGCAGGCGGTCTGCAACGAGGCATTTTCGGCGTCGATTTTCCGGCATTCCTTGACGAGTTGGTTGCGTTCCGAGCGCAGTCTTTGAATCTCCGCATCATGAGTGCGGGATTGTTCCTGTAGCCGTTCCAGGCGAAAGGAGGCAGACCATTGGCGCCGTTGCGAGCGGCTGAGGACAAGAAGAAAGATGACGGCGACAACGATAGCCCCAACCGCTCCCCCCAGAAGGAGGGAGTTGATCTGCAGTTGATTGAGGAGTGCGGTGATCGGGTTCACGGAATTAAAGAAGGGGGGGAGACGACGGACATTCAGCGGTGGCGGCTAAGGCGTCGTAGTTCTTCCAGCTCATCGAGCAAGTCGAGGGCCAAGGCGCAACCGGGCAAGTTGACGCGAAGATCCTGCTGGAGCCTGATCGTGGTCCGTACCCGTTTGATCGCAAGAGAGGTGAAATGCCATTCCCGAATGGAAGGCCCCTCTGGGGTGATGATGCCCTCTTCGATCATCTCATGGATGATCTCGGCATTGACACTGCACAGCCTGCAGAGGTCGGCAAGGGTGCAGCGGGTTTCTTCGTTCAGGACTATGCCTTGGATGTAGAGTCTTTGTTCGGTCATTGTTCAGGTCCCCAGTTCGGAACGCGGATTGAACGGCATTTTTTCCGCCATGGCCCGGTAGAGACTGCGCTGCTCCTCGGTTTTTGCCTCGGGCACAACGATCTGCAGGGTGACGATCTGGTCGCCGCGATGGCTGGCGGAGCATAACCCTTTGCCCTTGAGACGGAGTTTTTTGCCCCCTTGTGAGCCGGGTGGAATTTTTAACTGCACATTGCCGCCAAGAGTCGGCACGGTGAGGGTGGCTCCCAGGGCAGCCTCCCAGGGCGCGATCGGTAGCGTCAAGTGAATGTCGCGTTTGTCCGCATGAAAAAGGCGGTCTTCCTGAAAAGCTATCTCCAAGTAGAGGTCCCCGGCTGGGCTGCCGCCATAGCCCGGAAGCCCCTGGCCCTCGAGGCGAATTCGCTGGCCTGCAATGATGCCCTTGGGGATGACCACATGCAGGGTATGCGGGCTGGTCGTGACGTGGCCGTTGGCATCGACCACCGGGCGGGTCAGGGTGAGAGTCTGCCGAGCGCCTAAAAAGGCATCCGCTAAGGTGATGATGACCTTGGCGTGTTGATCCTCGCCCTGCATTCGGAAGGCGTGTGGACGTTGTCTCCCTGTCTGACCATGGCCGAACAAGGATTCAAAAAAATCGCTGAAACCGTCGGTGTCGCCGCCGGTGTACCCCGCGCCCCGGAACTCAAAACCGGCATCCCAGTTAGGAGGTGGCTCAAAATTCTGGCCTTCACGCCAGTTGGCGCCGAATTTGTCGTAGGCCGCTCGTTTCTCGGGGTCTTTTAATACTTCATAGGCCTCGCCGACATCCTTGAATTTGGCTTCGGCGTTGGATTCCTTACTGATGTCGGGGTGAAACTTGCGTGCAACCTTGCGATAGGCCTGTTTGATCTGGTCTTGGGTCGCATCGCGGGCAACGCCCAATATTGTATAGTAGTCTTTGTATTCCATGCTGTTGGCCCGGGAACTGTCCATGAGTTTTCTGCACTCAACAGTAAGAAGAGCTTGTTAAAAAGAAAAGAAAAAAAAACCATTTACCGCTTTCTCCTTGAAGAGCCGGTCCGGTTTCTTTTATGCTAGCAGTATTGATATGAATGGAAACATGAAGAACATTGTCCTGACCGGTTTTCGCGCCACTGGAAAAACCTCGGTTGGCCGGGCGCTGGCCGCACAACTCAAGTGGGCCTTTCTCGATACCGACGTCCTGTTGTGCCAAAGGCTGGGGGCTCCCATTGCCGATATCGTTGCCCGTCATGGCTGGGCTTTTTTTCGCCAGGCTGAAGGCCGGTTACTGCGCGAATTGGCTGCAATGGAGAAAACCGTTGTGGCGACCGGCGGTGGGGCCATCGAACACCGGCAAGAGTGGCAGGAACTGAGAAAAGTCTGCTTGGTTGTCTGGCTGGATGCCGACATCGCCACCATCAGGCAGCGGTTGCGGGATGATCCCAACTCTTCACAGCAGCGGCCCTCACTCACCGGCCATGCCATTCAAGATGAGATCGGCGAACTGCTGCATAAACGAAAACCTCTGTATCTGGCCGGTTCGGATCTATGCCTGGAGACTGCCGGCAAGACGCCGGAACGGCTGGCGGAAGAAATTCAGAGCGCGATAATCGGGAAGGCCTGCGACAGGTGAGCAAGAGGGGGGCGTTGTATCCCTCTGCATGAAATCAAAGGAAAGCATGAACGTGGAAGCGAGATCAGAGGACGAGAATAGAGATATCCGCCTGGTGTGGATGGTCAGCCGGGAATACGACAAACTGGCCGGAGCGGGCGGCGTCAAGGATGTCTGTCGTCAGTTGGCGGAAACAATGGCTGCCCGTGGCGACTGCTTGGTCCGGGTTATTTTGCCGCGATACGGATTTATGGATGCTGCCCGTCTTGGTTTTTCTGGTGTTCGTGTCGGGCAAGGCAGTGGTCGCATCGGTGGGCGCCGTTATGAGCACACTTTTGCAGTGGACATGAATTACCCTGCGGAGGAGCGACGGGAATCGGTCGCTGTCTGGCAGGCGATCGTCAATGGGGTAACCCTTTTCCTGGTGGAGGCAGATCGTTTCGCCACCAAACGGGGCGTGTACACCTATACCGAGGAGGATGAGCGGGAGGTGGCCTGGCAGCGCAAAGGGGGAGGGCATTACGACTATTTTGCCATGAACATTCTCCTGCAGAAGGCTGCACTCGACCTGATGATTCTCCTTGATGAACGCCCTGATGTTATCCATTGCCAGGACGGGCACGCGGCGACCCTGCCGGCGATGATGCGGGAGAACAGCGGCTACCGGCATTACTTCCGTCACACCGGGGCGGTCGTCACTATCCACAATGCCGGTCTGGGCTATCACCAGGAGATCGGCGATCTCGCCTTTGCCCAGGCCGTGACCGGTTTGCCGCTGCAGGTGATCATGAAAGGAAGGTTGGGGGGCAGTTTCGATCCCTTCGTGGCCGCCTCGGAGTATGCGATTCTCAATACGGTCAGTGAGCAGTATGCCCAGGAGTTGCAAGCGACACCGGACGATGCACGGACCGGCTGGTTGGGGCATGCCCTTCTCGAGAGGGGTGTCATCCTGGCCGGCATTACCAACGGGATTGATCCCGCATCCTTTGATCCGAACATTCCCGAGAGCTTGGATCTGGCGGCGGGGTATTCTGTTTCCCGAGGCGAACTGGAAGGGAAAAAGGAGTGCAAACGCTCCCTGCTGGCAACCATTGCTGGGCATGGTCCCTGGGAGCAGGTGAAGCAGTATGGCACCTTAGTTGTCTCGCCGAATATGCCGCTCTGCACCTTTATTGGTCGCTTAACCGAGCAAAAGGGGGTGGATATCCTGATCCATGCACTGGATGAACTGTTGCCGGTGGAGCCGTTGGTTCAGATCCTCATTTTTGGTTCCGGAGCCCCTCAGTTTGAGAAGGAACTTGAACACTTGGCAACGTCCGAGACGGGCCAAGGGAGGGTCTGTTTCCTGAAAGGGTACGATCCATTGCTCGTCCACCAGGTGTATGCGGCGGGTGATTTCTTTTTGATTCCATCGCGGTATGAACCGTGTGGCCTCACCGATTACATCGCCCAATTACTCGGCAACTTGCCGATCGTGCATCGGGTGGGTGGCCTGGTCAAGGTGATCAACGGGGAAACCGGATTTTCCTATGACGAGAATGCATCGGCCAGCCTGGCAACAGCAATAGCTGAGGCTTTGGCGGTGTACAGGCAAGATCCCGCCAAAATACGCTCGATGCAAAGGGCTGCGGTTGACCGGATTGTCCGGAATCATACCTGGGAGAAGGTGCTGGAGGCGTATTTACACCTTTACCGCCAGGCGATGAAGATGTCGGGTGGGGAGCAATAAGGCGGTGGCATGGAGTCGAGGCGCTGGGCGCGCGACTGGGGGAATGGGCGCAGGCGACTGGTTCGGTGGCCGCAGAGAGTATTTTGTCCGCCAGGTGTTGAGCGACTCTCTCCATCTCATCACCTGGTTTCAGCAACTCTACGATCGCTACATTGAGGGATGTCTGCACGAAAAAGTGGCAGAGGGCAGCGTGCCCAACCAAGAACGGCAAGCGGTTCAAGCCGAGTTGCTGCAGCAATTCACCACCATGGTGGGGACCGAAAGGGACACGGGCCCGCTGTGGCAGTTGAAAGATCTCTGTCATCAGATCTGGCCGCATTCTCAAGAGGAGGAGCATTTTCACGGGGTTCTCTTCGACTGGTTGACCGGTTCCCTGTTCCATGAGTGCATGAAACTCAAGGAAAATCTCTATCTCCTGAGTAATTATGGCGCGAGAACCGCAACCGTGGATACCCTTGTTGAGCAGATGGGTTTGCGTCAGCAGGGCCGTGTCGGCGTGTCTCCGGTTGAAGACGTCAGGATGCTGATTGGCCAAATCACGGGAGATGTTTCCCGGCAAATGGAGCGAGTCGGCTTCCTCTTTGGGCAGGTGAATTACCTGCTCCGATTGATGCTGCCTGCATTGATCGATAACAGGCTGGTCGTTCGTCTATTGTCGGAGAAGGAAGAAGTTTTAATGGAACTCTGGGGAGAATCCCTAGACGAACTGTTTGCCGGCATCTTTACCGGCGGCGCGGCCGCTGGTTTTTGTCTGGCAGCCGAGAATTTTTTTCGGGGGCAGTGGTATGAGCAAGCCCTGCGGTTGTATGAGAGGGCCCTGGCTTGCGACCGGTGTTGCCAAGAGGCTTTTGTTCGAGTGGCGCAACTCCATGCAATCATTGGGAAGGATAGAGAGGAATCGTAAGGAAACAACAGGCGCATAATCCGTAACTTTTTTATAAGGAGTGGCATACCATGGCAATAAAAGTAGGCATAAACGGATTTGGTCGTATTGGCAGAAACATTTTTAGGGCATTGGGCAAGGATCCCGCCTTTGCCGACATTGAGATTGTCGGCATCAACGATCTCACCGATGTGAAAACCATTGCCCATCTGGTGAAATACGATTCCGTTATGGGTCGTTCCGGTCAACAGGTAACCGCCGGGGAAAACAGCATTGTGGTTGATGGTAAGACTATTCCCATCACCAGTCATCGAAAACCGGGCGAGATCCCCTGGGCGAGCCTTGGTGCCGAATATGTGCTTGAGTGCACCGGACTTTTCTGTGATATGGAGTCTGCCAAGGCGCATATCGACGGCGGTGCGGCCAAAGTTATTATATCGGCCCCTGCCAAGGGCGAGGTCAAGACTATAGTCATGGGGGTCAATGAGGATGAGTATGATCCCACCGTGCATCATGTGGTCTCGAATGCATCCTGTACGACCAACTGCCTGGCACCGGTGGCGCAGGTTATTTTGGATAATTTTGGGATTAAGCGGGGCTTGATGACAACGGTCCATTCCTATACCGGCGATCAGCGACTGCTTGATTTTCCGCATTCCGATCTTCGTCGGGCACGGGCCGCTGCCATGTCGATGGTGCCGACCAAGACCGGCGCGGCGGCAGCAGTGGCTTTGGTCATCCCGGAGTTGAAGAACAAGTTCGACGGCCTGGCGGTTCGCGTTCCCACCCCGGATGTTTCGCTCGTTGATGTGGTGATCGAGGTCGAGCGGGAAACGACCGTCTCGGAGGTCAACAAAGCCCTGGCCGCTGCCGCTAACCGCTATCTGGGGTACACCGAAGAACCGCTGGTCTCGATTGATTTCCAGGGGGATCCCCATTCTTCGATTGTCGATGGTCTCTGCACCAAGGTGTTGGGGACCTCGGTGAAGATCATGAGCTGGTACGATAACGAATGGGGCTATTCCAACCGTATGCTGGATCTGGTGTTACATATGGAAGCCAATAAGGCCCTGTGAGCAAATTGAATTTATTGTGGTGAAGGAAGGGGGGGCTCGGCAGGAAAATTTCAGTCGGGTGCCCCCTTTCGTTTTTTAAGAACCATAAAAAAAACCGGGTTGTTCCTCTCAAACATCGACTGGTTTGAGAGGAACAACCCGGTTTTTTTTATACGGGCAATACATGCCGGAAGCATGTTTGCACATGCTTCCGGCAACAGGAAAAAAATCAGCCTTCTACCTTTCCTGTACCCTTACAGGTCGGGCATTTTTGGTCAGGGGTACAGACTTGTCCGTCTGCATTTTTCCCCTGCCATTCACCGCTAGTTTCGCACACGCCATCGATAACTCCCTTGCCATTACAGGTCGGGCACACATTTTTTTTTGCTTCGTCAGCCATTGCAACCTCCGTTAGATAGTAGAAATTGAAATATTTTTTTGTTGTCCCACTATAAAGCAAAATCTGAAAAAATCAATGGGTTCGATTGAATGCAAGCTCCTCGAATGAGGAGCCAATCGACACAAGGAGCTGAGTGACCGACCGCATCCTTGGTCGGTGCCGCAGTTGGCCTCCTGAATGCTTGGGAAAAAGGGCTCCTTGGCCGGAAGAACAGGGATTTTTTTTCCTGTATGGTTTAAGGTAACTCGCCGGTGAGGCCACCGTGCCAGAAATTATTCACAGTGAAGCGGTCCTGCACCGGGACCGCTGTCAGCGTTTACAGCTTCGGACCTTCACGTCCGTCACGACCAGCAGAGGAACTTATGAAAGTTGGAATCATTGGCTTGCCGCAAACGGGTAAGAAAACGCTTTTTCAGGTATTGACCGGTAGCGAGCTGCACGAGGCGGGGGGGCCGCCGAAGCCGATTCCCGGAACGGCAGACATTGTCGACGGGCGCTTTGATCGCCTGGTGGCGCTCTACCAGCCGAAAAAGGAGACGCGGGCGCGCATCGATCTGGTGCTGTTGCCCAGAATGGAACAGGAATCAATTGCCAAGGGCGACATCTTCCGCGATATCAGTGATGTCGATGCGCTCTGTCATGTGGTCCGCGCTTTTGAGGACGATTCGATCTATCATGCGTCAGGTTCGGTCGATCCGCTGCGCGATGTCGAAACGGTTAACTCGGAATTGTTGCTGCACGATCAGATTTTTCTGGAAAAACGGATCGAACGTCTGGAAACAAGCCTGAAAAAGATCAAGGATGAGCGCCAGGTCAAGGAACTTGATCTGCTGAAACGAATGCAGTCGCATCTCGAGAACGAACAGCCGCTGCGCCTGATGGATCTGATCGAAGAGGAGGAACAGCTGATCCGGAGCTATCCCCTGATCACCCGGAAAGAATTGATTCTGGTCTTCAACGTGGCCGAGGACAATCTTGATGACGCCTCCCTGCTCGAGCGGGTACGCGGCATCTGTACGACCGGCAAGATGGAGGCGATGGCAGTCTCTGCCAAGGTCGAATCGGAAATAGCCCTGCTTGACAGCGAGGAAGAACGGCAGGATTTCCTGCGTGATCTTGGCATTGTGGAGCCTGCCCTTGAGGTCCTGGCCAAATTATGTTTGAAGGCGCTCGGTCGGGTTTCTTTTTTCACGGTCGGCAAGGATGAAGTCCACCAATGGCTTGTCCGGGTCAATTCGCCGGCCCCGGTGGCCGCTGGCGCTATTCATTCGGATCTCCAGAAAGGGTTTATCCGGGCAGAGGTGATCAAATATGACGAACTGATCGCCCATGGCAGCGAGGCTGAGTTGAAAAAGGCCGGCAAGCTGTATGTCCAGGGCAAGGACTACATTGTTGTGGATGGCGATATTCTCAATATCAGGTTTAATATCTGAGTTGAGCGAACGGCGGGAAGGTTGTTGTTCCCTTTTTACCCACCCGCGAGTTTTCGCACCTGCCGGCAGGTTTCATCCAGGTCGATGGTGAGCAGTTTTCGATTGGCTACCACCAGTTGACCATTGACGATGACGGTGCGGACATTGGCAGCCGCCCCGCTGTACACCAGGAGGTTGGGGCTGTGGAAGGGCTGGAGATGCGGTTGTTGCAGGTCGACGAGGATCAGGTCGGCCGGGGCTCCGGGGGTGAGTGTGCCGTGACCTGCAGCCAGGCCGAGGGCGTCCGCTCCTCCCCAGGTGGCCATTTCCAGGAGGCGTTGCGCTGGAACGGCAACGGGATCGCTGGGTTTGACTTTATGAATCTTCGCGGCGAAATCCATCTCCCGGAACATGTCGAGGCTGTTGTTGGAGGCAGCGGAGTCGGTCCCCAGGGCAACCCTCAGCCCCCGTTGCAATAGAGCGGCGAGCGGCGCTCGGCCCGAGGCCAGTTTGCTGTTACTCTGGGGACAGGTTACCACGCTGGCACCGCGTTCGGCCAGGCGATCGAGATCCCGTTCCTCCGCCCAGACGCAGTGGACGCAGACCGTGTCTCGGTCGAGGATGTCCAGCGCCTCCAGATGCCCGATCGGGGTCGGCGCCAGAGGTTCGGCGATTTGTTTGTGTTCCTCCTTGGTTTCGGCCGCATGGATGAAAAACGGCACCTGAAATTTTCGGGTTAATTCCTTGGCCCGGCGCAGGGTGTCGTTGGCGCAGGTGTAGGGTGAATGGGCGAAGACCGCCGGGGTAATCAGCGAATCGTGTCCCTGCCAGCGTTCAAGAAAACGCGCTGCCACCTCGATGTTGCGTTTCGGGTCCTCCACGCCTGGGGCAGGAAAGTCGATCACCGCCTGGGCCGCCACGCACCGCAGCCCTGTTTCCGCGCAGGCGCGTGCCACTTCATCCTCCAGAAAATAGCCGTCGGCAACGGTGGTGGTGCCGCTGAGCAGCATCTCGGCGGCGGCCAGTTTGCTGCACCAGTAGACCATCTCGGGGTTGACCTGCCGGGCCTCGGCAGGAAATATATGGGCATAGAGCCATGTGGCCAGGTCCATGTCGTCGGCCAGGCCTCGAAACAGAGTCATGGGTGCATGGCAATGGCCGTTGACAAGGCCGGGAAGGGCCAATTGTCCCTGTCCGTCCAGCACTGTCCCTGTCCCTGCCACCGGACACTCAGCCATGGGACCGACCAGAAGGATTTTTGCAGAGCCAATGGCGACGAATCCGGGGGTAATCAGCGTCTCTCTGCCGGGAACCGGGAGAATCGCACAGTTGGTTATCAGAAGGTCGATTTTCATAACTGCTTGCACATGAACTCAGAGATGGTGTATCACAGGGAACCTGTCGGCCCGGCCAGGAAGAAGTGCGATCACTATACCCGAAATGCCGGCAGCGGCAAGGGGCGGGCGGAGATAGCCTCTTCTTCCGTTGCACTCTATCCTATTCTGCTCGATCTCGCCGGCCAAGGTTCCATTGGATGGGAAGCCGGAGATGAGGAGACCTTATCATGCCAGTACCTGCAAAGAAAATATTTGTCGCCCAGTTGACCGCCGGGCAGCCGTTCCAGGATGTATTTCTGGTCTCGAAAAAATCGCTGGCCGAAACCAAGGCCGGCAAACCCTACTTGGCCCTCGGTCTGATGGACAAAACCGGGGAGATCGAAGCCAGGATCTGGGACAACGCCCTCCAGTTCGACACCCTGGCTGAGGAGGGAAGCTTCGTCCTGGTGCAGGCCGTGGCCAAGCCCTTTCGCGACCAGATGCAGTTGGGCGTCAATGCGCTTCAGCGGGTGGCGGATTCGGCGGTTGATCTGGCGGATTTCATGCCCACAAGCGCCCGCCCGCTGGCTGAGATGGCCGCCGAGTTGGATGCGGTCATCGAGGGCATTGTCGAGCCGTCGCTGCGAGCTCTCCTGCAGGCGATCTTTCAGGGGGAAACGCTGGCCCGGTTTCAACGGGCCCCGGCCGCCAAGAAACTGCACCATGCCTACATCGGCGGTTTGATCGAACACACCTTGTCCATTGTCGGCATGGCGGAAAAGGCAGCAAGCCATTATCCGCTTGTCGACCGGGACATGCTCATCGCCGGCGCTCTGCTCCACGATCTAGCCAAGATCGAGGAGTTCGATTTCGCCCGGCCGCCCTTTGGCTATACCGATCGGGGACGGCTGGTCGGGCATCTGGTTCTGGGGGTCGAGCTGGTGCGCAAGGCGATGGACCAGGTGGACGGTGTCAGTGCGGACCAGGTGGACCAACTGATGCACATCATCCTCAGTCATCATGGCCAGTACGGTTTCGGTTCTCCTGTCCTGCCGATGACCCCCGAGGCCATCCTGCTCCATCATCTCGACGATATTGATGCCAAGATGAACTACATGGCGGGATTGCAGGCGAAGATGAGCGGCAGCGGCTGGCAGTGGTCCGAATACCAACGGCATCTGGAACGGTATCTCTATCTCCGGGCCGGTGGTGTGGAGGAAGCCCCGACAGCGGTTCAGGGTGACGTTCCGGAGGAGGCCCGGGAGGTGGACAACCTCTCGCCACCGGAATCCGCCGCCCCGCCGCGAGCCAAGAAGGCGGCGCCGCAGCGGCAGCAAACCTTGTTCTGAGCCATGGCCTTTTCCGCAATCCTCGGGCAGACCAAGGCGCTCACTCTGTTGAGTCGGGCCTTGACGAGCAACCGTTTGGCCCACGCCTACCTGTTTGCCGGACCGGACGGGGTCGGCAAGACCACCGTGGCGCTTGATCTTGCGGCCATCCTCCTTTGTCGTGATCCGCTTGCGGACCACCCCTGCGGCACCTGCCCCGGTTGCCTGAAATTCCAGTCGGGCAATCATCCCGACTTCCTGCGCATCCGCCCGGACGGAGCAGCGATCAAGATCGACCAGATTCGTGAATTAAAAAAAGCACTTAATTTTGCCCCGTTTGAGAGCCGACTGCGCATCGTGCTGCTTGAGGAGGTGCACACCATGCGGCGCGAAGCGGCGAACAGCCTGCTCAAGGTGTTGGAAGAGCCGCCTGCCGACAACCTTCTCCTGCTGGTGGGCAATGCGGCCGGGTCGCTTCTGGACACCATTGTCTCCCGTTGTCAGGTTATCCCCTTTGCCCCTTTGCCGCTGGCTCTGGCAGCCGGAATCATCCGTACGCATCGACCGGAGCTCGATGATCCCGGGAGTCTGGCCTTGGCGGCCCTGGCGGACGGGTGCCCTGGTCAGGCGCTTGCCATCGAGGCGGACGGTATTCTTGCGCTCTACGGGCGGATTGTCGAGGCATTGCTCGCCAAGCACGATAAAGCAGCCGAGCGAGTAGAGCGGGCGCTGGCCCTGGCGGTCGATCTGGCCGAGGCCAAGGAGAGGATTGCCCCCTTGCTGGCCCTGCTGCGCATTTTTTTGAAAGATACCATGGCCGCCCGAACCAGAACCTCTGTCTGCAGCGGAGCGCCCGAGGTGGAGCGGGCAAGAGAACGCTGGAATTTGCAACAGCTTTCTGCTAAGATGGCCGCTGTTGATCTGGCGGAACAAGCACTTGCCAGAAACTGTAACCGTGGTCTGACCAGCGAAGTGCTTCTCCTGGATCTTTTTGACTGCAGTACCCCCTTGGCCTGAAATATCATGACAGACGCGCACATCGAACAGCAGCCCGCCGAGCCGTCCCCGATAGGGGCAAGTAGTGGCGAGGAAGCGGTTCTTCATTATTATAAAATCAGATTTCGCGAGCAGGGCCAGGAACTTACCGCCAGCGCCCATCTTGCCGATCTCGTCCGGGGTGACCGGGTGATGGTTCGGGCCGAGCAGGGGCCGGAACCGGCGATCGTAGTCAGCCGTACCCCCGTGGTGGTGGAAGCGGCCATGGACCGGCCGGTGGGCTATCGTATTCATCGCCGGGCCAGTAACGAGGAACGGGAAAAACAGGCCCTGCTGCCGCAGTTGGAACAGGAGGCCTTCCGTCTGTGCCGGCGTCATATTGAAAAACTGCGTTTGCCGATGCACCTGGTGCGGGTGGAACGGTTTTTTAACGGCTCCAAGATCATTTTTTATTTTACTGCCGAAAGCCGGGTTGATTTCCGCGAGCTGGTCAAGGTGCTGGTGCAGGAATTCAGGACACGGGTGGAGATGCGCCAGATCGGGGTCCGCCACGAAACCCAGATGACCGGTGGACTCGGGCCCTGCGGCCGTGAGTTGTGCTGTACCTCCTTTCTTAACAAGTTCGATTCGGTTTCGATCAAGATGGCTAAAGCCCAGGATCTGCCGCTTAATCCGGCGAAG